>NZ_JBFTLO010000008.1:0-299270 GCF_056396485.1 Psychrobacillus sp. 05T411 | reverse complement strand
ATCCTGGGATATTCATGTTAAAATGCATTTGTACGTAGCTCCTTTTCATACTTGTTTCTCGACAATTCAAGTATAAAAGAAACAGAAGTTACGTGCATTTTTTTATGCACAATTGTAGGAAAACCCCAACAAATATTATAGAACCATTTTTTTTACATGAGTTAATTTCATATGAAAAAGAGAATCCTACTGAAAAGTCGACAAGCCAGCTTTTCAGTAGGAATTTGTATTAGTTGGTGAATAATCTAGTTATATTTACTTATTTTGTAATGTCGAATTTTGGTGATTAGGGAAGCGCCAATCAAAAAAGACGTTTCATATTCGGATATGAAACGCCTTTTTTGATATTGCTTTCATATACTTTTAAAAACGTAAGTTATTTAATGCCCTTTTGTCATACGCTACTGCTTTTATTGCAGCATAATATGACATTTGAAGTTCTTCAATTATTTCTGCAACCGATTGAATTTTTTTTATCGAACCAATTCCTTGTCCGGCCCCCCATATATCCTTCCAAGCTTTAATATGATTGTTATTACTTCTAGTAGAAAAATCCATCTCATTCTTATCTTTTAGATTACTAGGGTCTAGTCCCGCTTTTTTAATACTTGGAATAAGATAATTCGCATGAATACCGCTGAACACATCGGTGTATAAGACATCTTCAATTGTCGAATGAATAACCATTCCTTTATATTCATCCACCGCTAAACTTTCTTCAGTAGCAATGAACCTGGATCCCATATATACAAGATCTGCTCCCAATACTTCAGCTGCGAGAATATCTTGCCCTGTTGAGACTCCTCCAGCCAAGATAATAGGTCCATCCCAAAACTCCTTTACCTCATGGATAAAGGAAATTGGATTTAAGGTTCCAGCATGTCCGCCCGCTCCGTTAGAAACGAGAATCAATCCATCGCTTCCCTTTTCTATTGCTTTTTTAGCAAACTTAATATTAATCACATCCGATAAAACTATACCTCCATATTCGTGTACAACCTCCACCACTGGACTCGGATCCCCCAACGAAGTAATGACAATCGGCGGCTCATATTTTTTTAATAGTTTCAGGTCTTCAGTATATCTTTTGTTAGTACGATGGCAAATAAAATTAACTGCCCATGGAGCTATCTTTTCATTTGGCTTTTTCATCTTTAAAGCTTCTAATTCATCTGTAATCTGAATCATCCACTCTTCTAAAATTTCGTTTGTTCGGGCATTCAATGCGGGAAATGAACCCACAATCCCCGCGCTGCAAGCTTTAATAACCATATTGGGGTTTGAAATCAAAAACATTGGGGCCAGTATAATCGGCATCTTTAAAGAATCTTTAATAGTGGCAATCGTTTTTTTTGGCATTCGAATAGTAGCTCCTTAGTCATTTTTAGTGAAAAATTTTTTCTAAATACGTTAAATCCCTTAAAGCATTAATTAAGCATTAGTAATAGTCCCCTTATATAAAATAAAGACCCTAGTATAAATACAGGGTCCAAAATTATAGGATTCTAGTTATATTAAACGAATTCTATTTCATTTAATAATGTTTCTATCACATGTTGCGATATTGGTTCCCAGTTAACAATCTTATCAAAAGAATCTAGTAGAGACTTGTCTACCGAATATGCATCGTCAAAACCGTTTGAAAGGAAATAACGGCATAAGTACTGAATAGCCAAAAATAGTTTTCGGTAACTTTTTTGGTTGGTAACTTCAAAATCTGCTTCTTCAAGTAACAAACTGGCTGCGTAAATATGATACATACGATTCATTATTTTTTTAGCATGCAACTCACGTTCTGAGCCTTCTATCTTAACAATTCGTTTAGTTTGTTCTTGGATGTTACCAGCAATCGAACGCAACTGTTTTCCCACTCGCTTTGAAAAAGGGTTATTAACATTCGCGAGACGTCCAAAGATATCATTAAAGAAGATATCCCCAACTTTATCTTTTGTTAAAGATCTTAATACATCCAATGCCAATATATTTGTCGTGCCTTCCCAAATAGAGCCTACATGGGCATCGCGGACTAGTTTCGAATTTACCCAGTCTTCAATGTACCCGTTTCCCCCTCTTACCTCCATTGCTTCAGCCGTTAAATACCTTGCCCTTTTACATATATATCCCTTTAGTAATGGTGTTAATATGCGCAATAGAGCTTGGTTCTTTTCAGAGTCCTTATCGGCTTTGGAATATATCTCGGCAGTATGCAAAACGATGGATGTAGTTGTCTCACTATCCAGTAGAAGTTCAAAGAGAGTTTCTCTCATCAATGGGAATTCAGACAAGTTACTTCCGAAAGAAGAGCGACCACGAGCATATTCCAGCGCTTCCAAATAACTTCGTCTAATCATTCCTGTTGACCGAACTGCATTTGAGAGACGTGATGAGTTTACCATTGCCATCATTTGCCTAAACCCATTTTTTATATCTCCTACCTCATATCCGACTGCACCTTCAAAGCTTATTTCGCCTGAAGCCATACTTAGTGTACCCATTTTATCTTTTAAACGATTAATTCGATATCGATTCAATGTATTATCTTCTAACTTTCGAGGTACTAAAAACATACCAAGACCTTTTGTTCCAACTGGGGTGTTTTCCGGTCTTGCCAAAACTAGTGCAATGTCTGCAGAAGGATTTGAACAAAACCATTTATCTCCCCATAGTTCCCAATGATTCCCTACCTTTTTGGCTTTCATTGTATTCGCACCAACGTCGGAACCTCCCTGCTTCTCAGTCATAAACTGAGCTCCGGTCCATAGTTCATCAATATCTGTACTCGTAAGGTGAGGAAGGTATTTTTGTTTCATTTCCTCACTTGCGTATTTTTCCAATACTCGTGCTGCTGAATCCGTCATACTCATCGGGCAAAGCAATCCAAACTCTGCTTGAGCAAATAAGTACCAGAACGCATATTTTAAAACATAAGGAAATTCTTCTGGCCATCCCATTACACCAGATTTATGTGACATAGCCACCATACTGAATTTACTGTACCCCAAATGTTCCATTTCATGGTAAGAAGGATGAAACTCAATTTTATCAATCCGATTTCCTTTTGCATCATAAGATTGCAGTTTCGGAGCATTTTTATCTGCTGTACGAGATAGTTGATCGAGTTTATTTCCAGCGATTTCCCCCAACTCAGCAAGCAGCGGTTTTGCACGATTAAAGTCTTCATCAGAAAGATACCGTTTTAACAGAAATATTAAGTTTTGATCTACATCAAAATAATTAAGCCCTGTTGTATCAGGCATTTTTCCAACAAATTCATTTTTTAGTAATGAAGTCACCGACATTGAGCATACCTCCATTTTAGTAAAATTATCTTTTATATAAATGAAAAAGCTCTATACAGCAAAATACAAATTCACAAGAGACTTAGGGATGAATCCCAGTAAATCCACAGAAATAATTCTTAATTTTTCACCAAGCTTCTTGGTATCTAACAGTTCCCATTATCATCTTTAATTAAGCCAATCAATGAATTTAGTTCAACTATTTTAAACATGGCACTTAATTTTTGTTATTTCCACTATTCTACCTCTGTCATTCATCCCTGTTTCAAGGTTAAGACATCAAACTTTACTAGCCAGCTTTACAGTATAATCTGTATTCTCCTCAATGAAATCAAATAGTTTTTGACCAACACTATCTTTCCTACCCATCTCAATTTCTTCTACAATATGGGCAACCAAACCAACAGCTCTAGCCGCTACAGCAAAAGATTTCATTACACGATGATCGAAATCCATATCTGCAAGAACGGCACCTATTGCTCCAACTGCATTTAAAGTGATTGACTTCCCTTTACTAGCATTGAACTGTTTACTAATTTCGTTTATTACTTCCGAATTTTTCTTATAAAAACCAAGTTCTTTTGCGAGTTCGAATAATTTTATCGTTCTTGGATCAACCGGTTTATGGATTGGATGTCCAAATCCCGGTAATTGAAGACCCTGCTCAGCACGATCGGCCAATATTAAAGCGGCAAGTTCGCTAGCACTTTTATCTTCTCCATGTTTCTGGAAGCCCTTTTCTAACATTTCTGCAACTTGTTCCATTGCCCCTAAATATACCGAACCAGCACCCAATAACCCTGCTGCTACTGCTGCTTGAACTGCTTCTGGTGCTCCCAAGTACGTCAGTCTTGTGGAGATTGAGCTTGGTGTAAAACCATGTTCGCAAATTGCGACCATTACTGCATTCAACATTCTTGATTCATTTTCGGTTGGTTTCCTATGTTTAGCACCTAGAAACGCCATATCAGCAAGTGTAATTGACCCCATCAAGTCCTCAACAAGGTCATATCCATGTACAAAAATCTTATCCGTATGTGAAATACCCACTTTTGTTTCAAATTTCATCTTTATTCCTCCTAGTTTGGTTTGATATTAGACGGTCACTAACTCTATTTTGGAATTATATTTTTTTCGTAATTGCCCAGCAATGATATTTTTTTGGATTTCTGAAGTTCCTTCATAAATTCTTGTTATTCTTGCATCTCGATAAAATCGCTCTATTGGATATGACTGCATGTATCCAAGACCACCATGAATTTGAACGGCTTTATCCGCAATTCTTCCATATACTTCTGAACCAAGCAGTTTAGCCATAGAAGCTTCTTTAATAACATTCATTCCTTGATCAACCATCCAAGCTACTCTATAAGTCAAACTACGAAGAGTTTCAATTTCTAAATCCATTTCTGCCAAGTAATGTTGGATTACTTGCTGTTCGAAAATGGGTTTACCAAATTGAACTCGTTCCATTGCAAAGTCAACAGAAAGTTCTAATAACCTTACACATGATCCGAGATTTCGTGCAGCAAGCCCTGCTCTACCATTTGCAAGAATTTTCAAGGCATTCACATACCCCATGCCCTCTTCACCTAATACATCTTCAATCGGTACTTCACAATTTTCGAAGAATAGCTCCACTGAATGTGCACCTCGCAGACCCATTTTCGCTTCATTCTTCCCGATTTTTAATCCAGGATTATCTTTATTTATAATGAATGATGTAATACCTTTAGCTCCTTTGCCACTATCCGTTACAGCCATAACCGTGAAAATACTGGCAATGGGAGCGTTGGTAATATAATGTTTTGAACCATTTAAGATATATTTATCTCCATGACGTACTGCCACTGTTTTAAGGTTTGAAGCATCGGAACCAGCACTAGGTTCGGTTAAGGCAAACGCACCGATAAATTCTCCTGAAGCCATTTTGGGTAAATACTTTCTTTTTTGTTCCTCAGTTCCCATTTCAACAATTCCAACAGTACCTATTCCTGTGTGGCCTCCAATAACGGTTGTATAACCATTCGCTGTCTTACCCAGTTCTTCAAAAATAGCACATTTCCCTACCATGCCAATTCCGAGTCCCCCGTATTCTGCAGGAATACTTAAACCAAATAGGCCAAGTTCCTTGCTTTTATCCATAATGGACTTAGGAATCTCGTCATCTAGCTCAATTTGATTAGCAAGAGGATCTACCTCATTGTATACAAAATCACGTACAGTTCTGGTTATATTCTTTATATCTTCAGATAATTCAAAGTTCAAAATTACTACCTCCCATGTGTTTAGTTCAATTTTCTTCTTTCTTTTTTAAAAGTGAAAAAATACCAACAGCATTTGCAATTATAAGACCTTCTTCATCCAAAACCTCTGATTCCACGTATTGTATTCTACTTTTAGAACTAACAACATTAGCTGTGGCATAAACTGTTTTCCCTAAAATTACTGGGTTAATGAAATTTGTAGTAAGTGATACTGTAGTAACTAGGTCCGGTTGTAAAGAGCGCAATGTTGAGGAAATGGCTACATCCAATAAAGAAACAATTGCACCACCATGAAGCGTATTATTATTATTCAAGACTTTTTCTGTTACAACGAGTTTTACACATACATCACCTTGAACCAAGGAATGAAAGGTGATGCCAAGATTCTTCCAATAGGGAGAACTCTCAAAATGGTTTTTTAACCATTCCAAGTAGTCTGTATCTGTTTTCATCAAAGCTTTTCACTCCTTATTGATTTGATACCAAGTATGCAGATTCCACTTCGTCCCAAACAAATAATCCATCAAGCGCGATTATCCCTTCTCCTTCTTTCAGCACAACGACCGGATTAATATCCATTTCCTTCAATGTTCCGTTTTGCTGGTCGACATAATCGGAAATTTTGACGAGCGCACCAACAAATTCCTCTATATCAAATCTTTTTTGTCCACGCGTTCCTAATAGCATAGGATATCCTTTTAATTCCTTCACCATCGTATTTGCTTCTTCATTTGTAATCGGAATGTGACGTATCGAAATGTCTTTTAAGACTTCAATAAATATTCCGCCTAAACCGCAAACTAGGAAACTACCAAATTGCTGATCACTCTTTACTCCTATGAACATTTCAACTCCATTTTTATCTAACATCTCTTCAAGTAATACACCTTGGATATGTGCGTTAGGGTTATAATTTTTACCCGCTTCCATTATGTCCATAAAAGCTTGCTTGGCTTCGTCAATATTCTGAATACCTAATTTGACGCCACCAGCATCTGTCTTATGCAAAATATCTTTGGATATAATTTTCGCAACCAGTGGAAATTTAAGTCCCTTCACATAACTATCTATCTGTCCAACCGATTGGATTTCAGTGTTTCCAGGAACTCTGATATCCAGTTGTTTCAAGAGAATTTTTGACTCAACTTCGGTCCAAACTCGAGTTTTAGCTTGCTCATTCTCTAGCTTGTAAGCATGAGTAACGGGACTACTTAAATTTGTCTCTTTCTGATAAAATTCAGAAAGCTCCGCCAAGTGTTTAACGGCCAACATTGTATCATAAGTCGTTTTATAAACCGGAACACCATTTTCTCGTAAAACCTGCCTACCTTTACCAGTCAATTCTTCGGTTCCTGTTACTGTTACGATAATCGGCTTTTCTTCCCGTTTATCAATTTCTACAATTTTTCTGCAAATCTGTTCACCTAACACTCCACCAAAGGTAGTTTGAATAACTATAATATCGGTATTGTCATCTTTCACCAAAGTTTCTACTGTTTCAGTTAAAATATGCTGCTCTTTTAATGCTTGTGCCGTAACATCAATTGGGTTCAATGCTGAACCATAAGAGGGGATTGTGGCATCAATTTTTTCTTTCGTTTCTCCTTGCAATGGTTCCAGAATTAAACCAAACTCCTCACTGAAATCAGCCATCGCAATTCCTGCCGCTCCAGAGTTTGAAATCGTTACAACTTTCCTGCCATTTGCCCATTTTCTTCTGGAGACAATCTTCATGACATCAATCATTTCGTCAATGTCTTTAACAGTAATAATGCCGTATTGTTTAGCGATTACTTGGAACATTTCTTCCGATCCCGCCAATGAAGCTGTATGGGACGAAGCTGCTTCCTTCCCAATTGCAGACTTACCTGCCTTGAGGATAATCAATGGTTTTTTCAATAGTTTTGCACGTTTTGCTACCGTTATTAGATGTTGCCCATTAGGGATTCCTTCCATATAGGCCGCAATTACCGTAGTTTCATCATCTTCGAGCATGAATTCGATTGAATCCACGGTGGAAACATCCATTTCGTTCCCGGTATTTATCACATATGTGAACCCAAGGTTTTCTTCTTGAGCTAAACCAAAGACGGAAAACCCAAGTGCTCCGCTCTGTGAAGCAAGTCCAATGTTTCCTCTGACAAACCCATTTTCAGCCTCCATTGAAGTCGCAAACCCCATTGGAATACCGTCCTTTACATTTAAACACCCGACACTATTGGGCCCAATTATACGAATATCATTCTCTTGCGCCATCTTCGCTACTTCATTCTGAATCTCTTTTCCGCTTTCCCCAATTTCGGCAAAGCCAGAACTGAAAAGCAAGATATTTTTGACATTTTTTGAAATACATTCGTTCATTATGGAGATTAAACGGGAAGCGGAAACTGCAATCATTGCCAAATCCACTTTTCCCGGAATATCTAAAATACTGTCAAAACATTTATATCCTTCAATTGCATCGTATCTTGGATTTACAGGAAAAATTTCCCCCTTAAAATTACTATGAATTAGATTTTTCATAGGTTTTCCACTAATTGTTGTAAAGTCTGCAGAAGCACCTATAATTGCAATTGATTTAGGATGAAAAAAATCTTTTAATTCTCTAGTAGACATAAATAAATCCTCCTTTGTTTAACAGATATTATTAAACTATTACATTCACAGGTTGGTTAACTTTAAGTAGCTATCTCTTTGGATTGGAGTGCGCTCTTATTACTCATTCGAATTGCCATTAGTAGAATTATCGATATACCAATTCCTATTAAGCTCGAAAGAAGGAATGGGGCAATAATTAATAAAGAAGTCAGTCCTAAAACAATTCGAAGCACTTTGCTTCTAATATCTCCCGCCCATAAAACGTAACCTTCCAAGGCTGATGAAAGTAAGAATATTCCTATTATCGCAGTTCCCACAACCATAATTACTTCCGGTAAAGAAGCTCGACCTATTAATGCAGGATTGTATACTATGATGAATGGAACAATAAAAGTGACAATACCCAGTCGGACTGATGTAAACCCTGTCTTCATCGGATTTGCATCCGCAATCCCTGCTGCTGCGAAAGAAGCAAGTGCCACTGGTGGTGTAATATAGGAAACTGTAGCCCAATACAAAACAAATAAGTGAGCAGCAACTGGGTCAATCCCGAACTGTACCAATGCTGGAGCCATTACCACTGCAAGGAAAATATACACTGCCGAAACTGTCATACCCATTCCAAGGATAAAACTAGTTATCGCACCTGCCACTAATATCAAGAACATATTATCGCCAGCTACAGAAACTAGTTCCCTAGCGAACGAAAATGAAACACCAGTAATTGATAATGCGCCAACGATAAAGCCAATTCCCGCAATTAAGCATGTTAATTCTGAAAGTATTTTACCCGCATCCAATGCCAGGCTATATAGTTTCTTCATATTAAAACGTGTTTCTTTCTTAATCATAGCAAGTGCAAAAAGAAGAATACTTACATAGAATGGTGCCTGACCTTCGTTTCGCATTACCACTAACAAGTAAGTCAGCAAAACTAATGCGATTAGAAATGGCCATCCTTGCTTTAAGGTTGACGCGAAAGAAGGCAGGTTTGATTTCGGAATTCCTTTTAATTTGTTTTTTGCTGCATATCCATCCGCTTGGATCAGAAGGGCAAAAAAGTAAAGGAAAGCAGGGATTGCCGCTGCCATAGCGATTTCCACATATGGAACACCTATGAATGACGCCATAATAAAAGCAGCTGACCCCATGATTGGTGGGGTGATTGTTCCACCAGTTGATGCGGTTGCTTCAATAGCCCCTGCATAATGAGCTGGATAGCCTGCCTTTTTCATGGAAGGAATTGTCATCGCACCTGTTGTAATTGTATTTGAAATGGCACTCCCGCTTAACATTCCGAAAAAAGCACTACTAATTACAGCTACTTTCGCTGGACCCCCACGATACCTACCAAAAAGAGATTGCGCTAGGTTGAAGAAAAAATCCCCTCCACCAGAAGCCGTCAAAACAACACCAAATAGCATGAAACCAATCAATAATGATCCAACCGTGTCAAATGGGATACCGATAACGCTATTCGTACTCATTACATGATTTCTTGCTGTTGTAAGAAAATCAAAAGACTGTCCCGACAAGAATCCAATGGGAACAGAACCTGAAATCAAAGGATAAAAAGAAAAAGCTGCACTAATTATMATAATTGGAAGACCAGCTACACGACGAAGTGCTTCAAGTATAATAAACCAAAAAACAACACTAAATACTGTGGCCAAAGCAGGTGAAATATACTCCCATCCCTCACTAATAATTCTTTGTGCGTTTACTCCCATATAAAGCGGAATTCCAAATGAAAGAACAACCAATAAGACGTCATACCATCGAACACTTTTATTCTCCATCTTTTTGCTAAATGGATGAAGAATAAAGGCGATGGGCATGAACATTGCTATGAGAAAATATAGATAAGCTGAATTAATTGGTTTAATGCCAAATATCCCAAGGTAAAATAATTGGTTTACGGTTATTAATATACCTAACACGGTTAGTACGGTAACTATACCGCCCCAAAACTTTGTAATTCTAGGCTTCATTTTCTACACCGCTTTCTTTTTAGTAATACGCACCGAAGTTTTACCTTCGATGCATAATCTCAAATTTATTTAACTAGTTCGCTCTTCATTTTCATCCAATATTCCGGAAAATCTTTTTCACTAATACTTTCTTGCTTTGCCTTTTCGACTGTTTGATCCCAAGCCTCTTTCAATTTCTTAGATCGCTCGATTAACTCCTCGTTTTTAGTTTGATACTCTTCAGTCCATAATCCTTGCTCTTCTAGAAACTTAATGGTTCCTTCATGTACCGGTACTCCGAAAGGTTCTACTAGAATACTATCTTTGCCCCAGTTATGAAGATTAGCCGCAGCTCCAACCCAATCATCAAATGTTTCATCCATTGCTTTTACATATGCATATATGCTCTCCGCACTTTGGTCTGCATATGAAACTACAGGATAACCATAACCCATAATTGTTACTGGGTTTTCCTTCGTCATGCCCGCACCATTTTCCATCGGACTAGGAACTACCCATGGAGCGATTTTCTGAACACGTTCCCAACCTTCCTTATCATTCTCAGCCATTTGAATCCATTTTATTGGTTCCATACTTTCTAATTCTAGTAATACTGATGCTGTTGGATTCATGAATATAACTTCAATTTGTCCATTTTTTAATGCATCAGCTTGACCACCATAACTCGACAACTCAACTTTCTCCACGTCATCCCAAGTTAAATTAGCAAATGCTAACGCAGCTTCAGCTTTTAGATTCACTGACATGTTCCCTGTAATAAAAGGTACTTTCTTGCCTTTTAAATCTGCAATTGTTTCAATACCGGATTTTTCTAGACCAACAAATCCGAGATAGCTGAAAGGTGCCCAAACGACTCTCATATCTTGTGGACCCCATGCCTTAGTAGCAAATTCATAATTGCCCTCAAACGCAAATTGGTATTCATCACCCAAACGTCCAGTTTCCGCCATACCGTTTTTCATTGGTTGCATTCTTCCTACACCACTTGAAGATGGTAAAAGGCGGATTTGCGTACCATATTTTTTTGCCATTCCATCTGCAATAGCGGTAGATTCTATATATCCTCCCGAGCCTACATCATATACACTCCAAACCATTTGATCAGCTAAACCTTCTATTGATCCATCTTTAGTTGAAGTCCCTTTTACACTTCCTTCACCGCTAGCTGCTGAGTTTCCACAAGCTCCTATTATTAATGTGAAAATTAATAGTAACAATATTCCCAATTTGTTTTTCAACATTGAATTCCGCCCCTTCGATTCATATGTTATATTCTCCCGTACTAATATTCTTCATTATTACTAATTCAGGTTGCTTTCATAAATTAATTGGAATGGTAATGCTACATTGATCGGCCACCGGCAACCTCGATAACAGTACCAGTAATGTAATTTGAGTATTCTGAGCAAAGGAATACAACTGCATTTGCAACATCTTCAGGCTGCCCCGGTCTTTGTAATGGAATTTCTAATATCCTTGCTTGTCGCACATCCTCTGGCATGGCGCGTGTCATCTCAGAGTCTATAAAACCCGGTTGAATTGCATTGACGTTTATTTGATATCTAGCAGACTCTCTTGCAGCAACCTTTGTCATTGCTACAATTCCTGCCTTTGCTCCTGCATAATTCACTTGTCCCATATTTCCAATCTTTCCTGATATTGAGGAGATGTTTACAATTTTACCTTTTCTTTTTTTTCTCATATGCAAAGAAGCTGCTTGCATACATAAAAATGTCCCTTTCATGTGCACTTGAATAACTTGATCGAAGTGCTCTTCGGTCATTTTATGCATCATCGCGTCACGAGTAATTCCAGCATTGTTTACTAGAATGTCCAAATCTCCAAATATTTCAATAGTCTTATTAACCAATTGGTATACATCATCCTTATTGCTAACATTTACTTTGCAGGCAATCGCCTTTCTTCCCAGCTTTTCAATCTCTTTCACAACACTGTCCGCGGCMTCCAAGTTCATATCGGCTACCATAATATCTGCACCATGTTTTGCAAGAGTCAATGCTGTATCTCTTCCAATTCCTTGTCCACTACCCGTTACAATCGCAACCTTATTTGCTAGATTCATATAATAAGACCTACTCTCCGAATAATTTGATCAATACTACTCTCCAATTAATGGATTACATAATATTGCTAAACGTTTTAAAAATAAATTTCCCTATCTCCCTACAAAAACAGGTTTTTGTTTATTTCTGAAAGCATTTATCCCTTCTTTGTGATCTTCCGTTTGCTGTAGAATTGTTTGCGAATAGCGTTCTGCTTCCAATGTTTCTTCCAAAGTTCGTTGACTCGATTTATTGATGATTTCTTTCGTAAATATATTCGTATAGAAAGGCCCTGAAGCAAATTGTTCCGCTTTTTCAATTACAGTCGAAAATAGCTTCTCTTTTGGAATAATATCATTCACAATACGGTTTTCTTTTGCCTCTTCCACCAAAATCATGGATCCACTCAAAATCCATTCTTTAGCTTTATACGGTCCAACTAATTGGGGAAGAAAATAATTTAATCCACAGTCTGGTATAAGCCCAAGTTTATTGAAAGCAAGTCCAAACTTAGCATCATCTGACGCGTAGACAATGTCTGCTGCTAAAGCTAAACTAAATCCGGCACCAACTGCATAGCCTTCTACCATGGAAATAACGATTTTATCCATGTTATAAATTTTTGAAATTACTCCGCTAAACAATTTCATATGATTAAAGGTTCCTAGAATGGTTCGATTCCCCATCCCCTTAACACTACTACCAGAACAGAAATTACCGTTTTCTCCTTTCAAAATTATGACCTTCACTTCCGGTGACTTCTCACATTCTTGTAAAAGTTCCAATAGTTTTTCCCGCATTTCAAGCGTCATTGCATTCAGTTCTTTTGGATTATTAAGAGATAAAATAGCAACATTATTATTCAGTTCATATTTAATACACGATTCCAATGTATTTCCTCCTTTTTGAACGCTGTCATTTATCAAGTTAATTTTTTTCAACACGAAACTCAGCTGACACTTTTACTTCTTCCCCATTTTTGGCAGAAGCAACACACACCCATTGGTCATCTTCCTCGCCAATTATTTCACCCATAATTGTTATGCTTTCTCCAGGCCTAGTCATCGCTTTGAAACGGACTGAAAACTCTAGCAGTTCCTTCTTTGGGAACCAAGTTCCGATTGCTTGTCCTACAAACCCCATAATTAGCATTCCATGTGCGATGACACCACCTAAACCTACTTTCTCTGCAAAAGGAACTACTGTATGAATAGGATTGAAATCACCTGATGCACCTGCATAACGAACGAGTTGAGTATGTGTTATTTCTTCCTTTTTCAATGTTGGAAATTCATATCCAATATGCATTTGTATCCTCCTTAATGTCTCTCAATTATTGTTGTGTAGCCAATAATTGCCGTTTCCTTTTTCTGATTTTTGTATTCTCTTTTTACAGTATAAAAGTCCATACCTTTCTTAGTTTGGATTTCTGTAATTTCGGTTGTAACGGTAATCTCATCGCCGACTTTAATACTTTTCAAATATTCATATTTTTGACCGCCATACAGAACTTTTTCAAGGTTTAACCCAAGCAATTGTCCGTATGGAGTTTTTCCACCCCAAAGATCGATGATTGTTGCTATTGTAGGTGGCAGCATTTTTCCAGAAGTGTATGCTGGATTTCCATCTCCAATTGCCACCATCAATTCTTTTACTTTTCCTAGTTCTAATTTAAAAATAAATTCGTCGAAAGTTGTACCTACCTCGATTACCTTACTCATTTGGTTTCCCCTCCATATTGCCTGATTTATTTAATCTTTTCAGGACTAAATAACCACAATTATGAATATTCGGACTATTAACTTCAAAAAATTAAGACATTACTTTGAATGCCTCATTTTTTGCATATAAAATATTAAGCCCAATAAAAACAAGTAACTTTTTAAAAAAACTTGTTGATTCTTCTGCTTTTTATTTTACATACAAAAATAGTTATTATAAACGTTTTATGGAATATTCAGAACAACCTAACAAAAAAATAATTATTTGTTACACTATAATTCTAGTACGATAAGCTTAAGGTTCAGATGAAATCTATAATATATACATAAACGAATGCAATACATGTAACAACGAGAAAATAGATCCCATTCCACTTATAAGCAACAGTTATTCCATGTGCTTTAACATTTTGACTAATTATTATATTCAATGCATTCATTGGACTAATTGACGCAGACAACATCCAAGAAAATATGCACATAAATGCAATAGTTATCGGGTTAAAGTCAACTTCAGTTCCCATAAGTGTCGTTAGGATTATTGGAACCACAATAATTTGGTGAACACCTATCATCGACATGGATATGACAATTAGTAGAATAAACAAAAACAGTATTGCTAATGATTCGTGGACTGACCATTCCATTACTTTTCCCAATACTTTAACCATCGGTGTGTTTGCAATTGCATTTCCAAACAATCCTGCACTTAAAAATAGAGTGATTTCCATCCTATACCCTTGCAATAAATTATTTTTGAATAAGTTGCATTCATATTTTACAACGTCCCATTTATTTCTTGCTAAAACCCAAACACTCGGAACTATAATACATATAAAGCTTACTAAAAGTAACATCGGTTTATGTAGGATTGCCTCCATTCCTATTAATAGGAGAAGAACACCTAGGAAAAAGATGAGTAGATAAAAAATGTACTTATAATGAGATTTATCAGCATTATCGTTTCCAATTAAACGCTTCGTTTTCAGTAAAGTAACAGCATTTGGCCGAAGTAGTAATGTTGCTACAATGACCTGAATGAATGCAAACAATACTCCTACCAAGATGTAGGACATATAAGAAATATCTAGTAAGTATATGATCAGACCTACAGAAGCAAAGAAAGGTGACCACACGATAGCAGACGTAAAACCTGTGTAATAGGCACTCGACAACGTTTTAGGTTGAATCCCGATATTCTCGACTAAACCATGGACCATACGTATAGATCCCATGTTTAGGATGGGTGCCAATAAGAGCATAAAAGAAGTTACACCATAAAAGTTTTTACGTTCRTCCTTTATATTTCTTGTAAAACTCAATACAACCGGATCAATAATCCCTTCACGTTTCAATGGTATTGAAATAAGAGGTGCTAATATTAAAACTGCCAACAATGGCATGTTTTGTGAAATCCCTTCGAATAACTCTAAACCATGTTTACCATTTATTAAATGGATGACCATTCCTGTGATAAAAAGAAATAATGTAAACGTTCGCATTTTTTTCTCTGTCTTTAAAACTATCACGATATAAACGGCGACTGTTACAAGAAGAAATAATACACTTAGTACTTTATTAGAACTATAGGAGTCTATCATATACAGGAAACACATAATCATGATGAGAGTAAAACGTAACATTTTTAACCCTCTCTCTACTGTATTCTTCAGTTATGTCCTCCTTTTAGTCTTAACCGAAGAGTAGTAAAACGATATGAAATTCAAGTTGCTCTTCTCAAATAGTAGATTTCAATAAATGAATATCTATTTTTTGTAGTTACATGCAACCCCATTATATTTAGACAAGATACAAAATCTTAAGAATCATGGTTTTGAAGATTTTCAATGATTGTTGTAATTCCTTGCCCTCCACCAATACATAATGTCACTAGTCCATATTTTGACTTTCTTCTAGATATTTCATGAAGTAACTTCGTCATCAATATTGCTCCCGTAGCGCCGATCGGATGACCAAGTGCAATTGCTCCACCATTAACATTCACCTTATCAATATGAATACCTATTCCTTTAATGACAGACAATGCTTGTGCAGCAAAAGCCTCATTCAACTCGATCAAGTCAATATCATCTATTGTCAATCCACATTGTTCTAACGCTTTTTGAGTTGAAGTAATTGGACCAATTCCCATAATTTCCGGAGAAACACCACTTACGGCTTGAGCTATAATTTTCGCTTTTGGTTTTAAGTTATATTCATTCATTTTTTCCTCTGACATTATAAGAACAACTGATGCACCGTCATTTCTTCCACTTGCATTTCCCGCAGTAACTGAGCCACCCTCTTTAAAAACAGCACGAAGTTTTGCCAATTCTTCTTTAGTAGATTTCCTTGGGTGTTCATCGACTTTAAACAAGCTGCGACTATTTTTCCCTTTCACCTCGATTGGCACGATTTCCTCTTCAAAACGACCTTCAATAATTGCAGATTCAGCTAGCAATTGGCTTCTCATTGCAAATTCATCTTGCTCTTCCCTTGTAATCCCATATTGCTCTGCCAAATTTTCAGCAGTATACCCCATTGTTAAATCTCCGTACTTTTCACTAGGTTGAGAACATGGTTGACTTTCTGTGTTGGGATCCAATAATAAACCGTTTCCAACTCCAATACCATAACGTGCTTTTCGGATATAATACGGCGCCGTACTCATACTTTCCGCTCCGCCTGCAATTATTACGTTAGATAATCCTAGCCTTATTTGTTGGTCTGCGTTATTAATCGCCTGTAAACCAGAACCGCATTGACGATGCACTGTGTAGCCTGGTACAGTAACTGGTAAGTCCGCTTTAAGTGCTGCTAAACGAGCCAAATTCGAAGTGTCCGCGCTTTGTTTTGCCTGACCCAAAATAACTTCATCTACTTCGATTTCGGTATTAATTCTTACCATTAACTCTCGAATAACTTTTTCCGCCAAGTGGTCGACCGTAATATCTTTTAAAGAGCCACCCATCCTACCAACTGCTGTTCTTACTGATTCAACAATAAAGGATTCTCTCATTTTCATAGCTCCTTATTTTTATAACCGCGTTTAAGTTCACTAGCAATTATATTTCTTTGAATCTCAGAAGTACCTTCATAAATTTTTGTAATTCTTGCATCGCGATAATATCTTTCTATAGGATAATCTTTCATATAACCCATACCACCATGAATTTGCAACGCAAGATCAGCTACCTTGTTATATACTTCAGAACCAAACAGTTTAGCAATTGAAGCTTCTTTTACGACCCTCATATTTTGGTCTGCCATCCATGCAACCCGGTACGTTATTGACTTTAACACTTCGATTTGCATACTCATTTCAGCAAGCATATGTTGTACCGCTTGTATATCAACGATCTTTTGATCGAATTGTTCACGTTCATGAGCATATTGAAGAGAATGCTCCAACAATCTGATACAAGATCCAAGATTCCTTGCAGCTAAACCCGCTCGTCCGTTCGCAAGTATTTTCAACGCATTAATATACCCTTGATTTACGTCTCCTAACACATTTTCCACCGGAACTTCCATATTGTCGAAGAACAGTTCGGCAGAGTGAGAGCCTCTTAATCCCATTTTCTGCTCAACAGCCCCTACGATGAATCCAGGTGTATCTTTTTCGACAATGAACGAAGTGATTCCTTTCGCACCTTTTGAGCTATCAGTGACAGCCATTACTGTGAATATATGACCCTCGACAGCGTTTGTAATATAGTGCTTCGACCCATTAATCACATATTTATCGCCTTTTTTTACAGCAGTTGTTTTTAATTTAGCTGCATTTGATCCTGCACTTGGCTCTGTTAGAGCAAATGCCCCGATCCATTCACCAGTAGCCATTTTTGGCAAATACTTTTTCTTTTGCTCTTCATTCCCAAGTTCAACAATTCCAACAGACCCAATACCAGTATGCGCACCTATTAGTGTGGTAAAACCATTGTGCGTTTTTCCTATCTCTTCGTATATTGCACATTTGCCAACCAAATCAAGACCAAGTCCACCATATTCTTCGGGTATACTTAATCCGAATAGTCCCATATCTTTTGCCATTTCCACTATTTTTTGGGGAATTTCATCCTTTTCTTCAATCTCCATTGCAAGCGGTTCTACTTCTTCACGGACGAATTTTCTTATAGTTTCCCTTAATAGAATAACGTCTTCTGAAAAATTAAAGTCCATACCATTCTCCCCTTTTATCTATTAGTAAATTTCGCTTCCCTTTTTTCCAAAAAAGCTAAGGTACCTTCTTTTTTATCTTCTGTACTAAATGCAACTGCTTGGGATAGTTTTTCAATCCACATCGCTGCTCCTGAATCCAAGTCGAAACCTTTGTGTATTGAAAGTTTGACAAGTTGAATTGCCACCGGTCCTTTTTTCATAATGTCTGAAACAACTTTTTCAATGGTTTCAGTGAAACGTTCTTCTTCTGTAAAATAAGTGACTAAACCTATTCGCTCAGCTTCTTCTCCATCAATGATTTTTCCTGTCAAGATCATGTCAAGCGCTCTTCCCTTTCCAACGACCTTTGCCAGACGTATAGTACCACCTGCGCTTGGAATAATTCCCAAATTCAGTTCTGGTAGTCCAAACTTTGCATTCTTTGTAGCGATTCTAATATCGCATGCAAGTGCCAGTTCACAGCCACCGCCAAGTGCAAAGCCTTGCACAGCTGCAATTGTCACTTTGCTAGAGCTTTCAATTTTGGAATATAGACCTTGCATACCAGGAGCGAGCATTTCAAGTGCAGCACGTTCATGAAGTTGTTTAATATCTGCCCCTGCGGCAAAAGCCTTTCCACCATTGCCTTTGATCACTATCACCCTTACTGCCTTATCTGATTCCGCATCTGTGAATGCAGTATCTATTTCACTAAGTGTTTTCGAATCAAGTGCATTTCTCATTTCCGGACGGTTAAATGTCAGCCACATGATACCGTTGATTTTTTCTACAATTATATTTTCATAGTTTTTCAATTCAACGTCCCTCCCCATCCGATGTATAATCATAAAACCCACGTCCGCTTTTTTTACCGAACCTACCAGCTTTCACAAATTTAGTTAGCAATGGACTCGGACGGTATTTTTCACCTAGTGTATTATGCAAATACTCCATATTTCGTAAGCGGGTATCGAGTCCTACCAAATCAGCAAGCTCTAAAGGACCCATAGGATGATTAAGGCCTAATTTTATCGCTTTGTCGATATCCTCAGCAGACGCTACGCCTTCCATCAACATATTCATCGCTTCATTACCTATCAAGCAATTCATTCTAGAGGTGACAAAGCCGGGGAATTCATTCACTTCCACAGATTCTTTTTTCATTGATAAAGCAATGCTTTTTACAAATTCAACCGTTTCGTCCGATGTTTCTAACCCCCTAATTATTTCTACCAATTTCATTTTATGAACTGGATTGAAGAAATGCATTGCAACCACTTGATTTGGTCGTTTTGTTTGCGCTCCTATTTCAGTAGGGCTCATTGTCGAGGTATTTGTAGCCAAGATGGCTTTAGGCTTGCAGATGCTATCTAACTCGCGAAATACTTTAATTTTTAAATCCATTTTTTCCAAAACTGCTTCTATTACTAAGTCAGCATCTTTAGCCGCCACAGTTAAATCCGATTCATATAAAAGATTCTCTTTTGCTTCTATATATTGCTCCTTTATCAAATAACCATGTTGTAAACTCTTATCAAGCATTGCATTAATCTCAGTCTGGGCTTCAGCTAATATCTCATCGTTCAAATCGTTCAAAAAGACTTTAAACCCGGACACCACGCTCGTATATGCAATTCCTTTTCCCATAATACCAGCACCAACAACCGTAATTTGCTTCATGATTTACCCCCTGGTCTTTAACTTTTTAAGTCTAATTTCCCTCACTAAATATCTAATTTTTTTCTAGTCTTCTAATCTTTCTAATAATCGTAGATGCATCCACTTCTAGAACTTCCGCAATTTTTCGATAGGAGGCTTCCGTCTGACTTACCTGGGCAATTAGCTCCCTTTCCAATTCTTTCACTGCATCTTTTAAAGGCATAATTCTATTTACTACAATTGGTTTTTGTCGATTGATTCTTAATTGTTCTGCCTCATTTAATATGTTTTCTAATTGTTCACTTGTTACTATTTCTTCTGGTGCTTTTACAAAAATCTGTTCAATGTAACTGATAAGTTCCTGAACATTCCCTTTCCAATCGGAAGCCATAATAACTTTTAATGCTTCATCATTAAATTGTAATGTTTTTTTATATTTCTTTGAAAATAATTCAGAATAGACATTGACAAGCTCAGGAATATCTTCTTTTCTTTCTCTTAAAGGAGGTATTTCAATTGGAACAACATTTATTTTATAAAATAACTTTTCTCTGAATTTCCCTTTTTTCATTAAATCTTCTAGATTTTTATTTGTTGCTGCAATGATCCTTACATCTATCTTGATTGATTTTGTGGAACCAAATCTTTTGATTTCTTGCTCTTCCAATACACGAAGTAATCTATCTTGAGATTGGATGGATAGCCTTTCTATACCATCCAAAAAAAGTGTCCCTCCATCCACGTATTCAAAAACTCCTGCCTTGCCGTTTTTGTTTTCTTCTATGGTTTCTGTACTAGCGGAGCCGTAAAGTTGCTTATCTAATAAATCCGATGTAACCCTGTAACAATCTACTTTGGCAAAAGGTCTATCCTGTCTAATGCTGTACTTATGAATTAAATTTGCAACTTCCTCTTTTCCAACACCTCTTTCACCGCTAATCAAGACAGGAACATCCACTTTTCCGATCTGTTGTACCTTTGCAACGATACTCTTCATCTCTTTTGAGATAGCGATGAATTTTTCTTCCACTTTTTCTTCTTGAAGATTAGTCAAGATGAACTGAATTTGATCATTTTTTTGTTGCAAATCATAAATTCCAGTCATATCTTTCACATTAACTACCACTCTTTCCACTATGTTATTTGCATCTTTAATAGGGATTAAGGAAATGGTCAATGAATAATTATTAATCGTGTTATCCTCTTCAAATTTACAAGTTTCTTCTTTCTCAACTGCCTCTTTAATCATTTTATGAAAACTTCCGCTCTTTTTCTCTTCGTTTAAATATCTAAAATATAATGTATTAAAACTTTCATTATTTTTGATAATGTTTCCTTTTCGATCTGTTATGCATATCCCATCACTAGAGTTCTTCATTATTGTATCCAAGTCTTTTGCCAGTTGTTGGAACGAAACTAATTCACTTGAAAAATCATCAATTTCAGAAATGTCTTGAAAAACGCCTACCGCACCTACAAGTTTTTTATTTTCAAAAATAGGTGATCGATGGGTCAAATATAACCGATTCCCTACCCGATACTTTTCTGTATCCCTTTTTCCAGTTTGCAAGACATTTAGCAAACCACTCGGAGACACTACATCATTCAAAAATTTACCTAATGCAATTTCTTTTGTTGTAAGGGCCATTTCTTCCGCCCGCTGATTAATCGATGTGATGAGTCCTTCTAAATTAATTGAAATAATTCCGTTATGTGTGGAATTAAAAATAGCATCCAAACGGTCGCTTTCAATTTTGTTTAGTTTTGCAATTGCTTCTAAATAGTCATTTTTTGTTACAAAACCTAATATTTTTTCAAATTCATCAACTATAGGTAACAATTCATGTGTTGTAAAATCAATATTTTGTATTAGCATATTTTCTTTAATTAAATGAAAATTGGTTTTAATTATATCTCCAAAGACTTTTTTTTCTATAATCCCTTTTAACAAATCTTTATGTGTAAAATATCCAACCAATTCATCCTGGGTATTAAATACAAGTCCTCCATCCTCTTTGCAATAGAGTAAATTCTCAGCGACTTTATGAATGAAATCGTTTTCAAAATATTTTATTGAATTCTGCACCATTATTTCGTTTATTCTCATTTAATACACACCTTTATGTTAAATACTTAAAATCGCTCGAATGATTTTATGACACAGAAGATTTTGCCAATTCTAAATATTTGATTATTTCATGTTTTTTATTATATACATTCTTTCCGACCGTTGCAATAGTGCAAGATAAATTAATTTTAAATACATTTTTTAAATATAATTACTAAATAAAATATAATTTTGGCTCAACATTAAAAAAATATTGCAGTTTTGCAACACTCTATTGAACTTGGGATTTTTTTATCATTTACTTTAATCCGCGACCTTACTGTTCAATGTTACAATGAATCCTCAGGCGACCACTTGCTCTTAATCCAATGCCTGGCAGTATAATTCATTAGCAAGGAGACCTCACAAGAAACAAAAAACCCGTTCATCATTTTCTTGATGTACGGGCTTTGAATTCTAAATGTTTGCTACGAAGGAACACAGTACACATTTTCCTTCGCAAAAATGTTTATTCCAACATCAACCAAACGTCAGCATATGACCAGTTATTTGTATGATATAAAATTGGCTGGTTAAAGCTATATCACTAGTAATGAGTAAATCCAAGTAATTTGGATAGGGTTCAAAGCTAAACTGGACAACTTGTTCATACAAAAACATATATGCATCTGAAGTAGTAGTCGCAACTAGTATCCAAGCACTCCAAAAAACCGTTAGCAGTGGATACATCATGTGGAATCATCCTTTCCAAGCATTTGCTTCCATTCCTGCAAATAGCCTACCCATCCACATGAGTTCGAAACACAATTACAACATAAAGTGGAACTTTAATCAGCGGGAGCCTTACTACTCGTTAATGCGGAATAAACTGCAATTCCAACAAATCCACCTGCACTATCAATAAACACATCACTCACCTGCGCTCCCCTGCCAGGAACAAAAAGCTGATGCACTTCATCCGATATGGCATACAATATACAAATGGATAAAGCCAGTCCCATTCTCTTATACCCACTTCCCCCATTTAACCGCAAGGAATGTATCAGAAGCATACCTAGCACGAAATAAATAAAAAAATGAGCATTCTTTCGAACGAGATGATTTAAGTTTCCAACTATAAAATCCGACTGAGGGGCAACTTTTTCTACCGCCGATACAATTACTTCGGTTATCCCAGTGCTCAACTCGCTAGACTCATTAGCCGGTTGGTGCGAAAAATAAAATATTAAAGCCATCCATAAAACTACTACTATGTAAGAAAGAAATTTATTCATATTTTAGTCCCTTTTCAGCGATTATCCATTTTATTACTATTTTTTAAAAAACTAGTGAAGTTTATCAGACTGTAAATTAGATGGATCAAAAGATGATGTATATAGGAATGTCATCATCTTTTTATAAAGTAGTATCATTTAGTAGCTGCCACGCCTCTTTGGATTGTAGGAAATGGTCCGAAAAAGACACTATTTTTTCTGACGGTTCATGTTAAACTTTATTCTTCTCCAACAAGTTTCTTAGTTGCTCAGATAACTCTTCAATAAGATGATCCGTTTTAATTGAATCATTCTCATTTCCTCGAAGATAGCCATATTCTAAAATACGCTTGAATTCTTCTTGTAATTCTGCCGTTGTCATACAACAACACCTCCGCTTCAACTACATATTTATCAATCTACAAATAATAAACCTTCTCTCCATTATAATACAAAGTGAATAATATAAGGTCGAAATTAGTCGTAATCTTTAAGTTTAATGAAAATTTTGTGAGTTGTATGAGTAAATTGTGTGAGTGACTGTAGTCAGCCATCAATACAAATGAATGATAGAAGCAATAAGGCACATAATAGAGATAATGCTTGGCACAGCAGAGTATCTACTAATTTTTACCCGAAGAGGAATGTCCAATTATAAAAAACGAGCCATAGTGATAGTCGTCTAACTCCAAGTAAACTTGCTCTTTTAAGAATTGGTTGCTTTCATCGGTAATTTGGTTGCTCTCGGATGAATTGGTTGCTTTACGAATAAATTGGTTGCTTGGGACGTTTAAATTTGTTTAGTTTCTTAAGCATGCAGCAAATAGGAGGAATTTTGAATGGAAGAAAAAATGGGCAGCATTGAAATAGGAGAAATCCTAACAGTATTAGATGAAGATGATCGCGAACAAGAAATTGAAGTAATCGGGCTTTTAACGATGGAAGATAAAGACTATGCAGCGGTTGCATTTGTAGAAGATGTGAATGCAGAAACAGACGAAGATATGGACGTGTTCTTTTTCCAAGTAGTTGAAGGGGAAGACTTAGCGGAAATTGAAACGGATGAAGAATTTGAAAAGGTTTCTGCCGCATTTCTGGAAGGGTCGGATAAGGAGAAGGAGGACTAGGAACACATAAAAAAACTTCCTTTTTATTCAGTACGGCTATAAAAAGGAAATAGTCTACCCTGTTTGATCATGATTATGGATATATAACTTTTATAAAAAAGAAGCGGCTGAAGATGAAATTTCAGCCGCTTTATCATGCTCTCTTTATTATGAATATTCAGTCGAAATTGTTCCAATATTTCTTGTGATTCATAATGCTGAAAGTTTATTATAATTGTTTTATTTAACACTCGAATACTTCAATCACCTAAAATTTTCTTCCTGACATATCTTAAATGATTATACATTTGTTTGAACGATTCATGCGGATCCCTTTTCTTTAATGCATCATATATAGCTACATGATGCTCAATTGTAATAGTAGGCTCACGATAAGTTATCAAGCTATCCGTTTTTTCATGTGTGATAAGAAGGGAGTCAATCATCCCTTCTACTACAGGATTGTTTGCACTTTGCGCAATAAGCCGATGAAATTCCTTATCTAATTTTCCATAATCACTATTTGGATTTTCTTGAATTCTATCAATTGTTTCTTTTATTTTTCCAAGTTGATCATCGGATATTTTTTCAGCTGCAATGGTGACAAGTCCCAATTCTAAAGCCATTCGTGCTTCTATAATAGCAGGGACATTATTAATGGACAATGCGAGCATTGCTTTGAACGGACTGCTTCCCACTTTATCATTGACAAATGTTCCACTCCGAGGTCTTCTTGTTATAATTTCTAGTGTTTCCAATGAGCCTAGCGCCTCACGTAGTACTGGGCGACTTACATCAAGTTGTTCCATCAAAGACATTTCAGACGGTAACTTATCGCCTGGCTTAAATTGACCGCTCGTTATCATATAAATAACTTGTTCTATCACCTGCTGCGATAAAGTACTCCTACGGATGGTGTCCATTGTATGCTCCTTCATTAAAGTCCCTCCTTTCGATAAAAAAATCGTGATTTTCTATTTAATAATTATACACTAAAATACCATACAAATTTCACAATACTATGTAAAAAGAAAGGGAAGTCGTTATATTACTACATTCTCCCCCTTTAATCATTCATTCCTTCAAATATTTTAACTCAATCCAGCTAAAGACGGTAGGAATGTTGAAAACCACGGAAAATACGTTACAAGTAAAAGAACAACAACAATAGCTACATAAAATTTAAGCAATTGCGGCATAACCCTTTCCAATTTTACACTCGATACTTTAATACCCGCAAAAAGAATATTCCCAACAGGTGGTGTAATAGTACCAATACAAAGATTAAACGTAAGCATAATTCCAAAATGCAAAGGGGTCATTCCTAATGCTAAACAAACAGGAAGTAGTATTGGCGTGAAAATTAAAATTGCTGGAGTTAAATCCATGAATGTACCGACGAACAATAATAAAATATTTATAGCTAACAAAATAATAATTGGATTATCTGAAATTCCTAGTATCAAGTTTGCCATCATATCTGGTATTCCAGTAAACGACATAACCCAAGCCATGATATTAGATGACCCGATTAAAAACATAATTATGGCAGATAATTTCGCACTATCTATTAAAATAGCATATAACTCTTTGGAATTAATCGTTTTATAAAAAATTGTAGATAAAAGCAAACTGTAAACAACAGCAATTGCGGATCCTTCTGTTGCTGTAAAAACACCTCCAACAATTCCAAAAACGACAATAATAATTAGTAATAAACTTGGAATGGCATCGAGTGCAACTTTTACGAATTCATTTAAAGTTATTTGCTTTTTACCAACATAGCCTTTCTTTTTTGCATAAAAGAATGCAACAATCATGCAACTTATTCCCCATAAAACACCAGGAATCAAACCGCCAAGAAAAAGAGCGGCTACTGAAGTACCTCCACTTACCAAAGCATATGTGATCAATGCAGTACTCGGTGGTATCAATAATCCCGTGGGAGCTGTCGCAATATTTATTGCCGCTGTAAAATTCTCATCATAGCCTTCTTTTTTTTGAATTGGCCCCATAATAGATCCCATTGCTGATACTGCAGCTGTCCCCGAACCAGAGACAGATCCAAAAAGCATATTAGCAACTACATTCGTTTGAGCAAGTGAACCTGGTATTCTGCCAGTCAATGCGGTTGCTAGGTTTATCAACCGGACTGCGATACCACCTTTGTTCATAATATTGCCTGCTAGAATAAAGAATGGAATGGCCAATAAAGTAAAAATATTAATACCTTGAAACATTTTCAAAGCCGATGACGGGATTGCTGCAGAAAAACCTAATACTTGAGTGATTGCTAGTATCGATGCAACAATGAGTCCTATTCCAATTGGAATGCCGAGAAGTAATAGAATGACAATTGTAAAAAATATTAATAAACCTGCTGTTACTGCCACACTCATAGAATCCCCTCCTTTTTGCTCACCTTAAATTGTTGAATTAATTGGATAATATTAATGAAGTTATATACCACTATCAACACACCGCTTATTGGAAGTACAATATAAATCCATTCCATAGAGATATTCAATGTAGGAGAGATTTGTATTGCACCAACGCCTACAACCTGTGTACCTCCAAACAAAAAGACTATTATCGCGATAGACATGATGAGTAGCTCGGTAAAGATCGATAAAACAAACTGATTCATCCCTTTTAATCTGTCTGAAAGTATGGATAGTTTCATATGATCTTTTTGACCAAACACTAGCGCTGTACCGAGCAATGATACCCAAACAAAGGAATAACTTAGCAGATCTTCAGACATCGTACTTGGACTACTAAAAACATATCGTGAAATTACTTGATATGTTGCTAGTAGCGTCATAAAAGACAATAACACAGCGCAAGCAGCAGATAACACCTTATCCATTACGTTCTTTACTTTTTCCATAAAATACACCTTCTTTAGTTCTGGATTTGTTGAATCTTCTCATAAAGTGATTGTAATTCTGGATTGGAGGCCAATAATGACTCTTTTACTGGTTTCTGTATTTCTTCGAATAATTGCTTGTCCACTGTGATGAATTCTACCCCCATCTTCGTTGCTTCTTCTGTCACCTCTGAAATCCGTTTATCCCATGCTTCATTAGATACTTGACTGCTTAATTTAAATCCTTCTTGGAAGGCTTCTCTTTCTTTAGACGTAAGTGAATTTAAAAAGTCTGTATTTGCAACAAGCATATCAGTAAAAATCTGATGTTCTGTACGTGAATAGTATTTTGCAACTTCCCCATGTTTCATATCAACAAGCGCCATTTCAGGATTAGTTCCAGCGTCAATGACACCGTTCTGTAAAGCCGTATACACTTCACCGTAAGCCATGACTACAGCTGCCGCATCAAATCCTTGTACGAGTTTCACATTCGCTTCACTAGACTGAACACGAATCTTCAATCCCTTTAAGTCTTCAGGTGTTTCTATTTTCTTTGAAGCATAAAAATTATTAACTCCATTGGAAAACCAAGCCACCCCTTGAATCCCTTTGTCAGTTGTCGAATTATAAATCACATCAGTAAATTCTTCGTTGTTCATCACTTTACGGAAACTAGCTTCATCATTAAATAAGTAAGGTAAACCAAAAATCTTATATTCATTTGCAAAAGCTTCCAAATTACTCCCGCTAGTAGCTACCAAATCGAGTGATCCCATTTGTAACAATTCGAGTGCCTCGGAATTTCCCCCAATTACACCATTTGTAAAGAGTCTGATTTCGAATTTATCTCCCATTTCTTCTTCTACGTATTCTTTAAATGCTTTTAATCCAAGATAAATTGCATGACTTTCAGGCTGTACTGTTGCAACACTGATAATTCGTTTACTATTTGTATCCCCATTAGCGGAAGCAGAACATCCGGCTAACGCTATCACTAATGTAAGCAAAATTGTGATGGCTGTAATTTGATGTTTCTTTTTCACTTAATCACCTCGTTCTATATATTCTAAATACACAAATATTTGAAAGCGCTTACTTTTATTAGTAAATATATTTCATAAAAGCAGACTCTTGGTATACCTAATTTGCCTTTTGCAATATAAGTAGAATACCAAGAGTTCTCTGCTCAAAACTTCTTAAACTAGCAATTCTCCATCTTTCATAATATCTCGTCCATCTATATTACACGTAACAGTTTTGATAATCATATCTAAATGCAAAGGTGAATCGACATGCCCGCCAAAGTTTAAATTCTTTCCAATACCAATATGAATATTTCCAAATGATCCTTCATCCGGTGCCATATGCCCGCACAAGAAATTTTCTTTATTGAGCCCAAGTCCAAGCTCCGCAATATTGTAAACTGTTGGATCGTTAAACTCTTCTAACATTTTACGCAAAATATCTGCCTCACGTCCACCTGTTATCTCCGTAATGAAACCATCCTTTACTGTGCATGTAACAGGCTCTTCAATTAAATTTAGCAATGGATGTGGGATACTTCCATCAAATACTAATACACCATTTGCTGTTCCCTCAACTGGTCCAAGTGCAACTTCTGCATTTGGGGGAAATGAAGCAGATCCTGGGACAGTTGCTGTTCCATGATCCAGCACAGGTTCTCTTCCTTCTATGCTGCAAACCATATGAGTACCACCTGGAGCTGTAAGTGTAAATGTATTACCTTTATAAAAAGGGGCAACTCGATTAACAACTCGTGTAACCTCATCAAAATCCGCAGTTAATCCACCTTCTTCGAACATATGAAGTGCATAGTCTTGAAGCCCAATCCAACGTAATCGACCGTTTTTACTTGCACTTAAGCGTGCTTTTGTATGATACAAGGAATAAGTAGTCGCACCAAATGCAACATCACAGTTATTCAACGCGGCAGTAACAGCTTCTGTCGGCTCTGCACCGTGCCCTTCAGTTGTAGGCATAACAATCATGGAAGTTTCAAAAAAATGTTTTGCATGCTCATAAACAAATTCACCAATTTCTCTTTTATCATCATCTTTGATGATAAGTACTTTTTCTCCTTCTTTCAAATGCGTAATACTCGTAAATAATTGTTTGATACCTAATGGTAGGTCGTTCATATTCTTCATCAGCCAATTCTCCTATTCTAGTAATTTATACATTCTTCAATCATTACACTTGAACAACAATCTCCACTTCTACCGGTGTTCCTTCTGGAAGTGAGGATGTTCCGAGCGAAACCCTGCTATGTTTTCCTATCTCCCCAAATACTTCAATTGCTAATGCGGATACTTCATCCATCACTTTCGGTTGGTCAGTGAAATTTGGCGTACTTGCCACATAACCTTTAATATTAACAATTTTCTTCATAGAATCCAGACTACCCATCATATTTCGAACTGTTGCTAAACAATTCACGAAAGCAATTTTAGCTGCATCTTGTGCTTGCTCCAAAGAAACCGTGTCACCTACAATCCCTTTATATTTTAATACACCTTCGACTTTCGCTGCATTACCACTTACAAATATCAAATTTCCCGTTCTGACTCCTGCTTCAAAAATTCGCTTATTTGCTTGTGTAGGAAGTTTATACCCTTTACTATCTAAATTTTCTTCGTAGTTCATCATTTATACCTCCATTGTAGCGCTTACATTTTATTTAACAAACACTGTTTTGATAGCTGTGTAAAATTCTTTTGCAGCTTGTCCTTGTTCACGTGAATGAGAGCTAGATTGTTTCATCCCGCCAAATGGGGCTTGTAACTCAACTCCAGCACTTTCTGCATTGATACGCACTAATCCTGCATCCATTTCATTAATAAATGACAACATATTACTTATTCTTGTTGTAAAAATAGAAGCGCTTAAACCGTATTCCGAGTCATTTGCCAATTTTAGTGCCTCTTCAATTGTGTCAACTTTCATAAGCGCAAGAACCGGTCCAAAGATTTCTTCTCGAGCAAGTGTCATAGTGGATGATACATCTTCGAACACAGTTGGTTCAACGAAATACCCATTCAATCCTTTTTTTTCTACTTTTTCTCCTCCAAAAAGAAGTGTAGCCCCTTCTGATTTACCTTTTTCAATAGCTGAGAGTACTGTATTCAATTGATTTTCACTAGCAGAAGGTCCCATCCATGTTCCTTCTTCCATACCATCACCAACTGTAATGGTGGCCACTTTTTCTAAAAGCTTTTCTTTAAATTCTTCATAAACATCTTGTTGGACAATAACTCTACTCGTAGCTGTACATTTTTGACCTGATGATCGTAATCCACCACTTATAGTTGCTTCTACCGCTAAATCCAAATCCGCATCACTCGCAACTATTACTGGATTTTTCCCACCCATTTCAAGTTGATATTTGATACCTCTCGAAATAGCTGTTTCTGCAAGCTGTTTACCTACTGTATTAGATCCTGTAAATGTAAACGCATCTATTTCTGCATGATTGACCATTTCTGTTCCAATCAGAGAACCTGAACCCGTCACCATGTTTAGAACACCCGCCGGTATTCCTGCATCATGCAAACACTCGATCACTTTTGCGCAAGTCACCGCTGTCTCACTGGCTGGTTTAATAATGACTGTATTACCATAAATAAGTGCTGGTGCCATCTTCCACATCGGTATAGCTACCGGAAAGTTCCAAGGCGTAATAACGCCAACAACGCCAAGTGGTACTCTAGTTGTAAACATTAGTGCCTCACTATCAGTAGAAGGAATAACATCACCAATTGGTCGCATACCTTCTCCTGCATAATAACGTAAAATTGCTACACCACGTGCAGTTTCACCTTTTGCCTCTGCAAATGTCTTACCCATTTCTTTCGTCATAGCAGTTGCTACTTCTTCTATACGCTCTTCTAAAATAGCCGCAGCTTTTAGTAAATAATCACCTCTTACATTTCCAGCAAGTTTGCGCCAAGCTTTTTGGGCTTTTCTTGCGGAACTAGCGGCTTGGTCAAAGTCTTTAATAGAAGATAGTTGATAAAATCCGACTATTTCATCTTTTTTTGCAGGATTTCTACTTTCAGCCGTTTCTCCTGTTTCTGAAGCAATCCATTCACCATTTATATAATTTAAATATGTTTTCGTTTTAGTTATAGTTGTCATTTTAAATGAACCTCCTATTATATTACTCTTGATGGAACAGGATATTTTTCCAGTGCATGGTCAATGATCTTCTTCAATTGTTCATAATGTTCTTTTTCAACAGAAGCAATTGGTGCCCTAACATTCGTTGTCACTGGCAGACCAACAATTTGCATGCCCGCTTTTATAAGTGAAACTGCATAGCCCTTTTTCTGTTTACGAATTCGATGAATAGGTAAAATCACAGCTTCATGCAAATCATGTGCAACTTCTTTATCTCCATTTATAAGCGCTTCATAATACATAGCAGAAATATGCGGTATATAGTTGGAAATTGCGGAAGAATATGATGTAAAACCTAAGTTCACATATGCGGCCATTGTCACTTCTGCTAATGGCATCCCATTCACCCATTCCAAACGATTTCCAATTAGATGTGTAAATTCAGTATTATTCTCCATATTACCAACACCATCTTTGAACCCTACAAGTTGTGGTAGTTCACATAGTTTGACTAGTGTATTCGAATCTAGAATACAATTATCCCTTTGGTAGACGATTGCATTCAACTCCGTACTTTGGATAATCTTTTTCAAATAATCATAAATCCCGTCTTGGGAAGGATCAATCAAATATGGCGGTAATATTAAGTAACCTTCCGCTCCTAGCTCTTCAGAAATTTTAGCTTGTTCCAGAGCATGTGAAATATTGCCACCTACTCCTGTATAAAGAGGAATTTTTCCTTGTGTCTTTTTCACAGCAATTTCCACCATAGACCTATATTCTTCATTACTAATTGCATGTAACTCACCAGCCCCACATGCGACGAATATAGAACTTAATCCTCCTTCTATTAAAAATTCAATATTCTTACCCAATGCATCTAAATCTAGTTTCCCTTTCTCATCCATTGGTGCTACTGGAAATCCTAATATTCCTTTCGGTGCTTGCCTCTTTCTCATTGTCATACAAATTCCACCCTTCTAGTAATTTTAATAGTTATAATTTTCTATAAGTTTTATTGTAAGACAATTATATTGTAGTGTCAAATACTTTTTGAAAATTAAATAATAAAAGTATCTTCTATTATTTTCGAACAAAAAACACCACTTCTCTGTTTTCGAGAAGTGGCTATACTAGGGGTTTCAGTACTTGAGGGAGAGAATAAAAGATGCATTACATAAAATCGAAGAAACAAATAAACCAATCGTAATTGAAGCATTAGTGGATGAATACGAAATACCACCAACTATGGGGAGGTAATAAGATGGATAACAACAAGCGATATGAGTCCGGAAAACAAKCAATGGAAGAATTATTTTCCGAAGAAGTACGCGCTGGCATGGAAGGAATCAAAAATATCTCCCTCGACTTTTGGGAGATGTTAGTGTCCTTCGGATTTGGAGACCTCTACGGTAGAAATACCCTATACCACGCACAACGAGAAGTCATCACACTTACAACGCTTATCACACAAGGAGCGTTCGATCAGTTGAAAGTTCACTTACAAGCAGCACTAAACATTGGGCTTTCCAAAGAAGAAATTATAGAGCTCATCACCCACTGTGCCAGATACGTTGGTTTTCCAAAAGAAGTGCAGGCAATGGAAATTGCTGGGGAAATTTTTGAGGGAACAATAGAATAACAAATGAAGGTTAAATAGTGTATGTGTTGTGAATATTCCATTAATTAATAATGTGATACACCCTTCTGGCACAAAATATATCTATCTTTAGTGACACGAAGGACTAATTGCTTCGACTACCGAATTTAATATTTCTATAGGACAAATTAACCACACCAGAAGTACTTGGCCGAATAGGGGATTCTAGCAAGTGAATTGCCAGAATATTCTCCGACACAGGGACGCAATTTAATACAAATACCAAATAACGCCCACCTGTTCCTTAAGTGAGCGTGGTTTGGTGTGCCTATTTAACAGTGAATTGTAGTAGATTGCCAGAATAGGGTAGAACTTTTTCTAATAGGGGGCAACGTTTTCAGTCACCTATTATTGTAACCATTTTTTTTCGAAATCGGTTGCGGGTAGTGGACGACTGATACCATATCCTTGAGCGTAATCACAGCTATTTCCAGACAGGAAATGATATTCGTCCATCCCTTCCACTCCTTCGGCTATAACTTTCAAATCTAGTTGCTTGGCTATCGCTATAATTGTTTTTACAATGGCTTTATTCTCATCGTCTTTTGTCATACCAATAACAAATGTTTTATCAATTTTTAATGAATCAAGTGGATATTTGTTCAGATAGCTGAACGATGAATATCCTGTTCCAAAGTCATCCATTGATAGACTTATACCAAGTCCTTTTAATGCTTCTAACTTTTCAATCATCGCCTCTGCATACATCGCGATACTTTCCGTAATCTCTAACACAATATAGGCAACATCAAGTTCATTGTTCTCAATAGCGTTTTTCACCTTCTCTAAAAAAGTTGGATCTAGTAACTGCCTCACAGAAACATTAACACTTATCTCTAAAGGCTTATACCCAGCCTTTTGCCAACGAGCGTTTTGTTCAATTGCTGTATTCAGTACCCAGTGACCTATTGGGATAATCATTCCCGTCTCTTCAGCAATTGAAATAAATTCATCCGGTGGAACTTGTCCTAATATTTTGTTATCCCAACGTATAAGAGATTCCATCCCTACTATTTCATTTGTTTTTAAATCCATAATAGGCTGAAAATAAAGTTCAAATTCCTCATTATCTAGTGCGGTTCGTAATTGTTTTTCAATCATCATTTTTCTGTAAACTTCTTGATGCATTTCTGATGTAAACAATTGATAGTCATTTTTCCCTTTTTCTTTTACATGGTACATTGCGATATCTGCATGTTTTATTAATGTATTAGCGTCATTTCCGTCATTTGGAAAAATACTTATTCCAATGCTTGGTGTTATAAAGTAATCACTGCCATCTACCCAAAAGCCATTCTTAAATTGTTCCAATAACTCTTTGGCAAAAATTTCACTATCTACCTCATCATGATATGGAAGTAAAATAGTAAATTCATCTCCTCCAAGCCGATAAATTTTTGCACTAGAATGTCTTTTTTTTATTGATACTTCTAAACGTTTTGTAACTTCTACTAATAAGAGATCACCTACATCATGTCCGAGTGTATCATTAATGTATTTAAACCGGTCTAAGTCAAGAAACATAATAGCATTCTTACTTTCCTCGGTCTTAGCTTTTTCAAGAAAATTAATTAAATCCTCATTGAACATTCTTCTATTCGGTAACCCTGTTAAAATATCATGATTGGCTTGAAACTTTATATCATCTTCATATTGCTTGCGTTCGGTAATATCCATTGATACAGCAAGCAGCGATGAGCTGTCATTAATATTAATTGGGATTTTGACAGTTTCTAACCATATTGTATCTCCTGATTCGGCTGTTACGGCTTCCTCTTTAATGAAGAATTTTTCCGTATGTTTGAGCATAACCTTATCTTGAATGAAGGCTTGTTTCATTACACGGCTATCTTGTTGTATGTCATAGTCGGTTTTTCCAATCATATCTTGAATTCTCATTCCCATTAACTGTGCATATGATTGATTCACAAGTGTATATTGACTATTTTCGTCAAGTGCATAAATGTAGTTTGGGTTTAAATCTATGACTTGAAATAGAAATTTCTTTTGTTCAGATAGCTTCTCGTTCATTTTGTTTACTATTTCTAGATACATTCTACTCGAAAGTATTAAAAGGGAAATTGCAAAGACTAAGATCGCAATCGAACTAGGGTACAATCTTGTCGATGGGAACATATTCAAGAAGCCTATTACGTATGCAATTGACGAAAAGATATTAAAATAAACTAAAAATGAACGCATACTTCTATCTTGTACTTGTAAACTTATCAAAAAACAAATAATCATACTAAATATAAACAAAAGAACATTGGAATGAAAAAACCATGATAGCTCTCCATAAACAGGAAAATAATATATATTAGAACCATTTTGTATAGGTTCTAATCCACTAACCCCTTTATCATTCCATCCGGATATATAAATAAGTAAAGCCATCACATAAAACAATCGAACGTTAGTACGATTTACAAGAAATCGCCACTTTATTTTTAATTCGTTTGACAACATCTCATGAACAATTGTAAACGCTACATAGAAAAGAGTGGGCGGTATCATAATTGAGCCAAATCGAAAGAGCTTGAAAAGGATTTCAATAGTCTCTTCTTTAAACAGATCATACGAATGCAAAAATGCAACATCTAATTGCCAGAATGATGCCCACACGAGGAATATAAAAATTATTTTTGATAGATTATTTTTTTTGAATAAAACAAGAATCGTAATTCCTATACTTAAGGGAATACAAGATAACAATATTAAAAAAAGAAAAAACATTTAATGAACCTCCTATGCATGTGTCAATAGTAGACAAGCATTATTCCCGCTACTTCCATGAGTAGTTATGCATACGGAGTCTACTGCTTGATGTCTAGTTTCATAAACAATCGGTAAGTCTTCAAATCGATCCCATTGCACCAAATGAATGTCCTACCATTCCTTTTATTGAAGTTATTGGAACGTCCCCACCACAAGTTTTCATATGGATATATCGTACTGTCTAATCATTTATTTCTATACCAAGTGCCTGATTGTTCACATAGGATTGACTCCGCTCTAGAACGATCACACCAGCCCCCTCAGCTAAAACAAAGCCTCGATGCTTCGTTGAAAATGGAACTCCAGCTTGATTCCCATGAACACTTTTCAAAACAGTTTGAGTACAAATTCCATCATTCAATACATTAAAAAACTGGCCTTATTTAAAATACCAGGTGCTTTAATGCCATACCCTGTTATTAAATCTTCCAATTATTTCACCTATAAATTTCGACTTTACTCTATTATATATGACCTATTAAGGATAAGTCTATATTACCAGGCATTAGGAACTACAAACAGAAATATAGATACACGATGCACGAAAACTCAGCATAATGGTAACAATAACCAAACTCAAGGTGTGTTTAGATGTTTTAAAAAAGATGTTTTGGTTTCGTTGAAGCGGAAAAGGGAAGAGCTAAATGGCCCCGGTGCTACTTGCTCCAGTGTATCTTATGCATTTTTATCAAATGTAAGAGTAAAAAAACGCCCACTTGTTCGTCAAGTGGACGTTTTTTCATGCTTGCCTATTTAAATTGTAGTCCCTTATCAGAATGATGTAGAATCTTTTTTATGAGTTTTTCCAAACCTTGGTATGCCCGCCTTCTCCAACACCAGCATCCATCTTCGCTTCATGCTATCTAAATTCTTCCGTTTTTTTCGGTCTTGAATACCCCATCCAATACAAGTTCAAGGGTTTACGATGAACCTGCTTAATTCTAGTGACCATGACCATGGAAGGCCTCGTCATTTTTTATCCCAACCAGAAACGATTAGAAAAGCAATTGCAAAATATCGCCGAACTTATAAAATATGACCGTACCTCTCTAGAAAACATACCTTTAAAAACGAATATACGACTGAGAATATTGCCTAATTCTAAGAGCCATTGTTTCATTTACCAGTACAGGGTTTCTTCATCTGAATCACAGCAAATGAAAAAAGGTAATTATCAAAATCAAATACCTTGGATTAATCAAAGATAAACAGAAAATAACACTCCCCTATTAGTCAGGTGAGTGTTATTTTCCGTTTACTTATTTAATAACGAATTATGTTAAGAAATCCAAAAGTGCGGAATTGTTTCCAACTGTGACGCGATTCGCATGAATCATCCCTTACTCAAACATAATTTTAAATTCTACGTCTAATGCCGAACCATTGTCCACAGTGATTTTAAGCATAACGGTTTTCCCTTTTAGATCTGCTAAAGAATCCGCACCTGCTGGGAATGCTGCTGCAGTATATTCTAGAGCATTTATAGATGTTGGATTGAAACCATTCACTTTCGCCACACCTAATTGGCTCGTAAATGTTTGGTAGAATCCTTTTCCTAAAAATTTGGCAAGTCCTATGTCTTCTTTCACAGTTACGTTAAGCGAATTAGGTGCATTTGTGGAAGCAGTTGCTTGATCAGATTGCGTTGCATTCAGTTTAGCTACTAAACCAGCTACTTTTTCATTTAGGATTGCTTGTTGAGAAGATGTAACTGAAGTATAGCCAATTGTAGTTTTTAACTTAGCTACCTCTTCTAATAATGACTCAACGAATTTGTTTGTAGATGCATTTGGCAGACGGTCTAATAGTGCTTCGATTTCCGCGAACTTAGTATGCGCCTCTGCTTTTTTGTCAGTTTTAAATAAATCGTTTACTTCTACACTCTTCATGTAGATAGTAACTGGCACCATTAATGCATCACGTTTTGCATCTGCCGGCTTCTTATACTCTTCTAATAGAAGATCACGAGCTGCTTTACCAGAGAAACGGTATAGAATGGCTGTTCTGCCTTTAAGTTGGTAGGATAGTTTGTGATACGCTTGTTCCACTGCTGCAAAGTCATTTCTTGCTTCAGCAGCTTCGATTTCATCCATGATTGGCACTAAATATTTTGTTGCATAGTTATATGCATCAATATAAGATAGTAATCCTCCTGAAACTTTTTCCTTGTAAAGTGTATCAATTTCTTTCAACTTCACATTCTTTTGTGCAGTAGAAAGTTTAGACGAAACTACCGTACTTCGTGTAAGTTCATAGTTTTTCTTTGCACTGTTTAACACAGGGTATAGTGCACTACTTGGTGCAAGTTTCCCTTCTAGTGACGGATACACATAGTGTGTCGTCGCTTTGTTCAGTTCCGCCTTCACATTGTTCACCGATTGATCAACTGAAGTTGCTCCAAGTGCTACCGATGAAAACGATAAAACGGAAGTGGTTAACAATACTGCCGCTGTTGTTTGTTTGATAAAACGTTTACGCATATTTCTCCTCCTCTATTCAGGTAAATCACCGAGTATTTTCCAATATATTTCCACAATTTAATATTACTATTGAATCGGAAACTATTCAACGTAGAATTTTAATAGTTTCCGCAGATGAATGAAGCTGGATTGTTGCTTGAAAATATTTTCTAGATATCAACCAAAGCAACAAGCCAATTGCATATACCACTGTATTGCTCCCCTTTTTTTCAAGTAAGTGTTCTTTGCCGCTTACTTGTTTGATAAAAAATTGTGGTCATTATTCAGAATTTTTTCTACTACAACACTAGTAGGGGCACGCACAAGCCCTTCTCCTTACAATTCCTTCCCATTGAATTTAGTAATAATTTGCGGTAAAGTTAAAACTCTTGGGAATTCTTTCTACTAGTTATTTTTTAGTGATTTAACCATAGCAGAAATGGATTCCTATTTACTGTTCCTAAAAAAGATTAACTCTTTTAGTCTAGGGTATTTATTATATATAAAGGTTTAAGGAGGAAAACATGAATACGACAGAACCTTACTACATTACAGAATCTAAGCGAATGTGTAGAGAGGCTGGGATGGATCCGCATGAGCTATGCAGGCCAAAGAACTTTTTAAGCGAAGGTGAGTTTGAAAAGAAGCGAAAATCGTATAGCGAAATACTATCAGTGGTGAGTTTCTTCTCGAATAAGTTACTAGATTCCTTAAAAGGAACCCCCATACTTGTTGTTGTTTCGGATGCAACTGGTTATCTTCTGAAAATTGAAGGGGATGAAACCATTAAGTCGACTATCGAACAATTCGGGATTAGTCCTGGTAGCTTATTCATCCAAGAGGATACAGGAACCAATGTTATTAGCCTCTCCTTGCAGCAAAAGCACCCGATTTGTCTTATTGGTGAGCAGCATTATCATACCTTTCTTCATGGCATAGCTTGTTACGGGACTGCCTTTCAATATACAGATGAAAATGACTTGCTTGGTAGTGTGTCCATTATGATGCCTATTCAGTTTCAGAATCCACTTTTCTTAACGATGCTATCCCAATCGGTTGATTCGATTGAAAGGGAGCTATTGTTACGAAAACAAAATAAGAAGCTTAATATTATGAATCAAATTATGTTAAGCAGAACAAGGAATGGAATTGTGATTACAGATGAAAATGGAATCACTACTGAGTTTAATAGTTTTGCAGAAAAAATTTCAAATAATAGCAGAGATTCGGTCATGGGAAGAAATATTCAGGAGTCCCATCTTACCGGCGACTATTTCAAAGAAGTATTAGAACAAGGAAAAATAGTGGAAAATGAAGAATTAAAATTTATAGATAATAAAGGCAACCTCATCGTCTGCCTATTTGATGCACAACCCATTTATGAAGAAGACAAAATGATTGGTGCCTTTGGTCAGTTTAGGGACATTTCAGATCGTTACTTACTGCAGGAGAAATATAACTACTTAGCCTATCACGATGATTTAACGATGCTACCGAATAGACGATTTATTAATAAGGAAATAGAAACGATTATTGAAGAAATAAATGTGGGGAAAAATAGGACTTTAGCGCTTTTATTCATCGATCTAGACCGTTTTAAAATTATTAACGATAACTTTAATCATTCTTTTGGAGATAAATTCCTGATTGAGGTAAGTAAACGCTTAAGTAGTTGTCTTGGGGAGAAGGATATTCTTGCTCGAATGGGTGGCGATGAATTTGTTTTCCTATTAAAAGATTTTGTTGATCCGGATTATGGGACTAAAAAAGCAGAAGAGATACTCCAGTTGTTCCAACAACCTTTTTATGTTGGGAAAAAAGAATTACATACGACAGCGAGTATCGGGGTTTCCATTTATCCAGACTACCCTATTTCAAAGGAACAGCTGATGGTCTACGCGGATAATGCCATGTACCAAGCTAAATCTCAAGGGAAAAACCGCTATGTCATGCATACTTCTGAATTACTGGATGTCATGATGGATGACTACATGCTAGAGATCGATTTAAGAAAAGCACTGGATAAAAAGGAATTTGTTCTCCATTATCAGCCTCAAATCAATATCGAAAGCGGTGAATTGGTTGGATTTGAAGCGCTCATTCGCTGGCAACATCCTATTTTAGGTTTGATACCTCCAGGAAAATTTATAAAACTAGCTGAAGAAAATGGTTTGATCACACAAATTGGAGAATGGGTCATCGAGGAAGCCTGTTCACAAATTAAAAAATGGCAAGATGCTGGCATGACACCGGTAACAATGTCCGTTAATCTATCGACACAGCAATTTCTTATGAGAAATCTCATTCCATTCATGGAAAATGTACTCGAGCGTACAGCAATCGATCCGGCATACGTCGTAGTCGAAATTACGGAATATATGGCAATGGAAGGTGAATATTCCATTCACGTATTAAAGCAGCTAAAAGCACTTGGTATTGGTATCAGTATTGATGATTTCGGGACAGGTTATAGCTCACTTAATTACCTGAAAAATTTTCCGATTGATTATATTAAGATCGACAAATCCTTTGTTAGTGAATTAATGAACAATGAGAAGGATACTGTCATTGTAAAAGCGATTATCACGTTAGCACACAACTTGCACAAAGAGGTGATTGCAGAAGGTGTGGAAACAAAGGAACAGCTTGAATTTCTGAAAGATCATCAGTGTGATATCTCACAAGGTTATCTCTTTAGCAAACCACTTCCAGTAGAAGAAATTGAGAAGATATATTTAACACCACTATGATTGTAGGGGGCACTGATATCATGAGAACGACTTCATCTGTATTAGTATCGAATTTTAAACATTGGGGAATTCACCATATTTTTGGCATTCCGGGAAAGGCAATATCTCCAATACTTTTCGAGGTATTACGCCACGATATGGAGTTTGTATTAAGTAAACACGAAGCGGCGGCTGGTTTTGAAGCTTGTGGCTACGCCTTGATGAACCAAAAAATCGGGGTGGCAGTTGGTACATCTGGACCTGGCGGGACGAATTTGCTTACAGCTGCTGGGCAGGCAAAAGCTTCTAATCTACCATTATTAATCATCACTGGACACCCTTCGATGAAAGATACTGGAAAAGCAATGGGACAAGATTCAAGTCTTTTCGGTGCGGATCTTGTAGATATGTTCAAATCAGTCACGAAATTTAGTGCACGGGTAGAGCGAGGCGATATGCTACAACCATTCCTGCAGCATGCCCTGGAAAAAGCATTATCTGGTGTAAAAGGACCTGTACATTTGTCCATTGCCTTTGATATTTTGTTAGAAGAGATGGAAGCCTTCCAATTGGAGTTACCGGTGTCCCATGATATGATTTCACCTAAAACAAGTGAAGTGATCAATAAGCTGAATATGGCTAAACGCCCTCTATTGTTCTTAGGAAAAGGCGTTCATTCTAGTCGTTCGTACGAAGAAGTTCAACATCTGGCGGAACATTGGAAGATTCCTGTCATTACGACTCCAGGAGGAAAAGGGACATTCCCTTCTAATCATACGCTATCACTTGGACCATTTGGACTCGGTGGTACCACGGAAGCGACCGCATATTTACAAGTGAAAGTGGATCTACTTTTAGTCATCGGTTCCAAGCTAAGTGATATGTCCACAGCCGGACTGTCTAAAGCGATGTATCCCGAGCATGTCATTCACTTCGATTACGACCCAACCTTTATTGGGAAATCGATCCAAGTACCAACTACTCCGATGCTTGGTGATATAAAAGCGAATCTGACTGCTATTTTAAAGGATATACCGAAAACCGATAGCCATGCATTTGTAACACCAATCGAATCGATTTCGCTAGAAGAAAATAAACCAGGAGAGCGAATGTCCGCAGTTCAAGTTTTACGAGCAATGCGTTACGCACTCCCCGAAGAAGCCATTGTTTTTGGCGATGACGGAAGCCACTCTTTTTATGGGATCAAACACTTCGACATATACAAGCCAGGGACTTTCTTCTTCGATGATATATTCGGTGCAATGGGTAACGGAATCGGCTACTCCATCGGCGCAAAACTAGCAGCCCCGAAAGAAACAATTGTGTGCTTAGTCGGGGATGGATGTATGTTCATGCACGGTACCGAACTTTCAACAGCTTACAATCATAACTCCTCAGTCCTATTCGTCGTGTTGAATAATGGTCGACTCGACATGGTGGAAAAAGGAATGCAAAAAATGATTGGCTCGTCTATCGGTGGTGTGTATGAGACTCCACTTGATGTGAAACGTTTTGCTGAATCTATGGGCTTAGAAGCATTTACTTGTCATCACCTTTCTGATTTAGCCGAGAGAATAAAAGAAGCATTACATAAAATCGAAGAAACAAATAAACCAATCGTGATTGAAGCATTAGTGGATGAATACGAAATACCACCAACTATGGGGAGGCAATAAGATGGATAACAACAAGCGCTATGAGTCCGGAAAACAAGTAATGGAAGAATTATTTTCCGAAGAAGTACGGGCTGGCATGGAAGGAATCAAAAATATTTCCCCCGACTTTTGGGAGATGTTAGTGTCCTTCGGATTTGGAGACCTCTACGGTAGAAGTACCCTATCCCACGCACAACGAGAAGTCATCACACTAACAACGCTTATCACACAAGGAGCGTTCGACCAGTTAAAAGTTCACTTACAAGCAGCTCTAAACGTCGGGCTTACCAAGGAAGAAATTATCGAACTCATCATCCACTGTGCTGGATACGTTGGTTTTCCAAAAGCAGTGCATGCAATGGGAATTGCTGGAGAAATTTTTGAGGGAACAAAAGAATAGTTTTAATAAGAAAGAAAGCAACTGAAGATGTTCAATTTCAGTTGCTCTTTCTTTTTCTAAATAGGAATAGTGAATTGAAAAAATTGCTTCTAACAAAGAAAGGCTTTTTAGTGCAACAGTTGTTGAGCCAGGTTAAGAAGGTCTACTAGATGTCAGTGGAATCTTCTCATAATCTGCCGGATTCAATGTTTCAACAGATCCATCTGCGACTCCTTTGATAATTGCTTCAAGTCCACGTTCAACCGATTTAACAAGTTGTCCTTTTTCCTTCTGTCCCATCATTTGTGTCTGGCCTCTCACCTCAAAAAGCACCGTCCCACTTCCATTTAGTGCATAACTTCCAAGTGCTGTACCCGGAAGATCAAGCCCTTGAGAATAAAGGGAAATATTCGTGAACTTTGAATTTCCATAAGATTGAAGTTCGTTGTAAGCCGCTACATTCAATTGTCTTGAAAAATCATAGTTGTAGCTATCAGCGAATTGGGCATATTTTGCTCCTGCAGGTGTGTTCGGATCTGGAACAAACTGTGCAGATAGTGACAAGGTCACTTCATCCGAAGTCCCGTCCACATAGTACATCCCTTGATGATGTAGGTCCACGAAGACATCTACATTTCCATATTCCGCTTGCAATGCTTTGTAAACGTCACGAGAAGTTTGCGATTCAGGTGTGATAAACCAGCCAGGCTTATTGGATGCTCCTGGGAAATCTTGTGCTACTGGGACATAGTCGAGATTTGGATTAAAATCTCTATTTACATCAAAACCTGGATTTTCACCGTAATTATAGCTTTGACTGATTCCGCGGTCTAAATAGTTCCAAGAAGGTTTAGCGCTTGCCAGTTGTGGAAAATCTTGCACCGCTTCTTCCCATGTCATACTATTGCGGCGTTTATCGCCTTCCGAAGCGTCTGGATTCATCATTGGCATAAATACAATCGTTACTTCTTCCCGTATTTTCTTAGCTTCTTTTGAATTTGAAGAAAGGTTTTTTAATAGATTTAAAAGGGCGACCGTGCCTGTTTTTTCGTTGCCATGAATTTCACTTTGAATAAGAATAACTTTTTCGCCTGTCCCAACTTTTGCCGTGTATATATCCAATCCTTTATGTGATTGCCCAACGACCTCTACTTGCACAACCCCATTACTTGATTTTTCAATTTGTTTAAGACTTTTCTGTAGTTCACTGTGACTAATAAAACCAGAGATGGAGTACTCATGATGATGTGTTTCTTGTTTTACCGTATCCGCCGCATAAGCAGGGAAAGCCAAGCTTGTACATAACCCTAAAATTCCAATGGTACTAACAATTTTTTTCTTCAATACGTATCTACTCCTTCTTATTCTTAGAATCGTTAATAGAATAACAAAGGAATTTTAAATAGTAAATGTATTACGAATATTTGAATAGTTAGTAATGTAATAAACCCATATGGCACAAAATATATCTATCTTTAGAGACACGAAGGACTAATTACTTCGACTACCGAAATTAATGTTTTAATAGGTCAAATCGACTACCCTCGAATTGTGTGAGTACCTGGCACCTATTATCTCCTTGGGGGGTGCCAGGTTCTCAAACAATTCAACATAGTTAAGAAGCCTTGTAGGTAGGAGGCTTCTTTTTGCATTCAAAATTTTTTTATATACCCATTTTTGCTTTCAAAATTGAGTTTTGCGTCTTTTTTTGTCTTTTTTATCCTTCAAAATGCCATTGTTTGCTTTTCGGGACATTTTACTTCTTGTTATGGTTCTTTTAATCTAGAAGGAAAGGACGTGACTTATTTGATAGAACAAGTGATAAGTGTTGGATTGGAAGGGATGAAAGGACATCAAGTCGTTGTAGAGGCAAACGTTAGCGTTAGTCCTATAGAAAAATCGGGAAAATGGAATCGACTTTTTGGCAGTATTCAACATGCAACCAATCGGGGAACGCACAATGGTTAGAAGAAAAAGAAACTGGTATCCAAATGGCTTTTATCATATCGTTATGCGAGGGAACAATCGTCAAAATATATTTAATGGAGAAAAAGACGTAAAAGAATATTATCGTATATTAAATTTCGTCTATGCGAAATATCCATTTGAAATAATTGCATTTTGTATTATGACCAATCATGTCCACTTTTTACTTCGATCACCCATCGTCCCTCTGGGGAAACTGATGGCGCCTATTAATAGAAGATATAGCGATTACTATCGTAAAAAACATAACTACACAGGACAAATTTATGAAAACCGCTATTATTCCAAAGAAATCATCGCCCCAGTTGGATTGCTACACGTAAGTAGCTATATCCATCGCAACCCAATCAAAACAAAAGTTCCAATGGTAGAATATTTAGAGCATTACCCGTATTCCTCCTATCCATGTTATTTCCACAATAGGAAAAGACCACATCCTTTCCTCAACCTACAACTGCTTCCTTCACTATTGCCAGCAGGAAGTGAAAAGACAGCACAAGCGTATGCAAAGTATTGCGTAGCCTATGAAGAAGATTCAGAAATGCCTATGAAACCATAGCAAATCATCCAACACATAACTGACTATAAAATTAAATCCAAAGAATTTATATATAACGGATTACAAAATGCCCTGCAGATATCACTCCACAGGGCTTAACTCATTTAAACAAACATACCATACTGTCAGAATTGTGTTAGAACCTGGTACCTCAAATGAACCTGGAATTGTATGAGAACCTGGCACCTCAAACCGAGCGGGTGCCTGGCACCTGTAATGTATATTTGACCAGACCTTTTGCGTTAGCGTATAAGGCTGCTTGGGTTCGATCAGATAAACCTAGCTTTGCAAAAACCTGACTTACATGTTTTTTAACAGTAAACTCTGTTATATAGAGTGATTTGGAAATCTCTTTATTGGAATGTCCTTTGCCCAGTTCTATTAATATTTCCTTCTCTTTTGGGGTCAATTGTTCAATATATCCATCTTCTTCTAAAGGAGGGCTTACTTTCATGAGTAAATCTAATACTGCTGGATCGTAATATTTTCTTCCTTTGCTAATCATTTGTAAAGCATGTAGGAGTTCTTCAGGGAGTGCTTCTTTTAATAGATAACCAGCCACACCAATTTCTTTTGCTTTGTTAAAATCGTCCTCATTCGTGGAAGAGGTAAGTATGACGAATTTGCTAGTTATTCCTGTACGAGAAGCTTCTATTATTAAATCTAGACCCGAGTCATCCCCAAGTCGCAGGTCAACAATCGCTATATCGGGTTTTTCAGTACCAAGCAGTTCTAAGGCATCTTTTCTAGTTGCCGCTTCTCCGATTACGTCTATTAATTCGTCTAATGAAAATAATGATGTTAATCCTTTTCTAATCAATGGATGGTCGTCAATAATTACCAATTTCATTATCCAAGCACCTCTTGTTTTTTTATCATTGTTTCAGTTGGAATCTCTATTTGGAGTGTTGTTCCTAAACCCTGTAAGCTATCAATTGAGAATACTCCACCAAAAGAATTTATAATACTTCTCATATTTATAAGCCCTATTCCTTTTTCTTTCTCCTGATTATGCAGTCGAATCCCAATTCCGTTATCTTCTATTTCTAACGATATTTTATCTTCTAATATAGTTAATGTGAGCATAATTTCAGTGCATTCTCCGTGTCGGACTGCGTTTCCACATGCTTCGCAAATAATACGATAAAGTCCACTTTTCATCTTTTGTGTAAAGAGAGACTCATCCCCAGTTAGTTGATAGTCGATTTGAATGTCATTTAACTTTGCATATTCAGTTAAATAATCTTCCAAAATGACAAAAAATGCTTTACTCCCCTTTTTGACATTACTGAGCTTGTAAATCGATGCTCGGAGTTCTTTCATAGTTGTATTCGCAGTCTGGGATAAGAACTGGTACTCTTGATCCAATTCTTCAGCTGAAATACTGCGACTCTTGGCTCGTAAACTATGCAACGAATACACAATTCCAAATAGTCGCTGTGAAACGCTGTCATGAATTTCGTTTGCGATACGATTCTGTTCCTCCATAATAAGCATTTGGTCCTTTATCTGATTCAGGTGTATTCTCTCCAGCGTCATTTCACTAAGTTCAGCTAAAAATTCAACTGTACGGTTGAGGAAGATGGAAGTTTTCACCTCTTCAATATTGAAAACTTTCACTCCTAAAACTCCAATATGTTTGGAAGTTCTAATTATTCTTATCCAAAAGTATGCTTGATTAAAAATATGGATAAACGATTCCTTTTTCTGACGTATATGATGCCAGTCATTCCTTAAGTCATTTTCTAAATTCATATTATTTGTTGTATTGGAGAAGTGGCTATGTTGCATATAGTGGTCTGTTACCCAGAAGAAGGCCGCATCTTTTTGCGTACATTTTAGTAAAGTTGCCGTTATTTCTTCTGTTAATCTTCCTAGGTATTTAGGAGATGAAAAGCTTTCTATCACTCGGTAGAGGGACATAATATGTTCCAATGTATCTTGATACTTCCTGTTTGTTTCAGCAAGCTGTATATTTTCAATTAACAATTCTTCTTGTTGTTCATTAAGTAAGGTAGCGTTTAAATCCAATTCTTGGGTCAGCCCTAAAGATTTTATCATTTCTAAATCGACCTCCTTCTTAACTCATAATAAAAGCCTAACTAAACTGGATAATAGATATCCAAATTTAATCAGGCCGGTTGCACCAGTAACTCCATACCTCCCAGGTGCCCAAATACAGGAAGTACTTCATAGTATCCTTTATATTTACTAGATTATATAGTTCAGTATAACCAAAAAGGATTAAATATTACGTCACTTTACGCGTGTTTCTGCTAACTATTTTTGTCTTAACACAGGTATTTATGTCTATCCATGTATTCATTATTTTATAGAATAATAAGAAAGAGGTTGGTGCAAAATCCCCCTTAAAAATAAACAGCCCTATAGAGTATATTCTACAGGGCTGTTTATTATTTATTGGAGACCGCCTAGTGACTATGAAGCCATTTTTATCCGTCTGTAACGTCTGATGACCATCCATACAATTCCACCACTTACAAGTAAAACACCAAATAATATCCAATTAAATATGTTTGTGGACGTGGTGGGCATGCTGGTCCCGGCTGATGGTGGACCGACGCTGGCAACCTGTCCTGTTGTCATAGCTTGGACTACTGTGCTATCGTCTCCTTCTGCTGTAAAAGAGAAAACAAAAGCTGACTCAAGCCCTTGAAATTCATTGCCAAGATGCTCTGGAAAACGAATAGTGATATCTAAATTCTCTTCGGTGCCACTTGTAAGTCTTCTTTCTGGCAATGATTCCAGTTGGGCCAATTTCCCTTGATACAATTCAATATCACCTGCTTTAATTTCTAGCAACAGCTCATTGAAAAGCTTTTTTTCTCCACTGTTTTGTAACTGCAGACGGTAAACAAAATCAGTATTTCCGGAATTCTGAACTGCAATGGTCCTAGGCGCCCAATCACCAGGCTTCATGTTGCTAATATCAAATAAATTTTCTTCTGGTGAAAGGCTGATGCTTATTTCCTTCTCAGCGTTGTCTTCTTCACCCTCTGCAAATGCATTGGTCACGGGATAGAAACAGATCGCGCTAGTTAATAGAAGTAATGTGAATAACCGAAAGAGTTTAATCATTGTAATGCCTCCTTACATTCCAAACGATCATATCAGGAAGTACTATTCCCGCTATCTTCCACTACTACATCTACTTGTTTTTTCGGGCGCAATTCGATTACAGAGAGTACTTTCCAAATTGTAAATGCAGAGTAGAGAAGCAACAGGAATCCAGGTATTAAAAGTAGTAATGCGCCATTCTTAGACTGGGAAAAATTAATGAAGTATCCGACATATGGTAATGTGAAGCCTGTGTATTTGGCTACCACATTATCGGAAAGAACTGGATCCATATCCTCCGCATTATTGTTATCACCTTTTGTCCGGTAAAGTACAAGGTCTCCACTTTTAACTACCTCTGTAATTCGGTGTGTGATCAATATGTCTTCTGCTGCCAGGAATGTAATGACATCATCTTTTTGGAAGTCGTTTTTATCTTCAGCTGCCTTGACGGCAATGATTGATCCTGTTTGAATTCCTGGTTCCATGGACCCTGAAAGAACTGTTTTTAATTGGTAACCGAAAAGTTGCGGTTCCCCTCCGGAAGCTTTCGATATAACTACTACAGAAGCTACGCTGATGAGCAGGATCATCAATATGGTAGAGACAATGTTATTTATCCATTTTTTCATCTTTTCTTTTTTCGTTTTCTTGTTATACCTCATTTGTACCATCCTCCGCTTTTTGTATGTTTTCTTCTTGTTTTACAGCATCGTTTATTTCTTCTGCTTTGTTTTGGTCCATTCTATTTTCTGTAGCTTCATCTTTTGTGGAATCTTTATCTGTCGGATTCTTTTCCTTTGATTCGGTTACAGAAGCATCCTTGCCGTCCGGTTGTTTTTGACTTTCATCGTTAGATTTCTGTGGCTCTTTCTCTTTACTATCTTCCACATCTGTTTTGGTGTCTCTTTCTTTTTCGCCTTCACCGTTTCCATTTTCTAATTCTTTCTGTTCTTCATTTTTCGGTTCAATAGTTTCTATGTTTTCCGGCGCTGCTATTTCGCTTTCTTCTAAAGGCTCCTCATTATTGGTACAGTCGRCCATATTCTCCTCACCTGAAGCAGTGCCACTTTCTTCTATAGGGCTACCTTCTTTGCCTTCACATCCTAACTCTCCCGCAGTATTCAAACCATCTATGTCCTCACAGTMAATCATTTCTACCCCATTTGAGATTACACCTTTTTCTTTTTCTTCTGTAGGAGTTTCATCTTTGGCTTCTTGGTCAATCTCTTCTTCACCGCTTGATATTACATCCGTTTCGCTTTCTTCTCTAGGAGTCTCATTTTTAGCTTCACTGTCAACCTCGTTTTCACCGCTTGATATTACATCCACTTTGCTTTCTTCTATAGGAGTATCATCTTTAGCTTCACTGTTAATCTCTTCTTCACCACTTGATAATACATCCGTTTCGCTTTTTTCTATAGGACTATAATTTTTGATTTCGAGGTCAAGATAGACTATTTCACCTGTTACCTCATCAATGATGTATTCCTGACCACATGCATTGACAAAAACCTGCGGAACTTCCCATATACCAGCAGTGATTGTCTCAGAGTTCTCCGACTGACTGCTGAAATATGCGGATGTGTCAGACGTCATATAACCGGTCCCGAAGATGGCTAAGTAACAAATGAGTGCAATTTTAAAAATTAGGAAAAGATCGTATTTCTTTTTCTTATATCTGCGTCTACGCTCTTTACGCTTGCTATGTTTGCTTTTCAAACTGATCCCACCTTTCGAAGTTTTATCACTGGATTTTCTTAAATATATTCCTCAAAACACAAAACAATTTTATATGTTGAGAAATATATATAAGGAATGGCACCAACGGATCGGTGAAATGAAATAAAGGAGGAGAAGGGCTCTCCTCCCATTATTTAATGAAATTATTTTAATGAGCCTAATCCTTGTCGAGCATCAAATTGCCAAGTTAAGTTCAAAGAATCGCCTTGGAATTGATTTTGATCTTTGTTATTCTCAACAAATTCAAATGTCACTATTAGATCGTCAGAATCATTATGCTTTAAACCGCCTCTTTCTACAAATAATGGAAAGTATAAGCCCGCAACTGCATCCGGTGTCATATCCTTCAATTCAGCAAGAGTCTTCCATATTACCGGAGCATTCGCTTTATCTGAGTTCAACATCAAATTAACACGGATATGTTTTCCAAAGTCATCTGTATTATCGCCTGTTGTGTCTGTTACATCATATGCTGTTTTAAGTAAAATTTTTGAAATGTGGAGCGAACCTTCATTTGTTAACTTAAATGTTCTAATCATTTTGTCACCAGGCTTTATATTATCTACATTGATAATTTCTTGGGGACTTAGCGATAAATCCAAGGTACCAGCAGCAAATGTATTTGTTGATGTTTCTACGTCGTTGAAATATGCATATGTTCCCCCGCCGATCATACTTACTGCCAATGCTCCAGTTACGATACCAGTTGCTAGTTTCTTTTTAAGATTCATTTTATATTCCTCCAATTAGTTTTAGTTTTTTTGGTTATTACTTGATCTTACATATTTCCTTTTTCAAGCTTTGCTTCGAAGTTCATGTTGCTTTTGATAACATAGACCTGGTTCCATGCGCCATTCCATAGTCCGAAATCTGTTATACTTCGAATGTTTCATTTTATCCAAAGTGGTTTATTACTCCACCTCAGAATTTTTTGGGGCTAAGTCTCTCCTAGCTTACTCAGTTCCTCAGCCGAGATAGTGATAGATAAAAGAAGTATAATGCCACTACTTATCTTGATATTCTATTCTAGATTTAAGTACCTCTCTTTATGTCATACACCTCTTTCTTTAGACTTAGTATTGATGACCATGCAATGGAACTAACTTCAGTATATACAGTACCAAACAATTGAGCCTCCCTCGCACGAGTGATTTTAGACTATTCAGTATTCTCCTTTTGGATGATTCTCTTGGTATACTTTTGTACCATTCAATGGATTATGAAAGAGTGTAATAAACTAACAACTTGTAAAAAGTGTTCGCCTCCAGTTTGTTAAAAAGAAAAATCGCTCCAAGCCATAATTAATATGACTTGGAGCGATTTATAAGGTAACAACTCTAACTTATTTCTTGAAAAGTTTCACGTTAGAATCTTGTGCGATATAGTGTTTATCATCAACTTGATACATGCATGGAACATATCGATACACTCAATATTGTTCGCCTTTTCAATACTCTTGCAAGCTTCGTCGTTTTGTCAATGGATTCCCAAATGACAGTGTCTTCAAGAATGATAACTTTACCAATTTGACCTGGACGTAGCTCAAGTCCTTTCCACATTTGTTTAGGACGTTCTTGCTCCGGCAATTGGTTTTTAGCAATCATTTCTTTGGATGGTGTTTCGTAAAAAATTGAGGCTGTTCGTTCCAACCAAATGTCTCCACCTAATCCAAGCATTGGAGAAATCTCTTGTATAACAGGTAAAAAATGTTTGGGAATCAAATAATAATGAACAAAGCTTCTCTGTCTAGACTTTTTTTAAAAACTAGCATGCAAATTTAAAATTCAATTCTACAAATACCTGTTACTTTTCTTCCTTAAGTCCACCATATTTTCGATTCCTTCGTTGATAATTTTCAATGGCATCCATTAAACATGCTTCGTCAAAATCTGGCCATAAAGTATCGGTGAACCAAAACTCGGTATAGGCTAGTTGCCACAACATAAAGTTACTAAGGCGGATTTCACCACTTGTACGAATAAGTAAATCTGGTTCCGTTAAATCTTTCGACATCAAATAACTACTGATCAAGTCTTCCGTAATATCCTCAGAGGAGATTGATCCAAGCTGCACCTTATTTACAATCTGTTGCACTGATTGAACAATTTCATCACGACTTCCATAATTTAAGGCGAAATTTAATATCAATCCATCGTTCCGAGAAGTTTTTTCAACAGCTTTCGTAATCGCCCTTTTAGTATGATCGGGTAAAAGATCAAAATTCCCCATCATCCGTACTTGTACATTTTGCTCTATCAACTCTGGTAAAAAGGTACCTAATAATTCTTCAGGGAGTTTCATAAGATAATCTACTTCTTTTTTTGGTCTTTTCCAGTTTTCTGTAGAAAATGCGTATAAAGTTAAAGTTTTAATACCTACTTCATTGGCGAACCTAGTAATTTTCTTAACAGTTTGCATTCCCTCATAATGTCCAGCCACCCTTGGTAAAGAGCGTTTTTTAGCCCATCTACCATTTCCATCCATAATAATTGATATATGAGAAGGCAATTGCTCTATTTGCGCCAGTTCTTTTCTTCTTAATAAATCATTATTCCGCGCTGGCTGCTTTTTACGCATAAGCTTATTTAGCATACCTATCCCACCCTATATTTTTTCCAGTTATATGTATCTATCTTATCAGAAAATCCTTTACAAGACTTTATAAAGTTTGACAAACAATTTTCTGATTGACAGAATTTAGTGGGTGACTGGCACGTTTTTCTACAAACCCAACTCCTCCAAAAACTCCTTCGATTCGGACCCATGAAACCCGAACAAATTCCCAACCAACTTAATATACTCCCGAAATGTTATATCCCGATTCGATTCGTCTACCCACCATCTTTTAGGGTTATAAGCATTCATTTCCCCAGCAACATAAGTTAATCGAATATCACTATTCCGAAACGTTTTATCATATAATATTTTAACCCGCCTCATATGAGAGTTAGAAGAAACGACGATTGCAGACCTAAACTTGTGATTGACCATTACCTCTTTCGAAAAAATAGCATTATCCAATGTACTGTCTGATTTCACTTCCATTAAAATAAAATCATTAGGAACGCCCAATTTCAATGCTCGTTTGTATAGGTTTTCCACACTTCCATTCGTTAAAAGTATGTAAGGGGCATAGCCTTCCTTATAGAGCTGAACACCTTTTTCTAAACGACCCTCCCCACCACTTAAAACAATGATGACATCGGATGTTAGTGGTTTTTCATCCACAACGAGAAAATCACCAGCGAAGTAAAAGGCCACCAGTAACAGAAGTATCCCTACCAAGCCTATCCATTTTTTCTTAAACATCGAACCCACAAAGTACTTCTTTTCGATAAAGTTCCACTAAATCATCCACCATCGCATCTTGATCTTTTTTCAAACGCGGACAAATGTGATAATAATCCTTGCCATTTTTATGAGGCTTTCCAAACGTCCGAATGCCTGCCTCCACCAAGGCCAGCATCCATCTTTCTTTCATACTATCTAAATTCTTTCTTTTCCTTTGGTCATGAATACCCCAACCTAGACAAGTCCATGGATTTAACTTCAATGTACCAAGATCTTGCATAACATCTAACGGATCCATCAAACTTCGATCAACAAGCGCTTCAAATTCACCAATCGCTTGATCACTTTTTACATTTCGCAGGGAAAATAAATGATAGAGAGGAACACGACCATCGATAGTTTCACCCATATACAAGCTCTCAACGATTCGAATTACCTGCCGCATCGTACTATCTATTTCCGACTCCATAAATCCAGATTCATCCGGAATTGAAGTTTTACCATGCAAAGGTGCGGAACTGCCTGGATTTAATAAAAGGAAACTTCCAATCGACTTCTCGCTAGTTCCCCATTGTAAATAGGCTGCTTTTCGATGTGAGTATCCGTTTTCCTCTATAAACTTTCCGTATGCTTTTACATGATTCAAGTTGAGGTCCTCCTTTTAAATGAAATGAATATTCGGCCTATTGACGATATAAATATTCACCGTACTAATATCATATTTAAACTTGAATTCAACTAATGCCCTTTTACAATAAAAAATTGATTAAATCACTATTTACTCTTAATCATTCTATCAATAATGCCTAACATTTACGTATTTTCCCTTAAAATTTGCAACTCTTTTTCCAAGATTTCCTCGACGACTTGGTACTGGCTTGCAGTGAGAAGAGCGCTATCCCCTATATCATCTCTAATGGCTACTTGGTTAACATTGACCACTCAATAAACGGTATACACCTTCTCCAAAGACAAATCGTTAAAGGTGTTCATTCTATTCGGGGCTAATATAGTATTATCTTTTGGAATGTGCAAAATTCGAATTAGATTACCCACCTGTGGTTTCAACCTAAAACCTCAGTATATTTTTGACTGTTCCTTTGAATTCATTAACTCAAAAATTTCCATTCTTCTATTCCTTTCTAAAATAGTAATCTCTAAACGGAGAATCTTTATTTGTTCTAATTAGCTCCACAGAGATTCCCTATCCTCTCAAACTTAAAGAAAGTAAAACAAAAGTATTGTATTTCAACAACTCATTATAGTCATATTGTAACAAGTTAAGTGATTATTGAATAGTCAAAATAATAAAACCAGTATTTGTGCCCACGCTTAATAACGTCCACTTGTTTGTCAAGTGGACGTTATTTCATGCTTACCTATTTATTTTCATTGCCTATCAGAAGACCAATGCCGAGGAGATCAATAGTATGCTAAAGGTTTTTCGATTGAAACGTTCCCCCTTGTAGTTAGTTGTATTCTCTCACTTTCAAGATACAACAACATCGTAGGGACGTTATTCAAAGAAATCTGCTTTATTTATACCATCAATTATTAATTCTCCTGGAGATGATGTCGATGTAATTTTAAACTGTGAATCATTTACTTTTTCTGCCCGTATATTTACATTAGCATTTGATAGGCTACTATTTATCCGACTAATAAACGTATCAATTGTCGATAAATCTGTAGTTAATTTGATTGTTGCTGTATTTATACCATCACTGATAGTAAATATGCGATTTTTAGATAGATCTGTATCTGTTCCTTTTGCAGTTGATTGGTCAAAGAAGTAGTTCCAGTCAGGTCCTTCTAGTGAAAAGGATGCTGCAGAACCAACTTGAGCCGCACTAATTTGAAAAGTATCGTCAAATCCAAATGCCATTATTGGACGATTCATTATGCCATTTGCCCCATCTTTCCTATAATAATAATCCTGGATATGACTATCTACGACACCACCCATCGCTGCTCCCTTTGGAAAATCAGTAGAAAGTTTCCAATAAATATTAATAGGAATACGATCTTCTCCGATGACAATTGTGAAGTCTTTACGATTTCCTGTAAAATCTCCTAGAGTGACTGGTTTACTTACAAGTTTTGCTTGAGATTCATAAACAGTTGAAAAATCAAAATTAGTTAGTATTTTACTAGTAATACCCTCAGCCAATACCTTTATTGTAAATGAACCTGCCTTAATAACTTGTCCATCTTTTATTACTTGAGCTGTAACGGTAATAGGACCACCTGTCGCAATTCCTGTTACTTTAATTGTGCCTATAGGAGTTTGTGAAACTGTAGCTACAACTTCATTCTCGTCACTGGATGACAATATAAGTTCTTCACCTGTTCCAAGTACGATACTATTACTCGAATCATTCGCGGTACCGATTATGGTGATATTATTTAATCCTGTCAACTCTTTAACTTGACTGTCCTCAAAAACAAGTAGCGCTTGATCCAAAGTTATTTTTGCTTCTGTTAATTGTAAAACCGTTTTGGTAGATGCTTCATCTGCTACTAATTGCGCTGTATGAATAGCTTGCAATAAAGTATTTTTTGAACCAATAATATATTGGCCTACTTCTACGCCTTCTACTGCGTTAGTGTATAAGACAGTTGCTCCAGTAATTGCTGCATTTAATGCCGTAGCATCTCCTGCTTGTACAATTTTATCTTCAAATRTTGTGATTGCTGTTGTTAATGTTGTRGTCGCATTGTCTAAATCTGCTTGCGTTTTGTTCGCTGCATCTGTGTATACAGCTTTTGCTGCTGATATTGCCTGATTTAGTATTTGTCGATCTGCTCCCGCGGCTTGTCCAACATTTGTTCCTTCTACATGATTTGYTAAAAGTTGTTCTGCCGTAGCAATTTTCGCAGTTAATGCCGYAGCATCTCCYGCTTGTACAATTTTATCTTCAAATATTGTGATTGCTGTTGTTAATGTTGTRGTCRCATYGTYTAAATCYGCTTGCGTTTTGTTCGCTGCATCTGTGTATATAGCTTTTGCTGCTGTTATGGCTTCATTTAGTGCTTGACGATCTGCTCCCGCGGCTTGTCCAACATTTGTTCCTTCTACATGATTTGCTAAAAGTTGTTCTGCCGCTGTAATTGCTGCATTTAATGCCGTAGCATCTCCAGCTTGAACAATTTTATCTTCAAATGTCGTGATTGCTGTTGTTAATGTTGTGGTCGCATTGTCTAAATCTGCTTGCGTTTTGTTCGCTGCATCTGTGTATACAGCTTTTGCTGCTGTTATATCTTGATTTAGTGCTTGTCTATCCGTTCCCGCAGCTTGTCCAACATTTGTTCCTTCTACGTGATTTACTAAAAGTTGTTCCGCCCTTGCAATTTTCGCATTCAATGCCGTAGCATCTCCTGCTTGTACAATTTTATCTTCAAATGTTGTGATTGCTGTTGTTAATGTTGTGGTCGCATTGTCTAAATCTGCTTGCGTTTTGTTCGCTGCGTCTGTGTATACAGCTTTTGCTGCTGCTATCGCTTCATTTAGTGCTTGTCGATCTGTTCCCGCGGCTTGACCTACATTTGTTCCTTCTATGTGATTTACTAAAAGTTGTTCCGCCCTTGCAATTTTCGCATTTAATGCCGTAGCATCTCCCGCTTGTACAATTTTATCTTCAAATATTGTGGTTGCTACTGTTAAGATAGTGCTCGCGTTTTCTAAATCTGCTTGTGTTTTATTTGCTGCATCTGTGTAAATAGTTTTTGCGGTTGCGATTGCTTCAGCTAGCGAAGCTCGATTGGCTGCCGATGCTTGTCCGACATTTGTTCCTTCTACATGATTTGCTAAAAGTTGTTCTGCGGATATGATGACTTCATTTAACGCTAACCTAGTAGCAGCCTTAGTTTTTACTTGATCAATTTCTATTTTTGTTGCTAATAATGCTTGTTCAACTGCTGTTGTAGAAGTTGAATTATTAATAGCATGCTTTCCTGAATCTTTAAGTAATAAAATATTTGACCAGTCTACTTCACTAAATTCAGTTTGTTTCCCATAGGCTTCTAACTCTACAATCGCATTTACTTTTGCTAACCTTAAAGTTCGTTCAGCCGAAGATTCTGAGGGTGACGTATTACTTTCGTTGTTGCTTCCTCCGTTTGGTGGTACTATGACTGGCGATTCTGGAGTAGGAGTAGCTGGCGGAGATGCAACGGATGATTGTATTGCTTTTGCCTTTTTTACTAATTCATTTGTAAATGAAGTTGCTGATTCGTGTGACAGCTTTGCAATTAAAGATGAAATTCCTTCCATTACTTTCTTTGCTTCTTCTTGTTTTCCTTCTTTAAATAACTTTTCTGCTTCTTCCATTTTCATATATATAGTCACAGGAATCATTAATTTATTACGCTCTTCATCTGCTCTTAGTTTATATCTTTCTAGCAATAAATTCCGCGGTGCTTTCCCAGTGAAACGATATAAAATGGATGTTCTCGATTTTAATTGTGCGGATAGCTTATGGTATGCTCTTTCGACTGCTGCAAAATCATTATTCGCCTCTCCAGCGATGATTTCTTTTAACAGAGGGTCCAAATATTTCACTGCATAATTATATGCATCGATATATGGTATTAGCCCTTTTGTAATTTTCTCTTCATAAAGTGCATCTAATTCTTTCAACTTAGCAATCTTTTCCGATTCTGAAAGATTGGATGAAAGAATATCACTTCTTACTTTTTGAACGTTTTTCTTTACTCTGTTTAAAACTGGATATAGTGAAGAACTAGGTGCAATCTCGCCGTTTAAAGCTGGGTCTACATAATTCAGTGTTGCTTTTTTCATTTCCATTTTTACGGCGTCAATTGATTGTTGGATAGAAGTTGTTAGACCATAAGTAACTGTTGAAAATGTTAATATGGAAGAAGTAAGTACAGTGGCAGCAACGGTTTGTTTTAGTATCTTTCTTTTCATACATTCTCTCCTTTTAATTTTGCGTAATTGAATACTCAGAATACTAACATACTACTACGAAAGTACCAATATACGCAATGTCAATAAAATGGATTTAAGAGAATACTATGACCTTTACCCTAATAGTCCTTGAATTGTTTCTGACAGCGTTTTTAATTATTTCTAACATAGGACGCGTTACTTAACACATTGTACCTTAATTTCACTTAGGTATATGAAAATCATTATGTGTACTCACTTTGGCAAATATAATATGATTTTGTTTAATCCAGTAGTGCAAATGATATTCGTAATCAATATCCATTCTCATGGCTGTTCCAAGACGGCTTACCTTTGGACGAGCTCCTCCAGATGCAGAACTTCGAAGTGCATGCGACTTCCTAGATTCCTCATAAACTACTACATACATAGCTTTCAACAATTTCTCTATCTTTATATCCTCAATGTAAAACCCGTGTTTCTTAAAGTTTTTAAAAAAATCTTTCCCTATAGTCCATGTTCTTTTTTCTTTCTGTGTAGCATTATTATTAAAGTATATCTTAATTAGCTTTGAAAATTCTTCTGCTTTACTACTTTCTTTCCATAATTCAAAAACATTAATTTTTTTCAAGATATCACCATTAGCGGAAAACATCCTTAAATTTCCATCTATTTTGTAAGGGACATTTAATAAACCTTCATTTACTTCTATTTTAGTTACTTCACCAGTGTAGTTTAAATTTAAATCAGCTATTCCTTTTAAATATGTTTCACCATTCTCTAATTTACTAATCAAACTATATAAAAACAGGCTATCTGTTTTAAAAATTTCCTCAACTAATATTTCTTTTCCATCACTCAATACCTTTAACTCTTTCAAAATATAATTTTCCAATTGAAATAGGTTATCAATTGCATCGAATTTCAAAATAATATTATATGCCGCTTTAATATCATTAGAAGTATATTCCCCTTTTACATCAAATTCTTCAAACCATTTATTTAAATCATATACATTTAAATAATCATCTTCGTCATTTATAAGACTATATACTTTTTCTAATATTAATGGATTTAAAAAGTCATAGCATCTTAAATCCACAGTTTCTATCAAATTATCTAAATACAGCTGAAACTTATCCGAATTTAAATCTCTAGAACTTAAAACTAGACTTAATGGATCGATGAGAATATTATACATATCTATTCTCCTCGTTTCTTAGCTCTTACAGCTTTTAATATGGATAAAGCATTTAATTCCGATTCATCAAAAAAGCCTTTAGGCCATTTACCTATCGAGCCATACTCATTTATACGAATCTGGCGATATTCTGAACATCCATTTTCTCTCTCTACGAAATAAATCAAAGCGTTTTCAGTAATTGCATCCTTAGGGGAAGAAACAGCTTTGTAACGTAAACGATTTATCATGTGTTCACTATGAGTTTCAATAATACATTGTTTATCTAACTGTATCATCGTAATAAAGAAGTCTGCTAATCTAGTTTGAACCTTTGGATGCAGATGTAATTCTGGTTGTTCAAATATAAGTGTAGACTTCTTTTCTGTTAGAAGTGATGAAACCAAAATAGGTAATATTTGTGATACCCCCACTCCAACATTAGTTAAATCTACAAACTTTCCCCCCTTCTCTAATTGAATCTTTAATTTGTGTCCAAGGCTTCCATGGTCTACTGTTCTAATATCGTTGCCAATTCCCAAATAAATTACCCACTCTAAAACAGCATCAATAAGCTTTCCTTTTATTACTTCGTATTCCTTAAATTCTAATTCATTCGGCGATATATAATTTATTTCCATGTCTTTATTCATTTCTAACACCAATGAAGTAAACTCACCTTTGGAGCCTACATTTGTTGAATTGAATGCTCCTATATTAGTAGTATAGAGTGGCTTTGGTTCTTCTCTTAATGGACCTAAATATTTTACTCTATTCTGAAAATATTCTGAAATAAAATACTGATTATTTATGTCTTCATTTTTAAGCTTTGTAACGGTATATGCTGGTTCTAGATTTTCTTTAATATAATTAAGTATTTTAGCTCGTAATCCATCACTATATGATAAGTCAAAATGTTCAACGCTAAATAAAAACTCATTAATGTATTTTGCTGTTTCTAGAAGGGAATTATGATCATTAGTAAGAAGAATACGGTCGTGTATTGCCAACATCTCGTTTGATGAAATATCTACGATATTATATTTCTTCAAAAATTCAATGATTATTTCCAATATGGTTAGAAATATGGTTAGAAAATCTTGATTCTGCATCAATTCATCATAATATAGAGGTATCTGATTATCCTTATAAGTACTATATTCAACGAATATCAAATCCGTRATCATTACATTCAAATCTTTCAATGCGTATAAATCAAAGAAAATAAAACCTGTAAAATGAGCGCCAACGAATTGTTGCTTCTCTTGTTTTAACATCATGGGTTTTCCTGCAGAACCCTTGACTGATGGTAGTGGGATTTCATCTTTTAAACTTTTGACTTCCTTATGCTCTTCTGGTTCTGTATATTGCATTTCATATATATCATATTTCAATTCAGATTCATGAGATAATTTGATATTAAATAATTTTTTTTTCTCCTCTAGGCTAAAATTACTTTCTTTCACTATAATTTCATTGTAATCTTGGCTGAATAAAGGGTTTATATATGTTTTTACTTTTACCATATTGATTTTCGGATAAAATTGAGAATCTTTCTTTGAGGGTAATAAGTTAAATTTATAATCAATTTCGACATCATTCATTCTATCTTCTAACAAAGAACCGTGTAAATCACTATAATCAATATTATCTCCATTCTTGTCATAATTACCTTCATGAATTTCATAACTTTCATCTAAGATATCTGACTTAACCCCACTAAAATCTAGACCGAATCCAATAGTAATATCCTTATTTGAACCATATGATTGGATGTCATCAAAATCTCCTAGCTTTACTAATGGCCCATTCAGTAAAATTTGATTGTTTTTAAGGGGGTTCTTGAATGTTTGTACAGTTAGCAAAATACTTTGAATCACTGAACTTTTGCCAGAACTGTTTGCCCCAGTAAAAATCGTTAATGGTGATATCTGAAACTCTTTTCTATCGTATATTGATTTAAATCCTTCAATGTTCCATTTTTTTAGCATAGCTACCTCCTGAAAGTCATTTAAAATTGCATTAATAAATTTGCCGAGTTGACATCTTGTCCCGTTTAGCGGTTCTCACTTCCCCCACCCCAAACTTCTCGACCACCAGTGTGACCTGTGTTTTGATGTGTTTCTTCATTTACTAATTGAAGTACTCCTGATTGTTCATTGTGGTGCCAATCATATCCATCAGGTGTTATGCCATTAGCTAATGCTTGTAAGTCGAATTGGGATAATCCTAGTTCAGTTGCTACTTTTGGTGATTCTTGAATAGCTTGGTAAAGTGTTTCATTTGCTATTTGAAAATGTGTGTTGTCGCTTTCTGAATACATTTCTTCTGCTAAGATAATACTAAATGGAGAGTCAAACAAAGGAAAAGTACCTGCTTGCAGTTCGCCACTAGGTAATTCTATTGCTCTCTCTATGAATTGAACCCCTGTTTCGGGATGGTCTAATCCTGATAAGTGATCATTCCGAGTTTCAAGGTTATCCGCTTGCGCTATGTCAGGACCGTCTACAATATCAAAAACTCCAATTGCAAAAGCACTTACTGCTACAACTTTACCCAAGTTGCCTACACCATGAAGTATCTCTTCTCTGTCTTTATTACGTATTCCATTGAGTGTAATTCCCGTACTTTTCACTGTGTATTTAATACCCGAACCAATACCCTTAATTGTACGTCCTGTTGAGTTCTTTATATCTTCCCAACCTTGTTTTCTATGATAGGTATCTTTTTTAACGATTCCATACGCCCCTTGTATGGAGCCATCTGCAAATTGCCCCACTGAATCAACTGCATATTTCGATGCCTTAATCACACTTTGACCCAGTTCACCTACGTAACGACCAACTTTTTCGTTTTTCTTAGATACTATTTTGCTGACTAGCTTAACCCCACCTGTAGCAGTACCACCAAGAACTGTATTCGCTACTTTAGCAGCGCCACGAATTACCCCCATCAAATATACCCCACTTTTTTCTCAATTATAGGAATATTATATCACTTTTTATAATAATTAGATATTTGAGTTCATAATTGGTTACACAGGTGTAAGTGCCGCTCACATCTCCAGGTTCCTTAGACAAATGACATGCTTCACCTCCAACTCCGGAAACGATATCAAAATTAGCTGCGAAAGCACACTATGAGGTTACATATCAAGATCTTATGGTTGCCGCAGGGCATTTGGCTAGAGGAGGTGAATCGGGTGGAAATAAAAAAAATATAGTTGAGAGATACTCACCGATGAATTTAAGAATGCAGCGTGAAGAGCTAGAAAGGAAATTCAAACAAGTTATCCTGGCAGATTTATACGAAAGTCCGTTTAAATGGACTGTGGAAAAAAACAGAGGAAAGATTACCATTTCCTGACATGATACTTAATATTGATAATGAAGGATATCAAAGATGGTATTTAACATTTATGCCAGTTAATCCCGAGCGTAGACATTTTTCATTTATGAACCCAATTCACCTGTATGGGCGAATTGCAAAGTTTGAATTAAATTAAACAGATAAATTTACCATTGTAGTTAATGATGAAAAAGTATATGAGCTGTTTTTTAAAAGAGCACCTATATCGCTTAGGGCCAATATATATATAATGTTGATAGATTTAGAATGGGGTAAAATTTCAAAAGAAGAGATGTTAAATGTAAGCCCGAATTATAATAAAATAGCGCATCTTTACGGTGTGCACGACGAATGGCCAGCTATCTGAAAGTTTTTTCGGATAGCTGGCTATTTTGCACATGTGGCCTTGATATTTTTCGCCCAAGGCATATAATCATATAAAATTTTGGGCTGCTGATTAATCGGTAAATTTGGCAGCTCTTTCAAGAGCTTCACAAGGTATTAATAAAAATCGATGCCATTCGCTTTGGCCGTTTCTGCCAAACTTAAACAGATCGCATTTGCTTTCGCACCAGCTTCACTTACAGGGAAAAGCCAGTTTTTGCGTCCAATCACGTTCGGACGAATCGCATTTTCAGCTGGATTGTTATCGATTTCTATCCGTCCATCAAAAAGAAAAGCTTTTAGCCCATGTACACGATTTAATGTGTATTCGGCCGCTTTAGCTAAAGCGTTCTTTCCAAAGAAAGGTGATTCATCTACCCATTGGAGAAACTTTTCTACAATCGGCCTTGAATGTTTTTGCCTTGCTTTTCGACGTTTACCAGGCGAAAGGTGCTTAAATTGACGTTCTAAATTATAGATTTGATCACAATAATCCACACCAATCTTCCCGTTTTTGCTATCGGCTTTCAGCCAATAACGTCGAACGTGCGCCTTATCTGAGTTCTCAGATAAGGCGCATTATCCAAGAAGATTGATTATCCGAGAAGAATTACGGAATTCCTCTTAATTACTTTATTGCTTGTCTTTTTTCTCGAATAATTATGATCCTTTTATACAATGATTAAAATGTAATCATACGCAATCTTGTATGGGGGGATACCTTTGGAAAAAAGAAATCAGCCTGTCGTACAACTGACTCTTGGATTGCTAGAACAGCTTCAATTAAAATGCTATGGCAAGGAAACAATGAACAATTACCGTCGAATACTTAAAAAGCTTGCACTTTATATGCAGTAGAATGAAATACCTGCATATTCTTCCGAAATCGGAGACGCTTTTATTGAGGATTACATTTCTACCCACGAAACAAGTGTTCCTTTTCAAAAAATGATTATTACAGTATTAGGAAGATTAAGTGATTATTATAATGGAAGAAAGTACTTTCACCAACGGGAAAAATCATCTGTTAAGTTGCGGGAGAGTTATGCCATTTTGCTAGAAGATTACCAGTCATTTTGTGAACAGAATGGAAATCGCGATGGAACCATTAAAAGAAAAAGGAAATTCTGCAAAGACTTTCTGATCTTTCTGATGGAGTCGGGATGTAATGAAATAGAGGATATGAGTTTCAATCAGATGTGTAAAGCATGTTTGATGTTTCAAAATAAGGATGCATGGGCAGTTATCCGAATGTTTCTTAAACATCTTTACAAAGAAAACGTGGTTAAATTCGATTGTTCCGCCATTTTTCTTCATTATACAAGAGCATTTGTAATACCTACCACATACTCTGAGGATGAAATCCTCAGGTTTGAAAAAGCTATAGACCCATCAAGTAAAACGGGAGTTCGTGATTATGCGATGCTGCTTCTTGCTACCCGGTTGGGGATGCGTGCTGGAGATATCGCACACTTGTCTTTAGACAACATAGATTTTGAAGGAAATTCTATCCATATAATTCAAGAAAAAACCCTAAAACTGCTAGAATTACCGCTTCTCCCAGAAATAAAAGATGCTATTAAAAATGCACGTCCGACAGTTAATAACGAATGCCACATTTTTCTTCGACAGAATGCTCCCTTTCAGGGAATAACAACCTCAGCCCTTCGATTTGCAACAACGAAATATTTCCGAAAAGCGGGCATTGATATTTCAGGTAAAAAGCATGGTGTCCATACATTGAGGTCATCTCTCACCAGCTCCATGGTTAATGAACAAGTACCATATGATGTCGTACGAAAAGTGCTGGGACATACAGATCCAGACGCAATAAAGCATTATGCAAAAGTTGATATAGAGCGATTGCGGGAGTATGCAATAAAGGTGCCGGCACCTTCCGGTGTGTTCAAAGCATTTCTGAATGGAGGGTGAAGCTATGTCGGAATTTAAAAGTATCCTGAGGACTGAGCTTGCCGATTTTTTATCATTCAGAAAAGCTGTATTAAGTAATAGTGCATATGCTCATGATTGCCATTATCTTACTACCTTCGACAACTATATAACAGAATGCAATCTTCAACAGAAGTCGGTCTCTGAACCCGTAATAACCGGATGGGTAAAAAGTTTAACAGGAAAAAGCAGTTCCATTGCCAATAAGGTTATTGTTATACGTCTGTTTCTCCGATATTTAAGTAGCCTTGGAATTAAGGTTTTTATACCGCCAATCCCCAAGGTTGCAGATGATTATATTCCATATATTTTCTCTGATGAGGAACTGGAACGGATTTTTTCGCTATCTGATAATATTACCCTTTCAAAGAGCCAACCGAATCCTTTTATCCGGCTTGAGTTTCCAATGATGCTCCGAATTATGTATGGCTGTGGACTTCGCGTAGGGGAGACCCTAGCTGTGAAGATGAAGGATGTGGACCTTGATGGTGGAATTCTTACTTTAAAACATACAAAAGGAGATAAGCAAGCCTGGTCCCCAAGCACTATACATTGACTTCCATCCTAAAAAGATACTGTCTTGCAATGGGAGTGATAGGGAAACCTGAAGCATTACTGTTCCCAAGTGCAATACAGGAAGTCCCATTTTCAGTAATAGCTGCCCGAAATAAGTTCAATGTCATACTGAAATCTGCTGAGATATCAATGAAAGGAAGGGCAAAACGGGAACGTGGACCATGCCTTTAAATCCTTTGCAGAAGCTGAAAAGTCAGGGCATACTATTGACGCTTCTGTTCCCTATTTATCCATATATCTAGGGCATGACAGCTTGAAAGAAACAGAGAGATATCTGAAATTTAGTAACGAATTATATCCTGACGCTATGGAACTGTTTGAGGAATACGCATTGCAGGTTTTCCTGGAGGTGGCTTATGAAGAATAAAGCATCTGATTTTTTAAATCTTCTTGACGCTTTTATTACTACCTATCTTCCGTGTTCTGTAGGTGACAGTCCCAATACAGTTAAATCCTATAAATATGCATTTCGCCTACTCATTGAATTCATGTACAAGGAAAATGGAATTGATGCTGACAAAATAACCTTTGACAAGCTAGATTATATAACGTTAACGGATTTTTTTACATGGATTGGATCTTTGCGTGGCTGCAGTGCATCTACTAAAAACCAACGGTTGTCTGCAATAGCATCTTTTTCTGCTTATGCACAAAACCGAGACTTTGCTGCGGCTTCTGTTTTCAGGAATAGCGTGAATAAAATTCCTGTGAAGAAAACCCAACATAAGCAAAGAGTAATTCTTTCTTGTCAGGAGGTCACGATACTTTTAGCACTTCCTAATGAAAATCGGGTAATTGGTCTTAGAAATAAAATCTTGCTCAGTCTTATGTATGCAAGTGGAGCCCGTGCACAGGAAATATGTGATTTTACGGTGGGAAAACTTCAGTTTCATCAAAAAGGTGCTACGCTAAATATTAGGGGGAAAGGCGGAAAGAGCCGCCGTATCGGAATTCCTGCCGCCTGTGCTCAATATACTGCTTCAGCAGTATATTGAGCACAGGAAAATCAGCGGAAAACCAGAAAGACATATATTTTCAAGTCAAACACATGAGTAGATGAGCGTTTCTTACATAGAAGAGATATTCAAAAAGTACGTAACTATTGCAAAAAAAGAAAACCCAGCTATATTTACTGCCGGTAGTTATCCACCTCATTCTATGAGACATACAACTGCCAGCCTTATGCTTGAAGCAGGGGTCTCCTTGGTTGAGATTAAGAACTTTTTAGGTCATGCCTCTTTGAAGTCGACTGAGATTTATGCCGAAATTTCTCAAGATACGGTGAACAAACATTTAAAGGAATGGAATGAAAAATGGTTCCCAAACAATGTAGAGGAAAGAAAAACTTCTCAGAAGTCAAATAGAATTCCAGATTTTCTAGATTGGAAACAAAAAACTCTACAAATGATTATACGAGAAAAAAAAGAAGAATTGCTGTATTTTTAAGGCACACAACAATTCTTCTCGGATAATCGATCTTCTTGGATAATGCGCCCAACAGTTGGCGAATTTGATACTAGGTAGATTTCCGTATGCTGAATAGCCATCACAAATCACGGTTCCTCTAAAGCCTGCTGTAAAATCTTCCAATACTGCACGGCCTCTGGACAAGGCACTTTGGAAAAGAACGATGATGGGACCTTGGCTTGGTACACTTCGGAAAACCCAGTTGTAAGCGTTGGATTGACCGGATTTCCCGTCAGATTGTTTAATAATTTGTGCATTGGTCTCGTCCACATGTAGAATCGATTTTGCAGTTAATATCTCCTTCATCAATTCATAAACTGGTAAAAGCCAATCCTCTGCTACACGGATAACCCAGTTCGATAAGTTCTTATCATTTGTAAGGAGACCATATCGTTCCCATTCCTTTACCTGGCGGTAAAGAGGTAAGTATTAAATAAGTTTATCATAAATGAGTTTTGCTAAAACGGTAGGTCCTGCAATACTTCGTTGAATTGCACCTTGTGGTGCTTTTCCACGTTTCATCTGTGCTTTTTGAGCGGTATCTTTTTACAATACCTACACTTGTAAGCGTGTTCAATATGCTGGATGCGCACCATTTTTGCAGGAATGAATTTTGCTTCTTCACGCGCTACTGTTGTACCTACTTCCGTCATTTGACCGAGGCAACAGTCGCATTGAGCGTTAGCGGGATGATGGTGAATTTCTTCAATTTCAATGCCATCTTGAAACGAATCATTTCGCTTTTTCTTCGATAATTTACGGACGACGGTATAACTAATTGTTTCCGTGCTTTGTTCTTCTGTCTGCTCAGAATCGCTAAAAGACGGATCGTCTTCAAATAAAGAGCACTGTCCGTCTGGTGCTTGATACTTTGACTTCTCAGATTTGGAGCCGTATAAAGCTTTTGTTAATTGGTGAATTTGTTCAGTCAACGCTTCGATTCGTTTCAATAAATCCTTGTTTTGTTTAGATAAATCTCCATTTTGTTGTGTCATATACGTTAGTTGTTCTTCCATAAGTTGAATTATTTTTTCAATTTTATTAGAAGCGTTTCCCAAATCACTCACCACATTTCCGTTCAGTTTCATCTACAGATGATTATAACATTCAGAAGGAGGTGTTTAAAAGATACCTTTTGCAGATTTTGCAATCGCTTTTGGTTGTTGTAGAGATAATCCTTCTAATAGCCAGCGAAGCTCCTGCTGTGAAAGGTTGCGTACTTCGATTTCATTCTTTGGCCATTGTRGTTTTCCGTTATCTAGGCGTTTATAAAGCATGGCGAAGCCATCCCCATCAAAATACAAACATTTATAACGGTCTTTGCTCGTGCCAGAAAATAAGAAGATTGAATCGCTATATGTGTCCAATTCAAAAGAATCTTGAATGAGTGTGGCGAGACCATCAATACCTTTTCGCATATCCGTTTTGCCACAAATAATATAGATGTTTTGCACGCTCGTAAAATCATGCTTCATCGATTGTTCAGCTCCTTCATGATCGTTCGAATGATATGCTCATCTACGCCATGGAAGAAGGAGATTTCCGTACTATCTGTTTTAATGATGCAACTTGGTCCTGATAAATGTTGTTGCGAGGTTGTTAATGAAAGTTCATCCTTGATAGGGTTTAGTGTCACAGGGACAATTGTTAGTTTTGTAATTAGCATAAGAAAAGCACCTCCTTCATTTGATATCTCTATAGTACCGGAGGTGCGTGGGGGTTTAAATGCGCTATTTGATTACGGGCTTACGTTAAATAAATATAAAATAGAATAACGATGGAAAAAATTAAGAAGGAAAATAATACTTCCAACACAAATGAGCCCGCCAAGCCAATTAGACTCAGCGGGTATATTTCCTACTCTTTATAATTATAATTCTTCTCAAAACGCCAAGCATCTCGGCACATAGCGATTATATCACGTTTAGCTTTCCAGCCCAGTTCACGTTCCGCTTTTGAAGCATCTGCGTAGCATAATGCAATATCACCTGGTCTTCTATCAACTATTTCATAAGGGACTTCAATATCATTAGCTTCTTCAAAAGCTTTTACCAATTCTAGTACACTAGTACCTTTCCCGCTTCCCAAATTATAAACATGGACACCTTCAGTTAAATTTTCCAATGCAGCAACATGGCCCTCAGCAAGGTCTACAACATGAATGTAATCGCGAACTCCGGTACCATCCACCGTAGGGTAGTCATTTCCAAACACACGTAATTTCTCACGTTTACCTTTTGCTACTTGAGTTACGTATGGCATAAGGTTATTAGGAATTCCGTTAGGTGCCTCACCAATTAAACCACTCTCATGAGCTCCTACAGGATTGAAATATCGAAGGATTGAAACTGATAAAGAAGGGTTTGCATTTGCTATATCAGTAAGAATCCGCTCACTCATGGCTTTCGTTTCACCATAAGGATTAGTCGTTGGTAAGAGATCCATTGTTTCTACAAAAGGTACTTTATTATCTCCATACACTGTTGCAGATGAGCTAAAGACAAATCGATTGACACCATATTTTTGACAAACTTTTGTTAGAACCATTGTACTTACGATGTTGTTGTAATAATATTCCAGAGGCTTTTCTACTGATTCACCAACTGCTTTAAGACCAGCAAAATGAATAACTCCATCAATCTTGTAATTTCTGAAAATAATATCAACAGCTTCTTCATCTGTTGCATCAATCTCGTAAAAAGTTACTTCCTTATCAGCTATATCCATGATTTTCATAAAAGTCTCACGCTTACTGTTGGAAAGCTTATCAACTATAATGACTGAATGCCCTGCTTCCAACAAAGCAACACAAGTGTGTGATCCTAAATATCCAGCTCCGCCAGTTACTAGTATGTTCAGAATAAAAACCTCCTTTCCTATTTCACCTAGGTAATAACCCTTTAACGATATACTAGTCTCTACTAAACAAATCCCGAGTATAAACTTTATCCTCTACTTCACGTAGATCATCTGATAGACGGTTCGCTACAATTACATCTGAAACTCTCTTAAATTCTTCAAAGTCGTTTATTACTTTCGAATTAAAGAATGTCTCTTCTTGAAGAGCGGGCTCATATACAACCACTTCTATACCCTTAGCCTTAATACGCTTCATGACACCTTGAATAGCAGATTGTCTAAAGTTATCAGAGTCCATTTTCATGGTAAGTCTATAGATACCTACAATCTTAGGATTCTTCTTAATAATCATTTCTGCAACATGGTCTTTTCTTGTTCTATTTGCATCTACAATAGCTGTCATTATATTATTTGGAACATCCTCATAATTGGCCAATAACTGTTTTGTATCTTTAGGCAGACAGTATCCACCATAACCGAAGGATGGATTATTATAGTGATTTCCAATTCGTGGGTCTAGACCCACTCCATCAATAATTTGCTTACTGTCTAATCCTCTCACCTCTGCATAAGAATCGAGCTCATTAAAAAATGCGACTCTCATCGCAAGGAAGGTGTTAGCAAATAGTTTAATGGCTTCAGCTTCAGTTGAATTTGTAAATAAAACAGGAATATCTTCTTTAATAGCTCCTTGAACTAGCAAATCGGAGAATACCTGAGCTCTATCAGATTGTTCACCAACAATTATACGGGAGGGATATAGGTTGTCATACAAAGCCTTCCCTTCACGTAAAAATTCAGGTGAGAAAATAATATTATTTGTTTCAAACTTCTCTTTTACTTTTTCAGTATAACCAACTGGGACAGTGGACTTGATTACCATTACTGCATCTGGATTAATGGATAGTACATTAGCAATAACAGCCTCAACAGTTCTAGTATTAAAATAGTTTTTTTCAGGGTCATAATTTGTCGGTGTTGAAATAATGACATACTCTGCATCCTTATATGCTTTATAATTGTCGGTTGTTGCAGTTAATTTTAATTCCTTTTTTGCAAAGTATTCTTCAATCCCATTATCAAGGATAGGGGATCTTTTACTATTAATCATATCAACTTTGTCTTGAATAATATCCAGTGCAATTACTTCATTATGCTGAGCTAATAATATCGCATTCGATAACCCTACATAGCCTGTACCAGCTATTGTTATTTTCATTTTTTATACATCTCCAGTCGTTTAATTTTCTATGATTCTTATAGAATGAAAAATCGGTATTAGAGAGGCATGTACTAGATGTTTGAATTAACTTAGTCACTAACAACTAATAAGTTACAAATAAGTAATAGTCTATTATCCAAATAGACATCACCTATTCCTCTAAGTGTTTTTATTCGGTAAATCATTGCCTTTTATCAATTGTTGTATAAATAGTACTAGCTTGAGACACCTTGAGTAAAGTTACGTTAACAACAAATAGCATTAGTAAGATTCTTAAAAAATTTGCTATTAAAATAGCATAAACAAACCCAAAAAGTTCATAGGTAATCATACCAAAGTAGCCTAATATTAAATATAGTAAGAAGTATGTTACTTGAATTATTAATTGCCATTTTGCATGACAGTATCTTAATAAGGTTGGCTGGATTGTATTTCCTAAAATGAATAAAATAGCGGCTAAATTACCCACATAGAAAAAAGGTAATGCACTATTAACAAGTGAAGGATAAAGCACTTTTGTTATAGGAATCCCAACTAAAAGGATTAAAATATATATAATACAAGATACCAAAGTAAATAGACCAGTACGTTTATAAAATTGCCTTACGGTCATCAGTTCTTCTTTTACATAGTAGGTAAGTAAAACACCAGCAATTGGATTCAGCAAAATGCCTGCTGATTTCCCTATAAATGAAGCAACAGTATACACTGAAACTTGTTCTGCTCCAAGGAATGGATATATAAAAAAACGATCCATATACATCAGTAAATTTGAAAAAACGGCAGCCATCATGATGAATGTGAATTTAACTAAACTTTTTTTAAAAAGAATAGTGATTTGAAATTTATCATGGATAATCTTCGAAGYATAATAAATATATATACATGCAAATAGCTCCCCAAAAACAAACACGAATACCCAAAACCCTGTATACTTTACGATAACTAGTCCAACTATATATCCGATAAAACCCCATATATTTGAATAGAGTATTTTTTTATAATTTATTATTATCCTGAAGCTAGCAGAATAATAAGAACGAAATAGTATTAGAATTGTTATAACTATACAGCCAATAACAGTTATATCAAGCCTTTTCAATAAGACAATAGATATACAGCCTGTAATAATCGCTCCTACTAATAAAAGACATAAAAAAATAAGATTATAATCACCGTTTGTTCTTCTTTTATCATATTCTGGCTGAAGTAATATTCTAGTATTATTCAAAGAGTTCCCTAACGAAACACCTACAGCATTGACCATACCCATAAGCGTTAATATTATTCCATATTCCGCAATAGTAAATTTTAGAGCTAAATACGGATAAACTAATACCTGTACTACAAGTGTTAGAATTAATGAGGCAATAATATTTAATATAGAATCTTTTAAAATTCCTTTTCTAAAAGAAAATTGCATCACTTTAACCTCATCCATTAAGTTATTAAATTACCTATTGAATATTAGATTTCCCCTTGCCTATGCTAGAATTAAACAAAAGGAGCAAAATAATCATTAATCCCATTCCTCCCGTAAGAAAAGCTGTTAGAAGAGAATTGTCATTAATTACGAACATCATGTAGCTAAAAGACGCAACTACGAGATAATTGGGTATTCTTCTAGTCAGTGAGTCAATAATATAAAGAACTAGTGCCAACAAAATGGCAAAAAAGAGCATAGCTATAAAACCACCATTAGCAAAAGCATCTGAAAATATTCCAGTATTAGAATTTGATTCTGCATCCTGAAAATACTTCGCAATTACAAAAGGAACTGGTCGATCAAAAGGACTTTCAATAGAAAAGATTTTCCCTATAAGCCCATCTGCAAAAAACATCTTATCTCTATTTACAAAAAAATCATAATATTGGAATTGTATTTGTGCTGGTACGAAAATCATTCTAAACGGAATACTATTCAATAGATCATTTGAGAGCCTAAGTACATCCAAAAGATAGGACACTATAACTATTCCAGTAAAGCCTAAAGTGAAATCACGTTCGAATTTGTGTTTTTTCATTACCATTACAACCATGATTAACATACCTATCGAAAATAAATATGCTTTAAAACCAAAACTTAAATATAATAGTAATTGAAGTATTAACACAAGAAATTGTTTCCTGCGATTTTTTTTATAAATAAAATATGCGAAAAAAAACGGACAAAATACTTTGGCACACCAGTTTAATAAATATCCTAGAACACCAGAAAAACTAGCCTCAGAACGTATTTCGTATATTGAACTAAGATCTAGTGCCCGAAAATCAATCCCGCCTCGCTGTATTATCATGAATAGCGTAATTAGTAAATATAATATGAAAATGATGTTTAATAGTGAATTTGCAGATTTAATTTCTTCGAAAATATTTACTGGCCTTATTTTTAAAAATAAAGAAATTATTAAAGAAGATATAGCAATAAATGTGGTATAGACTAGACTCTGATTATTTAACCAATAATAGGAAAACGTAGGTATTACCAAAAATAGTATAAATATCAAATACAAATATGTTGAGGGCCTTGACTTGTCTTTTGGAAAGAATATTATTATTAAACTTAAAAATAATAACGATATCCAAAAGGCAGAAAAATTCATATTTAAGGTCAAACCAGTATAACTGTATATTGGCGATATACTAATAATATAGACAAGTTCAATTACAACTTTATAGATAAATAAATATATAAATAATTTGTAACCATTAATCTTAAATTCATTGGTGTCTTTTAGCATTAGAATATTTGTTCCCCCCTATCTATAAGATTTCATTGTCATTTAAAACAAAGTTAGTAAAGAGGGAATTATTAAGTCAAGTTCAATTAAAATTAACGCTTTTGATGATTACATTAATTAATAGAATTTATCAATATAACCACTTTCTATCCATTATGTAGATACCCTATACTTTCTAACTTTCTTGCATACTTTTTATTGCAATATTTTCATATGAGAATTCAGCCACTCCATATTTTTCCGCACTATTTTTCATATTTATATATAATGATTGATTATTAATAATTTCATTTATACTGTTTCCTATTTCCTCAACAGTGTCATGATATATAAATTTGCAATTTCCTCCTACATCAACATGAGTAGTCCCTTCCCAGTATTTAAATACACAAGGTAGTCCTATTCCGATTGCTTGTTCCCATAGAACAGAATGTCTTCCTGGAAATACTGCCAAATCCGCAGAAGCAAAATACCTATAACTGTCATCGGTAGAAACCCAGCCAACATAAATTATTTTCTCTCCATCAACTAGCGCATTGAATTCATCCTTTATTTCATTAGACACAGATCCAAAAATAATTAACTTTATATTCTTTTTTTCAATTTCCTTTACTGCCTGCATTAATAGTAATGTTTGTTTTTTTGCACTATCAATCTTTCCACCAGTTATTATTAAAAAATCGTCTGATTTGACTAAATGTTTCTCTCTTATATCCTTTTTAGTTAGATTATTTTTATCGACTATAACTTTATCATTATCTGCACCTAAAACTAACAATTCTATTTTTTCCTCAGGTACCTTATAAACCTCTTTAAGAAAACTTACTCTTGCTGGTAAGACACCATAAAATTTGCTTGTGTATGGTTCAATCATTTTCCCACAATATCTCCAAATAACGCCGTGTAAAATCTCCCTTGAAATCCAATTTGTTGCACTATTAGAGAAATCAGCGTGATTATCTACATATACTTTTACTCTTTTATTTTGTTTTAAATACTTTACAACAACTTTAATATCTAAAAACTGTATACCATGAATAAATAAAATGTCAGGTTTCTCTTTACTTATTGTTTCATACAAATTTTTATATCTTTTAAATTTTGATTGTACAGTTGAACCATATTTTGATTTAAGTCTAATAGTTTTTATGCCATATTCATTATAGTAGATAAACCTATTATCAAGATCTAGTTCCCCCTTTTCATTCCATATATATTTCGAAGTAATAACACTAACTTCATATCCAATTTTTTTATGATACTTTGGAAGTAAATTGTCCTGATAAGAAAAATTATCTGTTACAGGTCCACAAAGGCATATATGTGTAATTTTCATAATTAATCAGCTACCCTATTGTATAAATTTATATAATCTCTAAATCTGTCATTTTTATTATATAATCGCTTTGTGCGTTCTAAACAGCTATTAAAATAATTCGTCTTTCCTTTATCCTTTACTAATCTAATCTTTTCAAGCAAATCAACTAAATTACCTTTTTCAACAATATAACCACATTTTTCATCAATAATTTCAACACTTCCACCTGTATTAAACGTAATAACTGGCACTCCACAAGCTAAAGACTCAATATTAGTTGTTGGAAAATTATCTTCTAAAGTGGGATTAACAAAAACATCAGCTGTTGAATAAATCTCAGCTAATTCCTGAATATTATTTGTTCTAGTTATACCTATTATATTGGGTGGTATTTTTTTTAGCTGTTTTTCGCCTAATCCTACTAAAACAATTACTTCATCTTTATCTAGTTTCTTTGATAAATCAATAAAATAATTATAACCTTTCCTTTCTCCCCAAACGTTTGCAATTCCTAAAATAATAAACTTATTTTTAATGTTATACTTTTCTCTAAATTCGCTTTGGGTAGGTTTAAATATCTCTAAATCAATACCATTATTAATTATCTTTATTGGATATTCACTCAAAAAGGATTGCCTCGCCAATATAGCTAGCCAGTTAGATGGAGTAACTAATGTCAAGTTCCTTACCTCTGTAAATGCCCTTTTCTTTCTCTCAAAATTATTCCTTGAGTTATTTATTAACAAGCTGGAAGGATAATTTCGCTTTTGAATACACTTATGACTTCCGCCAATTTTCCAGCAATCACACCCTACATATTCAAAATTAGTACAGTGCCCGGTAAATGGCCAGCAATCATGTAAAGTCCAGATAACAGGTTTATTGGATTCCTTCAAGTATTCAAATAATAATTCAACATTTATATAATAACCATGAATGTTATGCAAATGTATAACATCAGGATCAAGCTCTTTTACCGTACTAATAAACTCCTTAGTAGCTTTTCTTGAGCCAAAACCATGCTGGTCTAAGAATCTTGTTTTAGCAACATGTAGGTAATTATCAAGCTTATTGCTTATCCGTATTGTCTTGTCACAATACAAAGGATTACCTCTTCCAAATGCAATATTACTTTCATGATCATTTTCAGTCAAAATTGCATGTATATCGGTTGCAATTCGTCCAGTACTACCAACACCACAAACAGAGTTAATTTGTAAAACCCTCACTTTATTTCCCCCACACAACCCTATTTATATAATCGGTATAAGAAAGTATTATCCTCAATACTTTCTCAGACACATTCGGCATACTATAATCTGCAACATATCTCAAGGTATTTTTATCTTGAGACTCTAATATCTCAAGCCCTTGTAATATTCTTTCTTTTCCTAAGCCGACCATCATAACCGATGCTTCTTCCATCGCCTCTGGCCGTTCATGAGTTTGTCTAATATTAAGTGCTCTAAACCCAAGAATAGAAGACTCTTCATTTATAGTACCACTATCACTAAGTACTGCTTTAGCTTTTATCTGAAGCTTAACGTAATCATTAAATCCTAAAGGTTTCAATGTTTTTACCAATGGATTAAACTCAATCCCTTTTGCATTGATCATATTTTGAGTTCTAGGATGCGTACTTATAATAATAGGCATCCCATATTTTTCTGCAATCGCATTTAAACTCTCAACTATATTCAAAAAATTGGTTTCAGAATTAATATTTTCTTCCCTATGTGCAGACGCCACAAAATATTTATCCTCTTCAAGTCCTAATCTATTTAACACATCCGATTTTTCAATATCATCTATTCTTGAGTTTAATACTTCATACATAGGACTTCCCGTCTTTATTATTCTATCTGCTGGCAAGCCTTCTCTTAATAAATATTCTCTTGCAATATCACTATAAGTTAAATTAATATCAGCTGTATGATCGACGATTTTTCTGTTTGTTTCTTCTGGCACTCTTTGATCAAAACATCTATTTCCCGCTTCCATATGAAAAATCGGAATATGTCTTCTTTTTGCTGCTATAGCACATAAACAACTATTTGTATCTCCTAATACTAAAAATGCCTCCGGCAGTACTTCTTCTAAGATAGGATCAATCTTAATAAGAATATTTCCTACTGTTTCAATTGCTGTTCCAGTTGCTGCATTCAAAAAGTAATCGGGTTTTCTTAAATTAAAATCTTTAAAAAACACTTCATTTAATTCATAATCATAGTTCTGACCCGTATGAACTAATATATGTTCAATTGCATTTGATTCTTCCAATTTATTTATCACAGCAGATAGTCTTATAATCTCAGGTCTGGTACCTACAACTGTCATTACTTTTAATTTCTTCATCAATTATACCTCCAAGTAATACGTGTCTGGTTTTTCTGGATCAAAACATTCATTTACCCACATTACTGTTACAAGATCACTTTCTCCTACATTTACAATGGAGTGAGTATATCCGGTAGGTATATCTACAACCTGTAACTTTTCTCCACTTACTTTATACTCAATAATTTCGTCAGATTCTAATTTTCTAAACCGAATTAAACCTTCACCACTAACAACTAAGAATTTTTCATTTTTTGTATGATGCCAATGATTCCCCTTTGTAATACCTGGTTTTGATATATTGACTGAAACTTGACCTCTTTCAGGAGTTCTAATAAATTCAGTAAATGATCCTCGTTGATCAATATTCATCTTCAAATCATAAGAAAATTGTTCTTCCGGTAAAAAGCTTAAATATGTACTATATAGTTTCTTGGTTAACTCATCTTCCATATTAGCAATACTTAAATTTGTTCTGCTTTCTTTGAAGTATTTTATTAGCTCAGCCAATTCTCCAAGTTTAATATTATGAGTTACAGGTACAATACAGTAATTATCTTGAAAAGTTGGATTTCCATCTAAAGATCTAGTGAATTCTTCCAATACATCATCTATATAGCATAAATTAAGTTCTGCATCTGGATTATTAATTTGAATATCTAACGCTCTAGCGATATTATGACAGTAGGTAGCTACTACAGTATTATAGTTAGGTTTACTCCACTTACCAAATACATTAGGTAATCTATAAACAAGCACTTTTGCATCAGTTTCTTTCTGATAATTAAATAATAAATCCTCACCAGCTTTTTTACTTTTACCATAAGGGTTATCCTTCTCTGCTTGAGTAGATGAAGTAATAAGCACTGGTGCTTTATTTCCATTTGTTTTTAACAGTTCCAGCAATTTAGAAGTAAATCCAAAATTACCTTCCATAAATTCTTTTTCATTTTCTGGTCGGTTAATACCAGCTAAATGAAATACAAATTCACATTCTTTTGTATACTCTTCCAAGTCTTCCGATGAATTTTCTCTTGTAATTAAAAATAAGTCTTCATAGCCTTTATTTTTCAACTCAGCAACTAAGTTTTTCCCAATAAATCCAGAAGCACCTGTTACAAGAATTTTCATTAGTTATTCCATCCTTTCAATTCTTCTTGAATATAAGGTAAATTGAGTAATTTATCTTTTATCTGTTCAATTGTTAGAAGATAAGTATTATGTGAATTATATTCTTCTTCCGATGAAAGTTTTTTATCTCCATCTTCAAAATATTTATTATAATTTAAATCTCGATTATCTGCCGGGACTCTATAAAATCCTTCCAAATCGTCTGCGACTAAATTTTCTTCTCTAGTTAATAATGTCTCAAAAAGTTTTTCACCATGTCTTGTTCCTATAATCTTGATTTCATTGTCAGCATTAAATAATTCTTTAACAGCTTGTGCCAAATCTGCTATTGTAGATGCTGGTGATTTTTGTACCATAATATCGCCAGCATTCGCATTTTGAAATGCAAATACTACAAGTTCAACAGCTTCTTCTAGACTCATTAAAAAACGAGTCATTTCTGGATCAGTTACTGTCAGTGGTTTTCCAGCTTTCAATTGCTCCACAAAAAGTGGGATAACTGATCCTCGAGAAGCCATAACATTTCCATATCTTGTTCCACAGATTAATGTTTTTTCAGGTGAGACAGTTTTTGCTTTTGCAACAAAAACTTTTTCCATCATTGCTTTCGAAATACCCATTGCATTAATTGGATAAGCAGCTTTATCAGTAGAGAGGCAAATTACCTTTCTCACTCCATACTCAATCGATGCATTTAATACATTTTCCGTTCCAATCACATTAGTTTTAACTGCTTCCATCGGAAAAAATTCACATGATGGTACCTGTTTTAACGCCGCAGCGTGAAATACATAGTCGACTTCATTCATAGCATATTTTACACTCGCTATATCTCTGACATCTCCAATATAAAATTTCAATTTTTCATTATTATAAAGTTTACGCATATCGTCTTGTTTCTTCTCATCTCGAGAAAAAATACGTATTTCTTTAATGTCCGTATGTAAAAAACGCTCCATCACTGCATTCCCGAAAGAGCCAGTGCCACCTGTAATTAATAAAATTTTATTTGTAAACATGATTGCATAATCCTCCAACTATTTTATTGAAAGTATTGGTCCATTTTGTTCAACAAAATTGTTTTGTCAAAATTCTGTTCATAAAATAGACGGGCTCTTTCCCCCATTTTTTTTCTATCCTCTTCGTTAAGGTTCATTAATTTAATAATAGAGATTGACAACTCTTCCTCGTCACCGGTTTTTGAACAAAACCCTGATTCGGAAACAGCAATTATTTTTTGAGTTTCTCCACCTGCAGACGCTAAAATAGGTTTACCACAAGCTAAGTACGACTGAAGTTTTGCTGGTATAGTCATATTAAATAAATCATTGTCCGCAAAGCTTAGGAATGCCGCATCGCTATGACTCATAAAAACAGGAATTTTTTCCGCGGGCTGTCGATTAATGAAGTTAAACATAGTCATTAAATTCATATTTTTAATGTTATCAACAAGTGATTCCTTATACCGACCATCGCCTACAATATTAAAACGAATCTGGTTTTCTAGTCCTTTACCCTTTAATATTTTGGCTACCTTGGGTAATACATCTAAACCTTGAGCGTTACCAATATTACCGGTAAATATAATGTTAAATCGATCATCATTTGGTATATCTAAACATTTTTCACCTTTTACTGGTCTATAAAAACTTTCAGCATACTGTGGCCAATATTCTACTTTTGATTTTTCTATTCCTCGATTAACAATAGCCTCCACAAAACTCTCAGAAGTTGTAAATATTCTATTGCAATTCCTATATATATAATCTACCATCTTACCAATTGAACCTATCACATATTTATTCTTTACACCTGTTACAATTTCTACATTTTCCGGCCATAAATCTTGCACATATAAATAACAAGGTATTTTTTCCTTTATTGAATACCAAACACCTGGTAAAGCTTGTGTCATTGGTGATACTTCAAAGATAAAGACATAGTCAGCTTTTATTTTCGTGAATACTTTCCAAAGGAAACCTGATATAACAAAAGATAAATAATTTAAGGCAAGCATTATTGAATTATTTCCTCTTGGTATCAATGGAATCCTAATAATTTCAACACCGTTATATAATTCTTTTCTTTTCTTAAACAATCCGTATCCATCAAAATATTTTCCTTGGGGATAATTCGGTATGCCTGTAATAACAGTAACTTTATATCCTTTTTTAACCCATTCCATGCATATGTCATTTATTCGAAATTCTTCTGGGTAGAAATATTGTGCAATTACTAAAATGTGCTTTTGCATTAATTAATAAGCTCCTTACCGTTCTGTTTCTATAATTGACTCTTCTAAACTATAAACTCGGTAATTTTGCTTATAATTACTCATTTCTTTGTCAAACACCAAGTTTCCAAACAATTTATTCAGTACTTCGAGTCTTCCTATGCACGGTTTAATAAATAGGTTAAATACCCTTGTAAGCCTAACCTTCTTTGCGTGTGCCTCACCTATTAACCGTACCATCTCGCTTGTTTTTGTGTACTCTTTATTTTGTGGAAAGAAAAGTCCTGCTTCTTTATTATCTATCATAAGTTTGATGAATTCGCATAAGTTGTCGATATGTAACATACTACGTTGATTATCAATATCTGGAAAGATTGGAAACTTTTTCGCCACTTTTGCCAACTTTGGATAATTTCCCTTAGACCCCTTTCCATAAATCATTGGCGGTCTAATAATCACTACTTTAAAATTGGCACTTTCTAAAGGTTTAATACCTTTTTCTGCCTGAAGTTTACTATTACCATAAAAGTTACTCGGCGTTGGTATGGTATTTTTATCAATAACACTCTTTTCACTGCTACTATCTCCATATACAATTATACTGCTCATGAAAATAAACTGCTTTACGCCTTCTGCCTTTGCTTTTTCGGCAACCTCTATTGTAAGGTCGCGATTCACTTTATAATACATTTCCTCCATATGAGGATCTGTTGAAACATGGGCTATTCCCGCTACATGAAATACAACATCATATGCAGAAAAGTCTTCTTCCTTCCATGTATCGGTCCTTAAACTAGTTGAATCTATTGAATATCTATCTTTAGAATTTCCCAACCATTTCTTTAGGCTTGTTCCCACATAACTGTTTGCTCCTGTTATTAGTATTTTTTTCATTTTGAAATACTCTCCTTAGTGCCTGCAACTTCCTTCTTAACTCCAGTCCCGCCTTCAATAACACCATCACTCTTAACAACACTAACAATTGTCCCAAAGAAGCATTTAACATCCATCCAAAAACTTATTTTCTCAACATACTCCCCATCCAACTTAGCCTTAATCTCAATAGGCAACTCATCCCGTCCATTAATCTGAGCCCATCCTGTTAATCCCGGCGGTACATCATTCGCATCATATTTATCTCTTTCTTCTATTAAATCGTACTGATTCCAAAGAGCTGGTCTTGGTCCGATAATACTCATCTGTCCAACAAAGATATTCCATATTTGAGGCAACTCATCTAAACTAGTTTTTCTTAAAAACTTACCCATTTTTGTTATGTACTGCTCCGGGTTAGTTAGTAAATGTGTAGGAGTATCCTTTGGCGTATCTATTCTCATAGTACGAAACTTTAATATATTAAAATGCGTTTTATAGATGCCAATTCTTGTTTGTTTAAAAAGCACTGGACCTCTGGATTCCAATTTGATAGCTATAATTAAAATTAAGAATACTGGTGATAGAATAATTAGACCAAATAATGAAAGAATAATATCTATCAATCTTTTAATGTTCATATACATCTTTATTACACTCCTTGGTTTCTTTAGTTGCTTAGTACTTAATTCGATTTACAAATCACTTATCAAACCAACTACTAACCCTCTAAAAAAAACAAAAAGCCCACCCAAATGGCTTCGTCCCTATATTCTCTACATCACCAACCGTCCAGTCATCAACTCATCTAAATAAACCAACAACTCATCCCGCAACCCATCATCCTGAAGCGCCATCTCAATCGTAGTCTGTATAAACCCCAACTTCTCCCCTACATCGTATCTCTTACCTTCAAAATCATAAGCATATACATCCTGCTCTTGATTAAGATGTTGAATCGCATCCGTCAACTGAATCTCTCCACCGGCCCCAGTTTCTTGCTTCTCCAAAAACTCAAAAATTTCCGGAGTCAAAATATATCGCCCCATAATGGCTAAGTTAGAAGGTGCTGTACCTTGTGCAGGTTTTTCTCCAAAATTACTCACTTGATAACGTCTACCTTCTTTTGAACTTGGATCAATAATTCCATATCGATGTGTATTTTCATTCGCAACTGTTTGAACACCAATCACGGATGATCCAGTTTCATCATATTGTTCAATCAATTGTTTCAAACATGGTTTTTCAGCTTGTACGATATCGTCACCTAGTAATACAGCAAATGGTTCGTCACCAATAAAATTACGTGCACACCATACGGCATGTCCTAATCCTTTAGGTTCTTTTTGTCGTATGTAGTGGATTTCAACTTTAGAGGATTGATTTACTTTTTCTAATAAGTCAAACTTTCCTTTTCCCATTAAATTTTCTTCCAACTCTAAATTTCTATCAAAATGGTCTTCAATCGCACGTTTTCCTTTGCCCGTAACAATAATAATATCTTCTATTCCGGATGCGATTGCTTCTTCCACAATATATTCAATGGTAGGTCTATCAACGATCGGCAACATTTCTTTAGGCATTGCTTTTGTCGCTGGAAGGAAGCGAGTTCCTAAGCCTGCTGCTGAAATAATAGCTTTTCTCACTTTTTTCATATATCATCACCTATAGCCCTAATTATTTTGCTAGTTCAATATTCTTCCCAAATAATTCAAACATCTTCTGCTTATATGCTTCTACACCCGGCTGGTCAAAAGGATTAACCCCTTGTAAATAAGCACTCATTGCGCAGGCTTTCATAAAAAAGTACATTACATAACCTAGATGGTACTCGTCCAATCTTCCAACTTCGATACTAATGACAGGAACACTGCCCTCAACATGAGCCATTGCTATGCCTAGTGTTGCAATATCATTAATGGTGTTTAGTGTTTTATCGCTTAAATAGTTCAACTGATCTTTGTTTTGACTATCATATGGAACTTCACAATCTTCCTCAACTTCGTGAAAATGTAGCAATGTTTCAAATAAAAAACGTTTGCCGTCTTGAATATATTGTCCGATTGAGTGAAGATCTGTTGAAAAGGAGACTGCCGCTGGGAATATCCCATCATGCCCTTTCCCTTCACTTTCTCCAAATAATTGCTTCCACCACTCGTGAAGTTTTTTTAATGCTGGTTCAAATGAAGCGAGTACTTCTACTTCATATCCTTTTGAAAGCAATAGTTGACGCGTTGCTGCGTATTGATAAGCTTGGTTTGTAAAAACATCGCTTATTTGTAAATCAATCGTTGCTTTCTTGGCTCCACACATTAACGCTTGAATATCATATCCTTGCACCGAAAGTGGTAATAATCCGGCTGGAGTAAAGACGGAATAACGGCCACCGATTGTCTCTTCGATGATAAATGAGCGATAGCCTTTTTCATTCGCTAATTCGCGTAAGGCCCCTTTTTCACTATCAGTAGTGACAATGATTCGTTCATTTGCTTTTTCTCCGTACTTTTCTTCCATATGTTTTCTTAAAATACGAAAGGCAATTGCAGGTTCAGTAGTTGTACCTGATTTGGAAATAACATTTATATACACATCTTTAAATTGGAGATATTGCAGTAATTGATTCATATAGCGACCGCTCAAACTTTGACCAGCATAAATTACTTCTGGGAACGTATCATCCACTCGGAAGTATGGGCTTAGTGCGTCTTGAATTGCTTTTGACCCTAAATAGGATCCGCCAATTCCAATGACTACAAATACTTTTGCATTATTTCGCACTTCTTTAGCAATTTCCAACATCTCTTCTATTGCAGATTCGTGGTTTTCTAGCGGATAATCTAACCACCCTAAAAACTCGTTTCCTTTTAAGCTTTTATTATGCATTTCTTCGTGAATTGTTTTTACAGACTCATTTAATAGAAACAACTCTTCCTGTTGGATGTAATTCTCCAGATATTTGGTTTGTAATTTTAATGTACTCATTCTATTCTCCATTCTTTTCAAATGTAGTCATTGTTTACATACTAAATACGTTCGATTCTACATCCACATTTTTTCGGTTCGCTAACCCTATTAATGTCTCTTTTAATTCATCGATTGTAAGCGTAGGAATCTTCTCTATTAAATAAACGAGTTCCTGATTAGTAATTGGTGTTGCCTTTCCAATATGGATCTTCGGAAACACATAGCCACTTTGAATCTCATCTTCATTCAACAATTCTTCATACAACTTCTCACCCGGTCGAATACCTGCATAAGCGATACCAATCTCTTGCTCACTAAATCCTGATAGTTTAATAAGGTTTTTAGCTAGATCCACAATTTTCACTGGTTCTCCCATGTCTAGGACGAATACTTCACCTCCGTTAGCTAGGGTTCCAGCTTGAATGACGAGTCGTGACGCTTCTGGGATGGTCATGAAATAGCGGGTCATTTCTGGATCGGTTACAGTTACTGGTCCGCCTGCTGCTATTTGTTTTTTAAATAGTGGGACTACACTTCCACGAGAACCCAGCACATTTCCAAATCGTACGGCTGCGAATTTTGTTTTACTTTCTTTTGCAAGATTCTGAACTACCATTTCAGCAAATCGTTTGGTTGCACCCATGATGTTCGGTGGGTTGACTGCTTTGTCTGTTGAAATCATGACGAAGTATCCTACTCCGAACATATCTGCGGCTTCTGCAACGTTCTTTGTGCCGAAGATATTATTTTTGACTGCTTCCATTGGGTTGTATTCCATTAGTGGAACATGTTTATGGGCAGCAGCGTGATAAATTACATCCGGTTTGAATTCGGATACGATGTCGAAAATGCGGTTACGGTCTTGAATATCCGCGATTATTGGAATTATTTCTGTGTCTTGTGAAACCTTTTGGCGTAGTTCCATGTCTATAGTATAGATAGAATTCTCGCCGTGGCCGAGTAAGATTAGTTGTTTTGGGTCGAATCTTGCTACTTGACGACAAATCTCAGAACCTATGGAGCCGCCCGCTCCAGTTATGAGTATCTTTTTGTTTGTTAGCTTTGTAGAAATAGATTCTAAATCTAGTTCTACTTCGTCGCGGCCAAGTAAATCTTCTATTTTTACGTCTCTTATTTCATTGATTGAAACTTTACCAGTTAGTAAATCTTCTATAAGTGGCATAGTTTGTGTATGTATGCCGGTGTCTAGACATTTTTGCATGAGCATGGCACTCGTTTGTTTGTCGAGTGATGGCATGGCAATGATGATTAGTTCGATGTCTAGATCTTTTACTGCATCTGCAATGATATCTGTTCCACCTAATACTCGGATATTGAAAATTTCTAATCCTTTTTTAGTAGAATCATCATCTAAAAAGGCGATTGGCTGTAATTCGGCTTCGCTATTGCGTAATAATTGCCTTGCAATCATTGTACCTGCGGCTCCCGCTCCTATTATAAGCGTGCGTTTTCTTTTATTGTTAAATTTTTCACCTGATATATATGTGTCTCGGAAGATCCTCCATGAAAGTCTAGATCCTCCGATTAGTAAAATATGTAACATCCATGTAATGGATAATGCGCGAAACAGGATATCCCCTTTTACGACAAATTGAATAATTGCTACTGCTATGATGGATAATGATACTGCTTTAAAAATCGAAACTAACTCTCTTACTGATGCATACTCCCATACCTTTCGATAAAGTCCATAATACATAGCAAAACCATGGTGTGCTAAAAATATTGTAAGTGAACTTATCAACAAAAAAGTATCAGTAAAAGGATTGTCTATGGGATGYAACAAAAAATATCCAATATAAATTGAAAATAATACGATACAAGAATCGACAACTGTTAACATCGACATTCTTTTCCTTAATGACATCCAGCACTCCCCCATTCTTCACACATTTTTGTATATTTGTTTCCATTAATTATTATAGCATTTTGGGAATAGATTGGTTATTTTTATTTAGAACATTATTCGGATACACTAATTTAATAGTTAAAAAGAACTGACATTCACATCATTCACTCCTATCTTAATCCCAAATACTTTCCTTGATTCGATAATTATCAGTTAAATGTATTAATTTCGGTCAAATTACGCGAATATTCTCCACCACTTAGATTTTTCTAGTTCTTTTGGCTCTAAAATTAGCACTTCAATGTTTTCTAAAATTCTTGCATTGTTTTCAAGCAAAATGTCGACAGCATCGAGTCTTTTATGCTTTTCCAAATAACGTAGTCCTGCGTCAAATAGAAAAGGACGTGTTTTCGCATGATGAACGTCGGAACCATATGTATGCACTAAATTAGCATCTACCATTTGAAGTGATAGTTTTTGAATATTTCTACCAAAATGACCCGCTAAGCTACCTGCAGTAATTTGAGCAAGTGCCCCGTGGTTTATCAGTTTCAAAAGTCTACTTGGTTTTTCCGCGATTGCTCTATTTCTTTCGGGGTGCGCAATTATGGGCACTTTATCTAAATTTAAAATACCTTGTATGATTTGAACCGTGTAAGCTGGTATATTGGCAGTTGGTAACTCTATCAATACATATTTCGAGTCTGCTAGGGTAAGTGCTTCTTTGGACGCTAACTTTTCTATCGTAAAATCTTGTACTCTTATTTCTTGTCCTGAATGGATGTTGATCGGTAGATTTTGTTTTTTTATTTCTGCATTTAATAGTTCCATTTTTTCTAAAACTACAGTTCGGGATACATCATAATGAGGATTAAAGGCATGTGGAGTAGCTATAATATCCGTAATCCCCTCCTTTACTGCTTGTTCCAGTAGTTCCATCGAATCTGTTAAAGTTTGGGCCCCATCATCTACTCCCGGTAGAATATGCGCATGTATATCAATCATAATTATTACCCCTTTTTCCTATAGTCTAATCAAAAAAAAGAATGATTAGGTATAATTACCTATTCATTCAGCGTTTCCATAATATTGATAGTAATAATGGTCCTTTTGTAGCTGGAAGTTATTCATTACTACTCCAATAATATTGGCTTTAGAGGAAACGAGCGCTTCTTTTGCTCTAAGTATTCCTTCTTTTTCTGTTTCTCCCGCACTTAAAATTAATATTGTACCTTCACATTTATTGGAAAGTATTTGAGCATCTGTCACCGAGAGTAGTGGTGGTGCATCAAAAATGATTACGTCGTAGCTTTCCTTCATTTCCTCTATTACTTTGTTCATCGTTTGGGAACTTAGTAATTCAGCAGGGTTAGGAGGTATTGGACCACATGTAATGATATGGAGGTTTTCAATCTCGCCCGCTTTTACTACTTCCGCTACAGTAGCCTGTCTTGTTAGAAGATTGGATAACCCTAAGGTATTAGTCAGATGAAACGTATAGTGAACGGTTGGTTTACGCATATCTGAATCCACTAAGAGGACACGTTTTCCTTGTTGCGCAAATACAACTGCTGTATTGGCAGCCACGGTCGACTTTCCTTCTCCGGGAGAAGAAGAAGTAATAAGGAATGTTTTCAATTCTTTGTCTGGCATCGAAAAGTTAATGTTGGTTCGTAGCGTTCGGAATTGCTCCGAGACAATAGACTTTGTATTTACACTAGTCACAAGTTTACGTGCAGCATTTTGAATAATATGTTTTTTATTTTTTTTTCTTGCCATATTATTACCTCTTTCTTCTTTTGGTCACTTGTACTTTTGTATCTAGTATTTCTTTATCCGTTATTGGGCTGATTAAACCTAGGATAGGAAGATTTAATAGTTCTTCCACGTCTTGTTCATTTTTCACGGTTGTATCTAAATACTCTAATAGAAAAGCGATACCTACTCCGAGCATTAGGCCAATTACTGCCGCGATTGCCATATTAAGCATAGGATCCGGTTTTACTGGTGATGGGTCTTCTCCGACTAATGCGGGAGTAAGTATACTTACATTGTCTACCTTCATCAAATTTTTTATCTCTTTTTGGAAGACAGATGCTGTAGTGTTTGCAATATCCACCGCAATATTTGGATTGGCATCTTGCACGGTAATATTCACTACTTGTGAGTTTTGTTCGTTTTTCACAGTAATTTGATTGGTTAGTGCAGATGGTGTGGTGTTCAGATCTAACTGTTCGATTACTTTACTTAAAATAGCAGGACTCTTAATGATTACATTGTATGTATTAATAAGTTGCAAGTTTGTTTGTATGTCTTGTGAGTTAAAAGTACTAATATCTGCTTTTTCTTGATTGACTAAAATTTGTGTAGAGGACTGATAAATGGGTGTTAAGAAAAGAAAGCTAACTACCCCACTAGCAGTGATTGCGAGTATGGTTGTCAGTATGATTAATAGTAATCTTTTTTTCAGCGTTTTAAACAGATCTTGGAGGCTTATTGTTTCTTCCATTAAATCTATAACTCCTTTAAATTCAATTCTACTATTTTCGACATATTATAGCATATGATACCAATTTCGGTCTTTATCTATATTATTCTACCATAGAGAAGTATAATAGAACCATTTAATTTGAAATGCTTTTCAAATAACTCAAACTAAAACCACTAGGACCATGTTCTTTAGAATTGTGCATATTGGACTTTTTGGTGAGTTAACGATTACCAAGCGCCTTTTTTAGTATACCGTCGCGTCGCGCTTTTTTGGATGCTTCATATTCTTCTTTGAAACTTTGTGCATATGATTTATCATATCCATTTGCAGCAAGATCCTTTTCGACAGCAGCTAGTACTGCGTAAAAAATGTTATCTGTGCTTGCTTCTAAATCACCTGCAGCTGCCGTATATTTATTGTAAAAATAACCGAAATCAATACCTTCTCCATTTGCTTTTTTGTCATTATACTCACCCACTGCACGCCCAATGAGTGCATTTATTTTAGCATCTGCCTGCGCTTCTAGCCCTTCTAATGCAGGTCTGTATTTATCTTTTATCGAAGCAACAGTTGGTTTTTCTTGGGAAGTGGAGGTTTCATTTTTACTTGTAGAATTTATACCTGGTCCGGCTGTCTTTCCTGCTAAAACTTCTGAATTAGATGTTGTACTAGTGGTAACCGTATTGGTACTTTTTTCAGTTCCCTTTTCTTCGACAACTTTCCCATTTTCATCTATTAGGATAGTACTGCCGTCTGGTAATGCCACTTTATATGGATCCGCTACAATTTCTTTTACCGCTTCATCTGCCACATCATATGTTTTAAATTTGAATTCATATAGTAAATAGCCTGCTGCTCCAATAATTAGTATCAAAGCTGTTAACAAAAATATTTTAAGTTTTTTTCTCTTTTTCATATTATTCTCCTTTTTCTCATACTTAGTTTAAGTTTAGCACGAAGCATGTCGAATGAGTAGTGAAAATTAAGAAAATGGTAGGGAGTGGAAATGAATGATGTAGATTTTTGGATGTTTCTTAGGCGTTAAAAAACCTTTTATGCCTTTTGGGGCATAAAAGGTTTTTTTGGTATTACTGATTAATTCTGTGCTTTGAATTCGAATTTATATGAGTCACTGAATTCCTTGCCATCAATAGTACCTGTAACATTGAAAGTAATATCTTTACCTTCTAAAATACTTAGTGATGCATCTTCAGTTAACCCTACTAAACCAAGACCTTTGGATATTAAATCTTCTAAATTTGAAGTATTTGTTCCATTAGGGTCTGTTAGAGTTAATTCAGTACCACCTTTTAAAAATGTTGCAGATACAGTCTTGATAACTGTTGAATTAAATGCAGTAAATGCTGGAGCTGCAGCATCACTAAAGTTAGCCAGTGTGCTTCCTGGTTTATTAATAGTTACTGTGAATACTTTATTTGATAAGTTAATAGATACCGCTTCATTAGCTGCACTATTTCCTGCAGTAATGCTTGCATTAAGTTTACTATTTAGAATATCATTTCCTGATGGTGATGTACCACCACCACCACCGCCTGATACTGGTGGTGTAACTACTGGTGGAGTAGTTGGTTTAACTTCTGATACTACTTTCTCCACTTGTTTTAATAATTCTTTAAGGAAAGAGCTTTTATCTGGATTTGGAAGTCTTTCGATTAAAGCTGGAATACTTTCTAGTACTTTTTGTGCTGCTTCTGTCTTACCTTCAGCCATTAATTTTGCAGCTTCTGTTACTTTCATATAAATAGTAACAGGTACCATAAGTTCTTCTCGTTTGTCATCTGCTGGTAATTTATACTTTTCTAGTAGTAGGTCACGAGATGCCTTACCAGAAAAACGATAAAGTATAGCAGTTCTTGACTTAAGTTGCACAGATAATTTATGATACGCTTTTTCAACCGCAGCTAAATCATTTTTCGCTTCTGCTTCTTTAATTTCTTTCATGATTGGATCTAGATATTTCGTTGCATAGTTATATGCATCAATATATGGAACAAGACCCTTTGTAATTTTTTCTGTGTACAGTGCTTCAAGTTCTTTCAGTTTTGCTTGCTTTTCTTTTTCAGCAAGTTTCGACGCTTTAATTGCTTTTGTCAAGTCGTTGTAGTTCTTCTTAGCGCTGTTTAAAGCTGGGTAAAGTGAACTACTTGGAACAAGATCACCATCAAGTGATGGGTAGACATATAGAGTAGTAGCTTTACTCAACTCTGCCTTCACTTTGTTAAATGATTGATCTACCGATGTTGCCCCCTGTGCTACAGGTGAAAACGCTAGTACTGATGACGTTAACAAGACTGCAGCTGCTGTTTGCTTCAATAAACGTTTGTTCATTTTTCTCCTCCTCATTATTGGGATATTTTGTTGATTAATTACCAATATATTTCAACAATTTAATAATACTATTTAACTGGAAACTATACAACTTCAAATTTATTGAAAAAGGTGCAGAGGGTGCCAGTCACTCGCACAATTCAGATAATTCTACTAAAATATTTTTTGGGCTCGAATTGTATTTTTTGAAGAAAAATTTTGTTTTGGTAGTTCAAATGGCTTCAAAATGAAATTGTCTGGAGTTTAGTACAATTTACATTATTTTCATATTCTTTTATTCTGTACATATAATAATTTCTATTGGGGTGGAGAATGATGAGTAGATTTGAAGATGGGTAGAAAACGTAGACACTGGCATCCGAACATATATTATCATGTGGTGATGAGAGGAAATAATAGGCAGGATATTTTTCGGAGTAGGGAGTATTTACGAGAATTGTTTCGTATTTTTCATTATGCTTATGATAAATATCCATTTTCGATACTTGCTTATTGCATTATGACGAACCACTATCATCTGCTTTTGCAGTCTCCTGAAGTGCCGTTGGGTAAAATAATGAGTATTATCAATCGCCGGTATAGTGAGTATTATAAGAAAAAGTACAAAACTAGCGGTTTTCTATATGATAGCCGTTATTTTGCAGAACCACTAATTAGCCCACAAAGCATTCTTGCTGTAAGTCGATATATCCACCGAAATCCGATCGAAACAAAGGTACCTATTGTTTCTCAAATGGAGCTATATGAAAACAGTTCCTACGCTTTTTACAAGTTTATGAAATCCACTACTTATCCTTTTCTGCATTTGGATATACTTCCCTCGTTACTTCCAACTTCTTATAACCAAACTGATGGAGATTATTGCAAATATTGCGAGACTGAATTGCCTGTTGAGCAAAACTAGCTAGAAATCCCACGATCAAAATCGATCGTGGGATTTTTGTTATCAGAATAGTGTCTAAATTGCACGGGTGACTGGCACGATATTCACATCGGCACATTATCTTTCACAATAATCGATTTTCCATTACTTTTTGGTAAGCTGAAAATGATTGGTTTAGAACCTTTTCTTGCGATTAGCCCGCTAATGATATTGTCTTTTACAATTATGTTATTGTATTTATTAGCAGATAATCTTAAGCCATTTTCATTGATACTCGCACCGGTAATAATATTAGAGTTTATAGAAATCCCGCTTATAAAAGGTACATTTATGTCAATCATGTAGCCAGTTAAATTGCTCTTATTACCTGTCCTAGAAGCGGAACCGAAAATATTATTACTAATACTCATTTCAGACACTTGGAAATCCTCTTTGACCCCCGCTTTTTTCTTTATGCTTATCGGGTTATCTGATAAGTTGTATGAAGTGTTATTATTAAAACTCAGAAATCTTAGTACTGTATCAATTCCAGCTTTGCCTCCTTCAACTTTTAATACCTTCCCCCCGTAACTCTTGCCTATTCTACCCGAAAAAGTATTACCAGAAATATTAATACCTTCTGCTCCTGTATAAATAGAAATTAATGCTTCTTTTATAAGTTTGAAAGTATTCCCGTTTACTGTTAAATCATGAATATTATCTAAAACTAATGCTTTGGAAGAACCCGAAAATTCATTCCCCACCAGTTCAATCATGCCTATATAGGGTGCTTGATCCAAATGTATAGCGGAAGAATCAAAAACTTTTGAATAGAAGTGAACAATACCTTCTTTGGCTAAAAAATGATCTTCAATTGTGTTTCCCACAATTTGCGCTTGAGAAAACTGAGTATCAGGTTTGTCACATACGACTTGAATCGCACTTTGTGTATTATTATTATTCGAGTATCCAACTTCAATATCATTACTATTGATTTGAATGTTATGAACATCACCGTTTTCGAAAAATAGTGCTATCTTGGCATAAGAAATATGGTTATTTGTAATGATACTCTGATGTAAATTTGCGTTATTATAATGAATTCCATACTCCGCTATATCCCACAAATGATTTTCCGTAATGATAACATTTCTATTTCTGTTAATAACCTCAATGCCTTTTTTAAGATTGTAAAAATGGGACTTCGATATGTTTACTCCAAATGTACCATCTAAGATTAATGCGGTCCCTTCATGATTTTTAGAGAACACATGAAGTTGTTCAATTACTGCTGAAAACTCTTGTTCCAAACCGACATTGGAAAGAGGTTCAGCACCACCTTTCGTTTTGTTTCCTTTTAAATGAAATGCAGCAAAGTCTCCGCTTAAAAGAATMTTTGCGTTATTTGCTTGAATCCCTTTGATATTGGTTAAATCTATTTTAATCGTACTCTTGATTAAATAAGTCTTACCTGGCTCGAGTCTAATAATTCCTTTTTGTTGCGCCGCCTGCTGAAATGCTTCCGTATCGTCTGTTTTTCCATCTCCAACTGCACCATAATTATTTATATCTATGTAGCCAGAAACTTGCATGGACTGTGTATCGTCGGCTGCTAAGCTACTTTCTACATTAAAATTATAGAACAGGAATATATAACTCATTAATAATGATATGATTCCGATACCCCATTGGTGCTTACTTACGATTCTTATGTCTTCCGCCCCCAAAATAAATTATGTTTGCTAACATGTTAAAAGTATAGCGTAACCCTGAAACGTTTAAAAAGGAAATCCAATATTAGTATTTACCTCACATTCTTTTTTATTAGTTTTCTAATATTTTAGCGATAAATCACGGTTCAAAGATTGAAAAAACCAAAAAATCATTAACCAAAGTTAGACCTTGGCTAATGATTTTCGTATAAATTGTTAATCACTATTTTCATGAATGTGTTGCTATTTTTATTATTAGAGTAGTTTATGAATCATGCGGGTGACTGACACGCTAAGTTTATTTTAAACTTAAGAGATGCTCAGCAAATTGCACATCACTTAGTAGCCTGTTTTTCTCTAGAAACTCTTCATCCATAGCCTCAATTGCTATTTTTGCCTCTGCTATTGCCTGTGTAGTTACATTTTCTCCTAGTTGATTATACCATCTGTATTGATGTCTATCTTCTTTAAACAATTTATTGACCATGTCTCTTGCTTTTTTGTATTTGTCTACTTTATCTTTTAGTGTCATATTGACCTCTTTAACAATTGAAATAATCTCATCTTTAGTTAAAGGTAAATCTTTTTTAGCAAAGAGTTCATTTTTATATGCGGATATACTGAGTGAATCGCTTTCAGCAACATCTCCATGGAAATCTTCTATTACTAGACTTAGCATATAATCAAATTCATAACTAAGACCTGGATTATTGTCTGTAACTAAATCTTTTAAAACAAACAAATCTAGCTCACTATTATTATTAGATGTACCCAAAGAAGCATTTGGCACCCCAAACATTTTCGTCCTAACCAATAACTTCCCAGGCTCATCTAAATCAATCTTATTATCGAGTTTTAGTTTAATAGCAGTAATACCATCAACTATATCCCATGATACAGAAGAAAAATCTACAATCTTTTCAACATTCTTCCCATTATAAACGTATACATATTTCACTAACTCTGATACAAGATAATTATCTGGTTTTAAAATCATTTTGATAGTTAAAGTGTCTTCGTTTGCAATACTATGTTCTATAGGAGAAACACTGTCTATTATTTCTATTTTTTCTAATATTGTACCATCATTATCAACCTGATATACATCAAGAGCATGGCCAGCCCAGTATACAAAACTATCACCTTGTTTATAACTGATTGCATCATTAGGTACTTGTTCCCCTACGTCAGTAGTTTCGATATCTCCTTCATGCAAGTTTATTAAATGGTATTTCACTTCATACTCACCTTGGTTAACTAAATCAAGTGTAATGTGGCCAAACTTTCCTGTGACTTTATTAATACCTGCCGCAAAATATCTTTCTTCTTTTTTATCCAGAAGTTTTTCATCAAAATCCTCATTTTTAACACCTGATATATTTTCGAATTTTTCTTTAACTTCAATGCTTTCAAAATCATCTACTAAATCTTTTACTTCTTTCCCTTCAGGAACAATTATATTCCCAACCATTGAATCACCAGTTATTGCAATTTTAGATAATTCATTTTTCATTTCTAATTTTGATATCGTTCCTGTTGTATCCAAAGTGACTTTTTGAGTGGAATTTACGAGTACATTTTCAAAATGACCTTTTCCTGAAATTGTAACCTGATCATTTGAATCAATAATCACACTAGCTATAGTTGCATTAAGCTCAACTTTAGATACGCCTTTACTAATTTCAACATTTGGAAGTACGGTGCCTTTACTTGCATAAATATTAGCATTTGCTTGGACTTTTAAGGTTTTCACTTCAGTACTTCCTGTCGCTGAGAAGTTAACATCCTCTTTTGCAATTTCAATAACAGCCATTGTAGAATCCTTGAAAATTATTGTAATTTTTGTTTTAGGTTGCTCAGCTATTGGCATAGCAAACAGCGATGCAACTGTTGCAATTTTTTGATTTTCATCAATTTTAGTTGTTCCTTTTACAGTTAAGTTATCTGATTTAAAACTATTTTTCACATTGCTGGAAATTGTAAAATCTCCATTTACAATTAAATTATTTACAGAATAATAATCTCCCTCAATTGCAACCGGTCCATCTATTACAACACCACTGCCATCAAGTATTAAATTTGAAGTTGATGAACCATTATTCGTTAAGGTAAGTGCTAATATTTTTACAATTGCGTTATTAGTAACTTCAACAGTAATCTCTGCATTATTTAAAGCCGCCTCATTTTGGAAGAAAGCCTTTAATTTATTGTCAACTGAATAAGTTTTCCCTTCAATCGTTAATCCATTACTTGTAAACTCATTAATTATTCCTTCCACTTTTCCATTAACCGCCTCAACTCTACCGGTTTTGAATGCTTTGATTGCCTCATCCAAAGTTGTTACCGCTATATCCACAGTCTCTTGGGTCGCTAGATTATAATTAACAACTACTTTTGCCTCATTAATTGCTTCTTCTAGTGTTTGGATAGAACCAGCTTTGTATTGTCCTGCTTCGCTTCCTTCTACTGCACCCACAATAGCAGCTTCCGCTTCCACTATTTTAGTTTCCAGTGCAGTCTTCATTGCCGGCTGTTCTTCAGTTTCATCGGCTACTTTTGCTCCCTCGAATGAGGATATTGCTACTTGCAATTCTGATACAGCTAAATCAACTTCAGCTTGTGTCACTTGTTCAACTGAATTTACTACTTCAGCTTTTTCAATCGCTTCTTCTAGTGTTTTAATGGAACCTGCCGCATATTGTCCTACTTCGACTCCTTCTACTGCATCTTTAAGAGCTTCTTTAGCTTTTGAGATCTCTGTTTCTAGTGCTTCTTTCACTGCCGGTTGCTCTTCAGTTTCATCGGCTACTTTTGCTTCTTCGAATGCGGATATTGCTACTTGCAATTCTGATACTGCTAAATCTATCACTGTTTGTGTCACTTGTTCAACTGAATTTACTGATTCAGCTTTTTCAATCGCTTCTTCTAGTGTTTTAATGGAACCCGCTACATATTGCCCTACTTCGCTTCCTTCTACTGCATCTTTAAGGACTTTTTTAGCCTTTGAGATTTCTGTTTCTAGTGCTGTCTTCACTGCCGGTTGCTCTTCAGTTTCATCGGCTACTTTTGCTCCTTCGAATGAGGATATCGCTACTTGCAATTCCGATACAGCTAAATCTACCGCTGCTTGTGTCACTTGTTCAACTGAATTTACTGCTTCAGCTTTTTCAATCGCTTCTTCTAGTGTTTTAATGGAACCTGCAGCATATTGCCCTACTTCGCTTCCTTCTATTGCATCTTTAAGAGCTTCTTTAGCTTTTGAGATCTCTGTTTCTAGTGCTGCCTTCACTGCCGGCTGCTCTTCAGTTTCATCGGCTACTTTTGCTCCTTCGAATGAGGATATGGCTACTTGCAATTCCGATACAGCTAAATCTACCGCTGTTTGTGTCGCCTGTTTATTAGAAATTACTAGGTTTGCTTTTTCAATTGCTTCTTGTAGTATTTCAATGGAACCGTCCGCATATTGTCCTGCTTCTTTTCCTTCTACTGCTCCTTCAAGAGCTTCTCTCGCTTCTAAAATCACAGTTTCAAGTGTGGTCTTTACTACTGACGACTGTCCACCACCACTATTATTACCATTTGAGCTACTTCCTCCACTTGTTGAAGGAGAAGCGGCTGGCGTTTCGATTTTAACCGGTGGATTCCCTACCGATTCCTGTACTTTCTCTACCTCTTTTAATAGAGCAATCATGAAAGAACTCTTTTCAGGGTTAGGAAGTATTTTTATTAAAGGGCTAACACTTTCAAGTAATTTTTGGGCTTCGTCTTTTTTACCTTCTGCTAACAGTTTGTCTGCTTCCGCCACTTTCATAAATATTGTGACCGGAACCATCAGTTCATCTCTTTTGTTATCAGCTGGCTCTTTATATTTATCTAATAGTAAGTCACGAGATGCCTTACCAGAGAATCTATATAAAATAGATGTACGTGATTTAAGTTGTACAGACAGTTTATGATAGGCTTTTTCAACTGCTGCCAAATCATTTTTCTCTTCTGCTTCTTTTATTTCCTTTAATATTGGATCTAAGTATTTAGTTGCATAGTTGTATGCATCAATGTATGGAATTAACCCTTTCGTGATTTTTTCATTGTATAAAGTATCTATTTCTTTCAGTTTTATATCCTTTTCTTTTTCAGATAGGTTCGATGAAATAATCACTTTTCTAATTGTTTGATAGCTTTTCTTCACATTATTAAGTATCGGATATAACGAACTACTAGAAGATAATTCCCCTTCCAAAGCAGGATGAACATATGAGTTCGCCGCTTTCTTCATTTCCAATTTTATAGAATCAATAGATTCCTGAATGGTAGTAGTTTTTCCATATGCAGGTGGTGTAAAAGATAAAAGCGATGAAGATAGTAAAACTGCTGCTGCTGTTTGTTTTAATAATTTCTTTTCCAATCGAAAATCCTCCTAGTGGCATAAACATCAAATTTATGTATGAAAATATACATATGTATATTTTACTATTTATACAGAAAATTCTAAATAGTATTTTATGTATATACAAAATTTTTTAATTTAAAGCGAAAAAATACCTAGGTTCAATATTAAAATTGGTTGAATTTATATATTTCATACAGAACTGGGCACTTTCAAATTAAATAATGAACAAAAGACCTCTTCATCTATTTACAAAGTGAATTGTGCGGGTGACTGGCACGTCACTAAATATGTTATACTGATGAATATAACTTGGATACGAAAGGAATTAAATGATGACAAATACACCTAAGACATATAAAACTGAAATAGATTTTTCTGCGGATTGGGAAATACCTGTACAGGAGAAATATATTTTTCAATATTTTCATCAACAATTAGAAGATTTAGAAGCCAACAAACTGCATGTTCATGGAGTAAAATTATATACTGTAGATTCTGGAATCGTTGTAACGGCTATTATTAGGCACTCTTTACCGAAGAAATTACTTCTTGAACAAGTAGTTCTGATCGTGAAAGATAAAGAAGGTAAGCAAATCGCAAAAAAACGATTTGATATGGAATTGTTCGGCGTGTTAGAGCCATGTACTGCAAGACCTTGGAACTTCCTATTTGAAACCAATGATTTACTAGTCCCTTCCGAAGAAATAGTAAACGAAATGGATTTCGAAATGGCATTCGAATATTACGAAAAAGTAGTAAAAGATTTCGAATTATTCTTAGACGAAAATTGGTCCAATGGCCTTAATGAAGATCAACAAGCATATGTACACTCTCTAGTCGCTTCATTGGAACCTATAAAAGAAAATGAACTTTCGGTTGTAGGATTCCATTTCCATGAATCGGAAGATGCGGTCAATGTTTATATCATCATTCGTAATGCGTTTTCTAAAACATTAACTATTGAAAACCTGCCGATTCAATTGTTTGACGCAGCTGGTGATATGGTTTGTAAACTTGGATTCCCTATTGGTCAATTCGAAATTGCTTCCAAACAAGCACGTCCACTTAGCTTATCTTTTTCTAAAGAAGTGTTCATGAAAGAAAATCCAGATTTCAGCTCTTGGAAAATTGAAATGATCCCTCAAACTTTGTAATACAATAGTTAAGCCGTTAAAGAATCTTCTCTTTAACGGCTTTTGTTTTTCGAAATAGCGGCAAAAGCTATTTTATATCCACTACCTCTAGTGTTGAATTATCTTTTATTCCTGAAACAAGGGCTAGTTTTGCTTTGGAAGGTGTTTGATATTTTACTTTAGCAGTATTTTTCTGAACAAAACTGCTTGCCCCTACACCATATAGTCCTTCATCATGCCCCTTATAACTATACACACGGAACTCATCTCCTTTTTTCAACATACGCACTATTGTTAGAGAACCATTGCTTTCTATTTTCACAAGCGATGTGTCTTGGAGAATCGTTACTTTTCCGATTTGTCCAATCTTTAATTCTGTTTTCCCCCACATTACTTTAGTTACTGCGGCCGTATTTATTGGAATCGTAATTAATAATCCTAAGGTTAGTAGAATTGGTAGACTTACTTTAGATATTTTTGTAAACATTTTTAACTCCTTCATCCATATGTATTAAAAGCCGTTAAAGAGTCTCACTTTTTAACGGCTTTTACATTCTCTAAAATTAGTATCCTTTAATCTCAAATCCAGCATTTACTTTCAGATTCAATCCATAAACATTTGTAACGCCTTCTATGGAAATCACTTTTAAATCACCAGTTAATACTCCATCTCTTCCTTTTGCCATAATAACAGCGGACCCTTTCGTTTCATCGATTGAGCCGAATTTAATTTGGAAGCCATTGTTGACTGGGTTAAATCTAGTGTTATCTTGATTGTTTGTGAATTTAACTTTTGTACCATMTGCATCCTGAACAACAATTGTGGCATTGGATGCAGTGACTGCTTGATCTTGAGCTAAAATTAAGCCACTCTTATTACTTAGAGGTGCTATTGTTAACGTCAATTCTTCGTTAGATAAATCATTATCTGCTGATGTTCCATTGCTAATAGATAATAGGTCAAATGATCCTTCCACGACTCTCAATGTTTTAGCATCCCAGCCAAGACTTGTAGGCGTCGCTTTACCAGCTGCTTGTTGAACAAATGAATAATCTGTTATTGCATTTTGGTCCACGTTTGTTGAATAACTCCATGCCCCGTTTGTGTTCACTCTCGTTTTTCCAACGTAACCTGAATTTTTGAAGAAGAATATTTCATAGTTTGGTTGCGCTGTACCGATTAGATCGATTCGGCTTCCATCCATACGGTATCCTGCAGTTCCTGATTTATATGCAAATTTCGAGTCAAGTAAAAGGTCAACAAAATAGAAATTGGACGTAATATCAAACGTCGAAGTTGCTGTTGGTTGGTATGTTCCAGTTACCGTATCATCGATGTTCAGCGATGATTTAAATGAATCGAAAGAGACCGTGATTCCTTCATTTTTATAAACGTCACCAGAAGTCTTTACATTGTATTTCAATCCATCCGTAGTAACGAAGTAATTATTATAAATATCTACATAAAATATTTTCTTATTGGAGAAAGAGCCTGCTTTTGCAGGTGCATAAAAATTTAACTTTGCCGAAGATTTCGTTTCTACTGCTTTATTACTCTCCATTTTATTGAATGTAATAACATTATCAATAGCAGCAACGTTTACATCTTTTGCAGTAAAAGCAATGGTTACCGTGCCATTTTTTTCTGGGGTTACATTTATACTTTTCGCCCCAGCAATATTATTCTCAATACCATTAATAGAAACTAACTTAAGCCCCGCTGGAATATCGATACGAACTGTAGCTTTTGAAGGCTGGCTATTTGACTCTGTAAAGTTTGCTGCCATAGTAAGCACTTCGGATGTTTCTCTATGTTGAATCGTTTGGTTTCCTACTTGAATTGGAACTACACTACCTGGAGCTGTAAAACTAGCAGAATTTCCTTTGTACTTCGCCGTATACTTTATCCCCGGGCTTTGTGTAGTTGTCGTTAACGTAACAATTGTCCCATCTTTACTTAAAGATGCATTCGTAACCGTCAAAGAATTATCAAATGTAAACTCTGAAAGATGAATCGTAGAAACTGCTTTGCTCAATTTTATCGTTACAGCATTGCTATTCACTCTAGAAATAGAAACAATTTGAACTGGTAGAGAATTAGTTACATCGGCTAGATTTTTTTTCAAAGTGCTTTCCCAAACCATGATATTGGAATTAAGAATTGTTTGACTCTCGGCTACCTTTTTAGCTGCTTCTTCATACTTGCCAGCTCGAATGTCTGCGACAACAGCTTTCGTGTACATATGTACAGTCACATCGTTCTTTAAATAATTTATTAATTGTTCAGCAGGTCCTTTTACGACATTTCGAATTTTATCTCGTGTTGATTGACCATATACACGATCCAACAAAATAGTTTGCTTACGGAATTCCGCTGTCATCTCATGATAAGCAGCTTCAACCTGATCTAAATTATTTGTAGTAACAGCTTGTGAAAGGCTGGATCTTTTTTCTTCTATTTTAGTACTTGCTGTAATTGCGTCTAGGTACCCTTGAGCACGCTGCAGCTGAGTTTTTGGCTCGATTAATTGCGCTTCAAATTTTAGTTTATCCGAATAGCTTACTCCATTCATAGCTGTTTCTATTTTTGCAATTGCCGTTTTGGCAGCATTAAATTCAGTCCATGGTTGTGTTACTCCATCTGCAGACCCCTCAATCGAAATTGCCCATTTCAATACAGTTGCCGCTTTTTGGGCATCGCTTACTAATTTTTCAATATTTGTTGAAGCATCTGCTTTTTGGCTTGGTGTTGCAGCAACAAATGCTGATGCAGCTATTGCTGAAGCTACGATTATCTTAGTTGTTTTGTTTTTCATGAAAATTCTCCCCCTATTTTCGCATTCCCTAGTTATTCTACATTGAATGCCTTTATACCTTTATGTTATTTTACGCTTTCCCTTCGAAGTGGATGGTTTGTTATCGGTTTTTTCCAACCTTTTTCAACCAGCTATACAAACTTTGAACAGGTACATCATTTGTGCTGCTCCAGGCCGCCACATTCGTTTCTCTACTCAATTTAAAGACGTCAATGCGGGACTGCCACGACTCTTTATGCTCGATTCGTGTAAAAAAACATCCCAACTAGTCATGTAAGCGTGATTATCACAAATCACAGAATGGTTAAAAGATGTGGGGTATTTGACATATTAATACTCTACTATTAATTTTTTGTTTTATGTAGAACAACTAAAAACATTTCAAATAGTTTCTTCAACTCTTGAATTCCTAAAATTTTGCATATAATCACATATACAGTGATTCCTATGCCTATCTGAATAATTAATTTTATCAAATAAGTTTCTGGCAAAACCATTCCAATAATGTAAACCACACCACCCATGACAAAAGTAGCTATAGCTATAGGTAAAATATCTCTAAACTGTTCCTTTATTGAATACGAAACTTCTTTTGCTGAAAAATATGTACTTGTAAATAAAGAAATAGCAGAATACAAAACTACAGTTGTTACTAAACCTAATATTCCCATTTGAAAAAGTAATGCTAATGCAATTAAAATAGTCATTATTATTCTTTGTATAATTTCTAGTATTAAAAATAAATCGGATCTTCCTTTAACTTGAAGAATGTTTGAATTAATTGCATGTAGAGGATGAAGCATTCCAGCAATACATAATAATTGAAGATATACAATAGAAGGCGCCCATTTTTCTCCAAAAAGTAAATTCACTAGAGGATCGGCTATAGTAGCTAATCCTATCATTAAAGGGAAGACAATTAAAACAGACATTTTAATAATATTTTTAAAATTTCGTCTTAACTTTTCATCATCTTCTTTTATGCTACTTAAAACAGGATAAGTTACACGTTGAATGGAAGCAGTCAAGGTATTTGAAAAGACATTACTTAAATTTACTGAATTTGAATAATACCCCAATTGTGCTGGAGAATAGAATCTACCAATTACGACAAAATAAATATTGTTATATATTGTACCAATTAAAATAGAAAGCAATGTTTTCGAACTAAAACTAAAAAGTCTCTTAAGTGATTGAATACTAAATGTAAAGGTTGGTATCCACTTAATATAAATCCAAAGAAGAATTATTTGGAAAATTTGCATAGATACAGTTTTAATAACAAGGCTCCACACTCCATGCCCTTTCACTGCTAGTAGGATTGCTATCGAACCTGATACCACTCCTGCAAATATGTTTATTTTTGTCTGTGTCTTAAAATCCACTTTTCTAGCAAGAATTATTCTATGTATGATCCCAAATGAATTAATTATTAATACCAATGAAAGTACTCTTAATATTGAGATTAACTGAGGTTCTCTAAAAAAAGAACTGATAGTGAAGGCAGATTGATAAATAATTCCGTATATTATTACTGATATCATAAAGTTAAAGAAAAATATTGTACAATAATCCATATGAGTCGGTTGATTTTCACGTATTAAAGCTACCGAAAATCCTCCATCAACTAATACACTTGATATTGCAATAAATACTAGAACCATTCCTATAATGCCGAAATCTTCTGGTAATAGTAACCTAGCAAGTATAATTTGAATAAAAAACTGGATTCCTTGGTTAGCGGTAGAATCCGCAAAGCTCCAAAGTAGACCAGAAATTGTTTTATTTTTTAACGAGGTTGATTCTTTCATTTTCACCCTCCATATTAGAAAATGTAAAATTAAACCTAAATTTTAAGGCAAATTTCTAGATTATTTTCTCTCTAGTTGTGATAAGTTAAATAACAAAATCAATTCGAAAACATAGTAGCTGACAACGAATGCACATATGTCTTTAAATTCGGTCACTTGGCTTATGAGCGCTTAATCGCAGGAACGCTGGTGGCTACTTTTCCTTTAAGAACTGAAAATAAATGCGATTACTAATGAATTTGGCAGCTTTAGAAAGATTCCATGTTTATATTTTATTAATTGTATAAATTAGCAACTAAAATCGTGTGAATAGTTTTTTCACTTAATAAATTGCAATTTTCCCATAAATGTACAAATCATGCCGAGCAATCAAATATTTCTTCATGTAATTAAATTTATGATTGGATAACTTATACTCAAATAACAAAAGGAAAAGACAGTCTTAAGAAATAAACTATCGGAGCATAATTAAAATTATCAATAAAAACCAAATAAAAAGTAATGCTAATATTTTTATGTTCAACTAGTGATTTTCTTTAAATATATTATTATATATTTCAATCAATCTTTGGATATTTACTTCACTATCAAATATGCTTAAAGCTTGTTTTCTTGCATTTTTTGAAAACTTTAAAGCTAACTCTTCATCTTTAAAAATTTCACATATATAGTAAGCCAACATATAGGGTGAATCATTCTGATAAAAAAAGCCATCCTCTTTATCATGAATTCTATCTGTGACCCCACCTACATATGATGCAACGCTAGGTACGCCTAACAATTTTGCCTCACTTAAGGAATTCGATTCATTCTCAATAGATGAAGGTGATACAAAAACATTTGAAAGTAGAAATCTATTACACATTTGTTCTTCATTTAATATGCCAGTAAAAAAAACATTAGAATGTAGACTATTTTTCTCAATCAATTCATTTATGTAGTAACCATACGAAGTCATTTTAATTTTTTCTTTATAACTTTTACTAGAAGTAATATCGAGTCCACCAACATATAACTTCGCTTTTGGGAATTTTTTCAATACTAAAGGCATTGCTTGAAGAATATAATGAAGCCCTTTTATGGGGTAAGAACCCTGACTAACAAAAATTGAATGTTTTTCGTAATTATCCTTATTCCAAATATGTTTGTAAAATTCGTCTCTTAATGTTTCATTACAAAAATGATATTTAGCATTTGGATTAATTTGTGATGTACATGCTTTATCCCAAGTAGTTCGCCCTATCACATGTCCTACTTTTTGGATTGCTTCAATTTCTAGTTTTCCTTTTTCTACAAATTTTTTCTGTTGTAGTTTAATATTATCTCGTTTTATTAGATCTCTAAAAGTAATTTTTTTTTGAACTTTGGTGGGTAGACCCATCATATAGTGTTTTGCAATAACTGAAACTAGACCTTGTATTGAAATAACTGATTTAATATTCTTACTTTTGCATATATTGACCATAGCTAGAGTATGAGCATATTCAGTACCGAAAATATGTACAATGTCAGGATTAGCATCATCTACTATTTCTTCAAGAAACTTATTATTATCGATCATATCAGAATTTGTCTCATTAACTGGTGGAAACAAATAAAATTTGTTTTTTTCACCTTGTAACTTTTTAATATTTCCTTTTTTCGGAAAGGCAATTGATAATTCTATATTGGTTTCATACGACAACTTTTTAGAAGTATTAACCAACCAACCTCCAAAAGGAAGTGATGGTTCTTCTAATAAAATACTTGCTTCAGGTAGTGGAACATTAATCAACCATAATATATTCATTTATATACCTCCAAGAAGATGTCTCAGCCATTTATGACAGCTTTTTTTCTTCTATCCATCATTACTCTGCATCATTGGGAGTAACTAAACCTGTCTTAATATAATCTGTAGACTTAATACTTATAAACAACAATGCATAAAAATATGCATTATACATTAATAATTGTGATGAAATCATTAAAACTATACTAAACGAGATAAGAAGAATTCCTATAATCTTTGCATTCAATCGCAAACAAAAATTCAAAAGCATTAATAATAAGACAAAAGTAAACAACCACCCCAATGTAACAAATAATCCTGTAATTGTACTGGTATTATACATAAAGAAACCGAGGGCTTCAGCTCCTGCTTTCTTTGATAAGTCAAATCCTTGTTGAATGCCATAACCAAAAAAGGGACTTTCTGTCCATATTTTTAACTCTACAAACACAGATGTCGCTCGTCCCATATAAGAACTTTCTTTGTTAAATAACTTAGTCCAAGCATTATTAAAACCATTCGAAAAAGTAGTGTTCGTTAAATATAGAATGATGAAAAGTATTATTAGAGATATAGATACAGTAATAAATGCCTTTTTTTCTTTTTTGGATTTCTTTTTTTTATTAGAAAAGAGATATGAAAAAAAAATCATACCCGTAGCAATATAGCCAGGTGTTGAAAAAGTTAATATCAAGCCTATGAATAAAACTACTAAATATATTATACGCACCTTTTTCTTTCTTATAAAGAGTTCCATTATTATGGCAAGGTTTATAAAAATCTGATATACTCCACTTTCTCTGAAGAAACCAAACATTCTATTATATCCTTCTATATCTACCAGTACCGCTAGCCCTAAGTGGATAAAAGGAAGTTCTGCATCATTTACAAACCTTGGGAGAAAAGATTTATACTGAAAAATAACAGGACTTAGGACGTAACATACTAGTGCATACAAAGTAATAAAAAAAACCACTTTTATACTGGCTTCAATAAAATCTTCAAAACTAATTATTTCACACGTAATAAAGGCCATTATTAAAAGCATAGTTATATATAAATAACCTAAAGTAAAATCATTATTAACAAACATATTAATTAGTGCAAGTATAATCATAAATAGTAGTATTATAAGATTTTTATAATTTATCTTTTTACCATCAATAATGATAAATTTTATATAAATTAAACAATACCCTAAAAACAATAATAGCCGAACTAATGTGTCATTACCTATTATTTCAAATACTAAATTATCATTTACTAATAAAAGCATTAATATCATTAATAGATAAATCCCTTTATTCCGAGTGGTAAATTTAGGGGATCTCACTTCATTAATAAATTGGTTCATTACTCGCTCCCCCTATTTCCCCATAAGAAATAACTCATTTATTTCTCATTTCCAAAAAATCATATATTTTTTTTGTCTGAACAGTATAATTTTTATTTTCTAAAACAAATCGTTTAGCATTATCTCCAAATTTATTTAACATATCTGGGGGGTAACACATTATTTCCTTTAATCTATTCGCTATAGACTCTGTGCTTTCATCAAAAAAGTAGTACAAATAATTATCATATTCATTAGGAATTCCTCGCAATTTAGTAGTTAACAATGGCGTGCCAGAAGCCATGTACTCTAATGTCTTTGAGGGAAAAGAGTATTCTGTAAACTTTTCTTTTGAAGGCCTTGGATTGACTAACAATGTTGCTTTTTTTTCTAAATCTAATATTTCCGACTTACTAACACTACCTTTATATTTAACATTACTATACTTTTCAGCTATTTTATTCAAACTTTGTGCATAGTCTCCCATTCCATAAACCCACAACTCACACTCTTGTAATTCAGCCTTAATAAATGCATCTACCATTTTTTTTATTCCGAATTTTTCATGAAGCGTTCCTGCATACATAATAATTTTTGGCGATTTTTTTTCGTAATAAATAGTTGAATCAACATTATCCTCGCTAATCATACCTTCTACTACTATATAAGGTTTTTGATTACGGTTTATTAAATTACTCATTGCTTGAGTAATAAAGACATATCCGTCAAACTTATCTTCTAGTTGACGGTTAATTTTAGTAGTCAATTTATTAATTATTCTCTTTATAGGATTAATCACTTTACTATAAGTGCTTATATACAAAGGGGCATCCGGAACCATTGAAAAAATTCTAATGTTAAATATCTTAGCAATTAAGATTGCAGGAAGCGTAGTTTCAAACGAAATATATCCGCAAAGTATTGTATGGTCTTTTTTTCTATTTTTTATTAAAAATAATAGAGTTTGAAAAAAAACTTGTATAATGATATTTATTGTTTTAATAATGGGTAAATTCAGTAGAGTAATATAATTAATTTCTAAACTTTTCAATACTTTCTCTTTTTTTCGTTTATAAAGTATAGAACTTGATTTAGGATACGAAGCTACTGGGGGAAGCGTTAGAGTAGTTACATTACATTGTTTTGCTAACCCCTTTGTCAAAGCTAAGTCAAAGTATTGCTGAGGCCTAACTTGTGCTACACCACCGTAATACTTTTCAAAACTATCTATCAAAGCTTTTTCAGAACACGCTACACCGATAAACAGCAATTCCATATATTTCTCCTTACTAATATAAATTATCTTCAGAATAAAAATCTAAATTATGAACCACTATTTATATCTCTCATATTTAATATACTTCTTACTATTATAAAATATAATCTTGGTGAAAAGAAGTATACAATGCTGCTAATTCTTACCTTATTCTCAGGAAATGTTAATAGTTTTTTCATATATGTTTCGGTTTGAAATAATTCTGTTAAATCTCTGAAAGCTTTAAAATTATTACTACCTAATGCTGCTTGCCAAGTAGTAGCCCATACCCAACGTGCCACACCATACTTTTTAAATTTCTCATAAAACACTGGATTTGTATCTTTAAAATATTTTTCTAAATTAAACATCAATTTTAACCCATCCAACCTTTGTTCATCTACTTTGCTCATCGCTGAATTGGGTCTAAGTCTATATAAATATAAAAAGTTTTTATTATATGCTATTTTTTTAGCAAGGCTTATCATTTTCCAAATCAATTCTTGATCTTCGCTATATCTATATGTTTCTGAAAATAACAGATTATTGTCTTTTAAAATGCTTTTCTTTATGAGAAAAGAGCCGATACCACAGGTTATCTTTTTATAAAGATATCTATTGAGAGCTTCATCTGAATCCATTAAAACGACACTATTATCGACATAATTATACAGGTTATTTGAATAATCATCTTCTATAAATTTAATAGCACAAATTACCATATCACTATTTGTGTTATTTAAATTTTCTTCTAACTGAGCTAAATATTCACTAACAACCATATCATCAGAATCCACAAAACAAATCAAATCTCCATTTGCTTCTATTATACCTTTGTTCCTTGCTGCACTCACCCCTTTATTACTTTGGTCTAGCAATTTTAGCTTCATATTACTTTTTTGCATATATTCTTCAACTACAATTTTAGAATTGTCAGTTGATCCATCGTTAACAACTATGATTTCGAAATTTTTATATGTTTGATTTTCAAATGATTCTAAACAACGAACTATATAACTTTCTACATTATAAAGAGGTATAATTACACTTATCATTACTTGTCCCATACAACCTTATTAATTATTTTTGAATAACTCTGAATAACTTTTGTAACTTTAACAGCTACATTTGTATCCTGATAGTCATTTGCCACATATGTATTTTCATTATTCTCGCACATTGCCCTACTTAATTCCACAGTTGCATCTGGTTTCACTTTCCTTAATACTTCATATGATTTAGAAATAATATTTCCCATTGTTTCGCCAAGATGATCTCCTACAGCATTCATGTAATGATCTGGTTGACGCAATCCCAGTTCTTCAAAAAACACTTCATTTTGTGTGTAGTCCCAATTTTGCCCAGTATGAACAAGTACATGTTTAAAGTATTTATCACATGCTTTAATTGTCTCTGACAGTATAATAATTTCAGGTCTAGTTCCGACAGTAGTCGTCACTTGTAACATGCTCATTAGTTTATTCCTCCAAAAATATTGTATCTGCTTGCTCTAGATTAAAGCCTTCATTTAACCCATTACAGTAACTATATCTATTTTTTCAACATTTACAATTGAATGTGTGTAACCAACTGGAATATGGACTAATAACAATTTTGATAACTTACTACAAGAATCTATTCTATTATGCCGATGATTACCTTTTGTAATACCAGGTATAGAAATATTATAGGAATTTGTCTCCAATTTGACGCAAGTATGAATTCTATAATAGATCCTCGATTATTTATATTCATCTTTAGCTTTTAAAAAACTAACCTTTTGGTAAAAGCTTAAATATATACGATAAAGTTTTTACTTAAAGCATAATATCCATGCTTGGAATACTTAAATTCGTTCTAGATTCTTTAAAGGTTCTAATCAGATTGGCTAAATCTCCTATTTTTGTTGAATAAGTTGTTTCTACAGAACAATAATTATCATGTCTTTTAGGTTTTCCTTCAAGTGCACTTATGAACTATTCTAATACATCACCTATATAACAAAGTGTAATTTTCCCTTCTGGATTATTTACTTGAATATCTAGGTCTCTTGAAATGTTGTAGCAATACGTGGCAACTATAGTATTATTGTTTAGGTTACCCACTTATCAAATAAATTTGGTAGTCTATAATAATCTACCGACCAAGCTTCGTATCCAATAAATGCTATGCGTATTTCAAAAGTAATGATGGAAAAGGTATTTGTTGCGAAAGCAAAACCAGTTTCTTCAGAAAAACCATTAATTGTTGGAACCGAGTGAGTGCCAGATGTTATGTTTATGATTACTTTGCATTCTTTGCTCACTAAAAAACTCTAAGTATCAACCGCGATTCTCCAATTGCTATAATATGTATCAGCCATCATGCGAAAATACATCTCCTTCTGTACTCCTTATTGTATAAACTTGGTGCACAAACAAAAATTGTCACAGAATACACAATGGCTAATAATCCACTTTGATATGCAACACTCCAAATACGATCATCTAAATAAAAATAATATGCGCAAACATTCTTAGTTAATATCCCATTCCTTCTCTCTTCATTTACTTCTCGGACTTGTTTCTATCCAGTACTTTCTCATAAAAACAATCGCTAGACCAATCATTACGCCAATTATAATACTTAATGGTATATATATAAGTATATTTGGTGAGCTCGGTTCTTTAGGTACAGTTGGATCAATGATCGTTTTAATTAATGGGTCTGGTCTAAAGCTTTCAATATTAGTTAATACTGATTGATATTGATCTAAAACTTTTCTATACTCTACTGACTTAGATTCAATCCTTGCTTGCAATTGCATTAACTCATTTTGTATATCACCGTCTACTTTTACAAGTGATGCTTGTTGTTCTTGTGTTAAATCTACTATAAGTTGGTTCGATACCATTGATTGCAGTATTAATATTTCTGGTAAATTGTTTGTTTTAATTGTTGTATTGTATAACTTGATTAAATCCCTAATTTCATTGGAGAGTTTTTTACTTTCTTCTGTGTATGAATCTGCTAGTAAAGTAAACTGATTTTGTAATGAATTGGTCATTGTTGTTTTTTGTTCGTTAATTAGTTTTGTCAATACTTCGTTTGATTTTTCGGCGTTATCACTTGTATAGGAAAGAGAAATCATAAATGTTGTAGCATCTATACTTACGCTCAAGTTTTGATTACTTATTTCTCTATTATTAGTCTGATTAAAAACATGATCAATAAATGCCTGACTTTTAATTCTCTCAGTAAACACTTGGTTGGTAAACTCACTATCTATGTATTGTTTTACAATACCTTCAGCTGGCGTATTCGATGTAATTTGAACAGTGGCTTTAGATTCATATTTTTTGTCTAAAACAAAAACATTCAAAACAAATGCTATTAACATAGCAACTATTATCGATAAAATGATAACTTTTTTGCCTTTCCAAACAATTTCGATTAGCTCTCTTAAATCAATCGTTTCTTCGTTCATGATATCTCCTCTTTAATGTTACTATTTGATATTGCATATACAATCGTGGTACCTAACAAAGGGACAAGAGTTGCTCCAATTACAGAATCGTTAAATACTGCTTGAACGATAAATGCCCCCCACCCTAAAAAGAAAGCCCAAATGATAGGCGTACTATTATCCTTAAATACATATCTAAACAGTTTAAATGAGTACAAAGATATAATACTAATAAGACTTAAAAACCCTAGTATTCCTGTACCGTATAATATACCAAGATACAAATTATGTGGCTTATCAATTAATGTGTTCTCATCAAAAATTCCAGATCTTTTATTTATATCATTTTGTGGAAAATGATAAGTTAGGGTATCTAAACCATAACCAGTTAAGGGCTTATCCTTAATTAATCGGAGCACATTTCCCCAAATATAAATACGGCCCGAACCCGCTGAATAATATCTTTCAGTAAGCGTTGGTAATTCAAGTTGCGAATCAGCTGCTGCAGCTTTATTAACTGGAAAATGAAAATGTTGAGATGCTCCTTCAACTTGTTMAAAAGGGTTTGTTTTTATTAAAAAACAAATCGACTCTGTCCATACTTGAGGATTATGTTTCGATAGGATCCCTATAGAAACAAAAGCTAAAATGATAAAGCCAATTAGCCATGTGATAGATTTTTTCTTATTCTTTTTAGTAAATATTATTGCTGTCAAAGCAACCGTTAAAACCAGAACAGTAATAAATCCACTCGTAGACATTGAAGCAAGTATTGTTAGAAATGCAGCAATCGCTGTCAGTAAATTAACTATTTTAGATTTAATGGTTCCATGAAATACAACCAATGTTAAAAAGATAATAGCCATCACTGCAGAGTATCCACTCATATAGTTCCACTGATTAAGTGTACCAGTTAATACGGAACCTTCACTTAATGTCATTTCATCCATTAGAAATAGTGTGAATACCTTTTGAAATGTTTGACTTTGAAGTATATTTACACCATATAAATTCATTAAAGCAATAATTACATTTATCCATACGAATGGATATAAAGTATAAACTACCCTATTCAATGCTTTTTTAGGATAAGTAATATTAAGTGCTATAAACATCAAAACTGCATAACATATAAAGGTAATTACACCATCATGACGATTATACATTCCCCAGAGTGCAATCGATTTGTATTCTGCGAATACTACAGAAAACGTCAACCCAACTATGAAAGCTACAATAGAAAATAATAAAAAGTTCCATTTTATTTTATAGTTAAGAAAGTAAACTTTATAGAGAAATAGAATCAATGATGCTAAAGTTAATATTAATAGCATTAAAAATTTAAAATACGTGAAGAAGTCTAATTGGTATCCCGTGCTCGTTATACCTTCGCCAGATATTAAAGGACTTACAAATATTTTTGCTTTTGCACCTATTACTAAAGGAATCAGAGTTAAAGCAACTAAAAAAACAAAAAATAACAATCGATCATTTTTTTCTACAGATCTTTTATCTTCAAATTCATCCCTTTTAATAGAGATTTTCCCTACATTCAAACTTCTCATGTTGTCGATCCCTTCATTTCATTTATAGAATCTCTTAATTCATTAATAGTTATTTTAAAAGGCTCATCGATTGGAAGGGATAACAATCGATCAATTACAATGATTGCATTGTCGAATTGTTTATTATTTGAAAGTACTAATGCATATTGATACATAAAGTCTTTATTTTCTACTAAATAAGGATTTAGGTCTAAACTTCTAGTATACATGATTAATGCTGCATCRTTCCTTCCATTATTTAAATATGCATATCCTAGTCCATAAGCAATATTATAATCATCGTTATATATTTTATTTAACTCTTCTAATGGATCTACGACATATTCAGTATTACCTTGTTCAAACAATGTGTTTATTTCTTGGTAATGTGAAAAGTCATTAAGCAATATTTCATCTTGGTCTTTAGCCTCATTTTGCGAAACTATAAGAATAGTTATTATTAATAATACAAAAACTGTAATAAAATAATTAGTATAATCTTTCTTTGTTTTATATTGAATTTTATTTTGATTCATCATTATTCCAATTCCCCTCAATTCGACATATGCCCCTAAAATTATACCATATTTTTTTACTTCTTTGGACATAATTATATTGGTACCCAAAAACGGAATACGTTTCTTTTCTCTTGAATTTTCTTTACCTGCTCATCGGTTCCATGCTATTTTTCCAACATTAGGACTTGCACCATTGATGACAATCTTCGATACGTTAATCGCTAGTGTGGTGGAGCGAATGATTACAATCATCAGCGAAACCGATGCGATAACAAAAGTCTAAGACATTCCGACCGCTCAAGCAACGCAAGCAGAATATATTACAGAAGAATCGTTGGCGAGTGATGCTACACACTTTGAAGCACTCGGCAGACCAGATTCATCTAAGAAGAAAATATTCACTAAAAAACCAAATCTAAAGCCTAATGACTTGCGTGCAGTGTGGCTGCATGCTAAATAAAAAATGGAAGAAGAAAAAACGATCTACGAAAAGAAACACTTACTTGTAACGCTTCACGTTTGGCTATGGATCTATTAAACTCTGCAAAACAAAAAGTTTTGTTAGCAACCCAGTTTTTAAAACCAAGAAAAATTCAGAAAAGTAGTCTACACTTTTTAAAAGTACGATTTATAAAATCTACTCAATTAATACATTCCCTTTTTAAAACATGTGTTCTCATAATAATTCTACCTAAAAGTGTTAGGGGGATTAATTGATATTTAAATAATAAATTGTTTATCCCTCATTACAAAGTAAGTGGTAACATAATAGATTTTCGATGTTATTACTCTTCACTCCTAGTAAAGATTCTAATTCACAAACGATTCGGCATTCATAACAACCTTTACTATCAACAAAAGTGTCCCCTCTTTAGCATAAAGTAATATCAGGAATTAAAGCCTCTTTGCCCACGTCCAAAGTCTACTGAATAGCACAGTACTATTTTTTCGATCCGGCATAGTTTAATCGCAAAAACAGGAACATCATAAGTTCGATGTCAATACCTATATTTATATTTAATGAGAAACAATTCTTACTTTAATCGGAATGGGTTATCTTCCCTTATGCTTTCAAATCTCCCTATTCAATTCATCCAGATAACTATCTTTTTCAATTTTCAACTTTCCCTATGTTTTGATAATCTTTAGTCTTCCATGTAATGATACAAGAAACCATAATCAGCGTACCAAACTTCTACAAGGTCCATCTCACGATGGCAAAACGGGCAAGTAAATAAGTCTTTTTATTTCGTTAATATAAATACTTCGGGACTTAAGATATCTTTTGCAAACGTTTATGTGGAATGTTAAAATTAATTCCCACTGTTTATACGACCAATCATCAGTATACTTTTTTCCACACTTATTGCAAAATCTACTTTTGCATGTAAAGAAAACACTGACTGTCTTCAAGTTTCCCTCACTTCGGAAGTAAATAAACCTTACATAAACAATGTCTTGAAATATGTGTCTCTATGTTTCTACAACGGCTTCTATTATGTCTTCCCTATAAAATTCATGAATTGAACGTGTATAAAATAGTCCAAAAATCACGAAAATGATACCTTAGCATTCTCTTGATCCCCTGCTACCTTTTCTCATCTTCATTCATACTGGTAATTTATACCAACAATCAATAGAACAGATATCAACATGTTTAGAAATAAATATTTTCATAAAGCAAAAAAAAACTGTTTCCCAACTATGTGGGAAACAGTTTTAAGAATTACAAACTAATAATTAATAGTTTGAAATCGATCCTGATGCATTAACTTTTAAGCCATATTCATTTGTAATACCAGATACAGCACTGATATTTAATGAACCATTTAATACTCCGTTACCACCAGATATAGAAGTAGGTGCACCAAATGTTACTTTGAAATCACCATTAGTAGTTTTAGTAATTACTGTTCCATTAACATTATTCACAAAAGTAGCACGAGTTAAATCACCATCTAGTACTGTAATTTGAGCGTTTGAAGCTACTTTAGCATCATTTAATTGATCAGAAGCACCAGCATTGAAAGGAATTACTTCTCCTGATAATGAACCGTCTCCTGTACCACTGTTTGATTGAGCAGTAGCCTTGTATTTACCACCAATAACAGTAATTGATGGATTATCAGAACTGTGAACAACGCTAAGTTGTTGAGCAACTTGGTTTGTTCTTGTTTCTTGGTAAATTTCAAAATTAACAGCAGTCTCTTCGCCTACAGAAACAACAGTACTCCAAATACCATTAGAACCTACTTGTACTTGCGCTACTGGGAATGAAGCGTTATTAGCAGTATTGTAAATATAAACTACTTTACCAGCTTCACCAGTACCTGACAATTTAACTGTGTTTTCTTCTACACGTAATGGTGATGTGTCAGAAAGTTGCTCTTGATCAAGTGCAAATTTTGCACCTGCTTGATAATCTAGAGCTAATTTAAGAGTTGAACCATTACCATAGTAATATTCCCCTGTTACAACATCGTCTTTTGTTAATTTAGCTAGAAAAGCATCTAGTGAAAGAACTGCATTGTTAGTATCTTGGAATACATTTCCTGCAGAAGTTAATGTGTATTTTTGAAGATCTGTAGTAACAAAATATTTGTTAGTTACATCTACATATTTTACAACTCCAGTAGATGATGAAAGTGTAATTCGTCCATCATTTGCAATAACCTTTTTATAGAAATTCAATGTACCAGAAGATTTTTGATCTACTGAATCATTTGATGTTCCATTAGGATAAGTAGCAAATTTAATTTTACCACCTGCTACAGCTGAACCAGAATCTGTAACTGTTAAAACTATTTGTCCGTTTACAGCATTAACAGTGTCACCAGAAGCATTTACTGGTTGACCATTTGCAGTTTTGAAAGAATAACCAGCCTTATCAAATTCAAATTCTACTGGTCCATTATATGCTGCACCAGAAGTCGTTTTGAAAGTTGCAGTTACAGCGTAAGTTTGACCAACTTCACCGTGGAATGCAGCAGTTTCAACAGAAATATTTCCAGGTATAGCTGGTAAATCTGTTTTAAAATCATTTACTGATTTTTGTAGGTCAGTTTCCCATTTAAGTTTGTTAGCATCGATGATTGCTTGAGCTTCAGCAATTTTCGCGTGTGCTTCAGCAATGTTTCCAGCTGCAACGTCTTTAGCTGCTGCTTTTACAAGCATGTTAACTGTTACTTCATTTTTAACTGAAGCAACTGATTTTTCTAGTGCTGGTTTAACTGCGTTACGAATTTCGTCACGAGTTGATTGACCATATACGCGGTCTAAAAGTTTAGCTTGTTTACGGAACTCAGCAGTTGCTGTGTGGTAAGCAGCTTCAACTTTTTCGATATCGCCAGTAGCGATAGCAGCATCTAATTTAGATGTTAAGTCTTTGATTTTTTCACTTGAAGTGATTGCATCGATGTAAGCCGCTGCACGTTTGATTTGTAATTTTGGTTCTACAAGCTTAGCATTTAAGCTTAACTTTTCAGAAGTAGTAAGCGTTTTAGCTGCTGCCTCTGCTGCTGCTAATGCTTTTTTAGCTGCATTGTATTGATCGTATGGACGTGTTACGAAGTCAGCAGAACCTTCTACTGAGATAGCCCATTTTAATACTGTACCTGCATTTTGTGCGTCTGTTGCTAATTGATTTACGTTTACTGCTGCGTCAGCTTGTTGAGCAGGTGCTGCTGCAACGAATGCTGAAGCTGCTACTGCAGTTGATGCTGCAATTTTAATTACTGATTTCTTCATAAACTTGTGATCTCCCTTCGCTTGTGTGTTGCAATTTTTTAGTGTGTAACGCCGGTCGCTTGATAGCGTCCAATATCATCACCCTAACTAATATATGAGTATACAAAACTCTTATGCTAAAATCAACTAGAAACCTATAAGATTACCAGTTTATTTTTGAGGATGATGTTTTGAAAGCACCAAGGACTCTATTACAAGTTCCATATTACAGGAATATTAATATTTATGCTACCTTTTTTTCTGATTAATTATTACCATTTTTATAATTTAAGATTACCCATTATTATTTTTTCAGTTTAATAGAATTTTCTTGCTACTTTTATGTTATTAAATCATATAATAGTTTCTTCTTAAAGAATTAATTAATTTAAAATTTCTTTGTGTAAATGCGTGCATTTTTTTAAATTTATGTTATGATGTACAGTATAGAAGGTTACTTATAGATGTGTAACGCCGTAAACTTGTTTGTACATTCATTAGTGTGCAGCCTTCTACTTCCTTCGTTTTATCGCTCAAGAAAAGAAGCATCTGAACTTCGGATGCTTCTTTTCTTATTTTATCGCCCTTTGCTGATGCAGAGGGCGATTTTTACATTTGGGATGCAAACACTAGTCCCGTATTGTCCCCGAGTGCTGGTAAGACAATTGTTTCTGCTAGGTCGTCAAGTGCTGGGTAGTAGATGTAGCCGTTTAGCTGTTCTTTGATGTTTTGTTTTATTTTCGGAGGAATTGCGGTTGTTTCATGACTTCTTCAGCGATGATGATGCTGTCGAGTGCGTGAGCGAGCATATTTTTTTGTGGACTCCTTGTGCGATATAGTTTGCTTTTGTCTCCCTGCAGGATGGTCTGCCGGGAGATTTTTTGCGTTTGTATTCCAGCATTTTTCGATTGCAGAAGTGGATGCTAGTACTTGGAAGCAATCGGTGTGGAATGGGCAATTGCTCGGTCTTGTGTTTTCTGGTGTTCTTTTAATCCAGACATGGCCCATTTCGGGGTGTTGGGTGGTGGGAATTGTGCTTGTTTTATGTTATTGCCGTTTTTGTCTTCGATTGTACAGTTCGTCTTTGCGCTTACTGCTTCTATTGATACCAGCATTTTAAAGCCTCCTTTTAATGGAGTAGAAAAGTAGCATTTACTAGATAGATTGACTCACCCTTATTTTTGTCAAAATATTTTGTTGTATTAAGCCTTGATTACTAATGTAAACGAATTGTCATGTTTCTTCGTCAATTATGATATATCGTGTAGGATTCAACTAACGCATAGTTGCGGTATGTGATGCCCGTTTTTGCGGGTTCGGCGTTGGTGATATTCTAATTGCCAAGAGTCGCGCTCCATTTACTTGTGTTTTCGTCGAGCCGGTTTTTAGTGAACCCGCTGCTCCATGAATCGTTGATAGTATTTCATTTGCTTGAGTTTCTTCTATATAAATGTTTAAGTTGTTGATGGGATTTGATTGCCTTGTAGACGTGCGATTTATTTTATTGTTAGTTTATTCATTGGCTATCTTCCCGTTTGATTATCCAATTACGGAAACTGCTTTGTTTTGGCGTTGGAAAGTCTTTGCTATTTGTCCATTCTTTTAGGAATTCTGGTCCGTTTGATTTTTTTAATAGCAGCTTGGTGAGTGGAGTGGTTTATGTGGTAGTCGGGTTTGGTTATGTGGTGCTCACATGCAATTTCTCATGCGAAGGCTGCACGCTGCGCTAACGGTGGCAGTTACTTTTTCTATTGGTGTATAGGGCAATAATTGCTGCTGTTATTGGGAATTTACCGAATTGAAATAGCATGTTCATTGCTTCGTAAGTCACCATGTTTAAACATCCTGTTTCTAAAGCTAGATAGATCAGCTAACAATAGAAGAGTTTTATATCAACTCTTCTATTGTTAGCACACTGTCTTCCATGTTTTTTTCAAGTTGCTTTGTTACAGTATTGTTACTGGTGCCTGGCACCAGTAACAATACTGTAACAAAGCAAAATAACAAAAGAAAATAACAAAAGAAAAACCACTAGAATATTCTAGTGGTTTAGAACTTTGGATAGGAAGTCTTGGGCGCGTTGTGTGTCTGGGTTGGTGAAGAATTTGGATGGTGCTGCGCGTTCGACGATTTTGCCCTCTGCCATGAAGACGATTTCGTCGCAGATTTCTTTGGCGAAGCCCATTTCGTGTGTGACGACGACCATGGTCATGCCGTCTTTTGCTAGTTTACGGATGGCATCGAGTACTTCGGTTACCATTTCTGGGTCGAGTGCGGATGTCGGTTCGTCAAATAGCATGACTTGTGGATCCATTGCTAGTGCTCGTGCGATGGCTACACGTTGTTGTTGGCCGCCAGAGAGTCTGCTTGGATAGGAGTMGAATTTATCTCCTAGCCCAAGGGATGTTAGTAGTTCTTTCCCTCTTTTTTCAGCTTCCTCTTTTGAAAGGCCTTTTACTTTCATTGGTGAAATTGTGACGTTTTCTAGTGCTGTTAAAAACGGAAATAGGTTGAAGCTTTGGAATACGAAGCCGATGTTTAGTCGGGCTTTGTTGATGTCCGTTTTTTTGTCGTGGATGGATATTCCATCGACGATAATTTCTCCGTTGTCGATTGGTTCTAGTGCATTGATTGTTCGGATGAGGGTAGATTTCCCCGCTCCACTCGGTCCGATTAGCGCGACTACATTCGATTTTGGTACTTCGAGCGAAACGTCGGTTAGGACGTGGTGGGCACCGAAGCTTTTATTGACATTTTTAATAGAGATCATTTGGTTACACCCTCCTTGCCGTTATGCTTCGCTTTTCAGTAATCGTTTTTCGAAGTATCGAATGATTAGTGATAGGCTGAATGTCATGATGAAATAGATTAGTGCAACGAATGTCCATACTTCAATGGAGCGGAACGATGTTGCTACTAGGTTTTTTGCGTTTAGTGTTAAGTCGGTTGCCGAAATGATAGATACAAGCGACGAATCTTTTATGAGCATAATAAATTGTGATGCAAGCGGTGGTAAAACTCGTCTGAATGCTTGCGGCAAAATTATAAAGGTCATTGCCTTTGTATGTGACATTCCTAGTGAACGTGCCGCTTCCATTTGCCCTTTAGGTACTGCTTGAATTCCAGCACGGACTATTTCCGCGATAAATGCGCCGGCAAATATCGCGAGTCCCCAAATTGCTCCCCAATAGGACCCAAGCTTCAGAAATTGTCCGAGTACGAAGAAAATCCAAATAAGTAATACAAGCAGTGGAACACCACGAATAATTTCTACATATGTAGAAGAGATTAATCGGAAAATCTTATTTTTCGAAATACGTCCCATCCCAAATAAAATACCAATCGGAATGGCCAAGAGGATGGAGATCGCTGAAATTTCAATTGTTTTCAGCGCTCCCTCTATAAAGACGTCCATATTGCGACTTATGACACTCCAGTCGTATTGATACATAGCTGTTCCTCCTCTAAGTTGCCAGAGTGTCCTACTCTTCGACTACTTCACCTAACCAGTCAGAAGTTTCGAACCATTTTTCGCGAGATGCAAGCTCTGCCGGACTTCCTAGGTAGCTGTTTAAGAATGAGTTAACCCATTGAATTGTTTCGAAATCATTTTTCTTTAGTGCAATTCCAAGATTTTCTGTAGAGATAAGACCTTCTAATTGTCTTACGTTGTCTCCATTTTGTAATTTCCAAACCGCGATTGCTGGCTCGTCATATACAATGCCATCTGCTTGCCCTTGAGCAAGTGCTGCTGCTGCATCTGGGAAGTTTTCAAAGTCCATAACTTGTGCGTTTTTAAATACATCTTTTGCAAGTAAAGCACCAGTCGTTCCAATACCTACTGCAATTTTCTTGCCTGCTACATCTAGATCTTGCCATGTTTTTGTAGCTGTATCTGTTCCTGGAAGCATAACTGCTTGACCAGTTTGGAAGTATGGATCAGCAAAGCTTACTGCAAGTGCACGGTCTCCACGAATTGTCATACCAGCGAATACCATATCTACTTCCCCAGTTTGTAGCGCAGGGATAAGACCGTCAAAAGTGAATTGTTTGTATTCAATTTCTACGCCAAGTGCTGCTGCAAGTGCTTCTGCAGTGTCCGCGTCGTATCCAACGAAATCACCGTTTGGATTTTTCATATCAAATGGGAAGTATCCTGTTGACATCCCAATTACTAACTTTTTGTTTTTTAGTGCTTTTTGAATAGTAGAGTTTTCCGTCGATACTCCCCCACCTGAATCATTGCTACACCCTGCAATAATTAACATGGTAATCATTAATACTGCTGCTAACCATTTTTTCATGTTTTTGTCCCCCATATTTTGAATTAATTCAGTTCCCCTTCTGAAACTAGTGAATTATTAGTAGTATAAATTATTATTATTCAACTGTCTACATAATAAATAAATAATTATAATATTTTTATTATTGATTCTATTTGCAAAAAGGTGCAAAATAGAATAAACAATAGATTATATGTGTACTATTTATAGATTATTATAATGCTTTATTATTCTGTTAGTTGCATATTTATCCAGAAGGGGTGTTTTTTGTGGAATTTCCAAAAGGAGAGATAGGTAAGCGAGTACGTTATTTGCGTAGGTTACAGGGGTTGACGTCTGAGGAGCTTGCTAAGTTAGCAGGCGTGAGTCAAAGTATGATTTCCCAAATAGAGCGAGGGTTAGTATCTCCTTCTTTGGAAACACTTTGGAATTTGAGTAATAGTTTAAAGGTGCAGATCTTTTCGTTTTTTGAAACGGAAGTAGCGACTGCGGTTTCTATTACACGGGCCGGGGAAGCAAATATAGTGAAGCGGGTGCGGTCGAATGTAAGTTATGAATTGTTGTCTCCGAGCACTGGGAAGCAGATGAGTTTTTTTAAGATGATTGTCGCACCCGGTGAGGATTTGGACACACCTTATTTGTTTCATGGCGGCGAAGAGTGTGGGCTGATGCTTGCCGGTTGTTTACGTGTGGAGTTAGAGGGTGAGTTTCATACACTTTGTCAGGGGGATAGTATTTACTTCGATAGTTCGCAACCGCATCGTTTTTTTAATGTTGGGGACGAGGATGCGGTGGCGGTTTGGACGATGACTTCTAGTTTTTAGTTGTAAGGCTCTTTGCCTTGGCAAAGAGCTTTGGTTTTTTTATTAAAAACAGCCGTGTAGCGCGCCGAGTAACGTGAAAATGATCACGTGGTCGAAAATCGCGWTTAACATCGACCTTTTTGAAAGCAGGCCGAATAATGCATTTTTCACGTACACCATTTTAATGAAGATTCCAATGATGAAGCCAATTAACGCTCCTTGTATACATGTTTCTGCTCCAGTCATTTGAATGAGAATAGCCATAAGAAACGAGCTGATAAATGCGATGATGACAGAATAAATATATTTGAATGCCCCATTACTTGCATTCTCTTTTTTTCCGGATAGAAGAACCGAGTAATAGATTCCCCCGTACACCATATACAATAGTCCACCAACAATAATAGCGATGTAATTTAGAGTGCCCCAATCGATTGACATGGTTATCCCACCTTACTTGCGTCTTTTAACGCTTCTGTACGTACTAGTGCTACAAAGTCATTTACTACTTTTTCGTTTTGTTTTTGACTACCCATCTTAGATAAAATACGTCCCATGAAATTGATACCTTCGTTTTGACCCGTGTAGATGAATCTAGTCGTTTGATCGTCTATTTTAATTAGGGTGAATCCGGCTTGGATTTTAAATAATTTTGCTAATGTGAACTCGATTCTGTTGTGTTTTTTGTGGGTTGTGTTTTCGTATTCGATGTCTGTCACGATATAGGTTTGGGTTCTTTTACCTTCTTTGTAGGTTTGCTGATAGGTGGAGCCGACGACACCTTCTTTTATCTCTATTGGTTTGTGCTCTACTATGTTTGGCATGATTCTTTGGATGTTGTCGAGGTCAAATAGGTTCCATATTGTTTCGATTGGTGCTGGGATGGTGATTTCTTTGTGCCATGTTAGCATGTGGTTGCTCCTTTTCAAAATTGGTGAATTTTTCTAAAGTGTACCATATTATTGGGTGTTTGCAATCGTTGTTTTTTGAGATGTTTGGCGTTGAGACGGGCATTATTTTAGCGATAAGTCTATTGCTTAGTAAATCTCCACATCTCACACTAAGTTAACCTTTTACTGTGAGAAATGGTTGCTTTCAGCTATTCGATGGTTGCTTATAGGAGTGATTTCGGTGCTTTAGAGGTAGATTTGATTGCTTTCAAGGGGCGGCTAGTTGCTCTTAACCATTATATGGATTTTTTGAAATCCAAATAGGACCGCTCCTAGGTAGTAGGGCGGTCTTTGATATGAATAGCGGTTCGCTGAGCGCTTTAATTCAGGTTGTTGCTGCTTATATTAATATAGAAGAAAGTATGTCAACGGCTTGGTCGATTTCTTCTGTTGAGACTGTTAGTGGTGGCAGGAGTCGGATGACGTTTGGACCTGCTGACACTAGTAATAGACCGGCTTTTTCTGCCTTGTCGACGTAAGATGCGACTTCTTCTTCGCATGCGATACCGAGTAATAGGCCTGAGCCGACTATTTGGTGGGTTGGAAGTACTTCTTTTAATTTACCTAAAATGTACTCGGATTTTTCGTTTACCGCGTTTAAAAATTCGGTTTGGAACACATTGTCTAGGACGGTTTGTGCAACGGCTACTGCTAGTGGGTTTCCGCCAAATGTTGTGCCATGTGTACCTGGACTGAATGTGTCGTATAAGGCGCTTGTGCCGATCATGGCGCCGATTGGGAAACCGCCACCGAGGCCTTTTGCGAGCGTTATGATGTCCGGTTTTAGGACGGTTTGCTCATATGCATAGCGAGTTCCAGTGCGTGCGATGCCCGTTTGTACTTCGTCGATGATGAGTAGAATGCCCTTTGATGCGCAAATGTCTGCAATTGCTTGTGCGAATGCTGGTGTGACTTGGTTTACGCCACCTTCTCCTTGAATGACTTCGAGCATAATTGCCGCTACTTCGCTGTCGATTGCTGCTTCTAGCGCAGAGATGTCATTGAAAGGGATTGTGCGAAAGGTTTCGAGTAATGGACCGAAGCCTTGGCGTATTTTTTCTTGACCGGTTGCGGACATTGCACCGAATGTGCGGCCATGGAATGATTTTTCGAATGTGATGATGACATTCTTTCCTGTATGTTTGCGCGCCATTTTAATCGCCGCTTCATTTGCTTCCGCTCCGCTGTTACAGAAAAATGCGTGCGAGAGATGTGTATCTTGGACAAGTGTTGCGGCTAGTTTTTCTTGTTCTGGACTTTCGAATAAATTCGATGTGTGCCATAGTTTTTCGCTTTGTTGTTGGATAGCTTGCACGATTGCAGGATGCGCATGGCCGAGACTTAATACGGCGATACCACTTGTAAAATCGAGATATTCTTTTCCGATTTCATCTGTAACGATTGTTCCTTTTCCTTGTACGATATGGACCGGGCGACGTGCGTAGTTTTGAAATAATGCGCTCATGCCAATACCTCCTGCTGTAAAATGGTCGTACCTTCTAGTGTTTCACCGACAATTTGGACGGACGGGATGCCTTCTGCTAGGCAGTCTAGTGCTGCTGTTACTTTCGGGATCATTCCTCCATAGATGTCTTGCGTTTCGATCCAGTTGTTTATTGCCGATGCCGTTACGACTTGTTGCACTTCCCCGCCTATTTTAATGCCCGGTGTGTCGGTTACTAGTAGTAGGCTTTCTGCTTTTATCGCCAAAGCGATTTTGCTCGCTACTGTGTCGCCGTTTATGTTGAGTGGCGTGCCGTCATTTGCGCAGCCGATGCAGGATATGACTGGTGTGATGCCGGTTGCGAGCAATGTTTCTATGAGATTGCTATTTACTTCTTTTATTTCCCCGACGAAGCCGTATGTTTCCTTATCTAGGAATGTACAAGTTAGTAGGTTGTCATAGCCACTTAGTCCGATTGCGTTCACCCCGCCTTTATTCAGCTGGTGAACTAGGGCTGGGTTTGCTTGACCGATTAGGGTGGACTGAACGATAGTTACAGCTTCTTCGGAAGTTACGCGGATTCCGCCTACTGTTGTAGATGTGACGCCGTTTTTTGCTAGTTGTCTATTGATAGCAGGACCCCCACCATGGACGATGATGAGGTCGATGCCTTGCTGTTTGATTCCTTTAAAGTTTGCGATATGGGTTTCATTTAACCGTTCGAGCATACTGCCGCCGAGTTTGACGACGATACGTTTAGGAGCGGTAGGTTGCGTTGATTTGGACATAGTCATATGTTAAATCGCACCCCCACGCTATTCCTTGGCCGTTGCCATTGTTTAATTCGACTGAGATTTTCACTTCATGTTGCTTTAAATAATTAAATAAATCGTCCTCTGAGAAAGGAACTGGTTCGCCGTTATTGACTACGTCAGCTTCTCCGATTTTGATCTTAATCGCGTTTGGGTTTATTTGAGCACCGCTACGACCTACAGCAGCGATGATTCTTCCCCAGTTTGCGTCGCTTCCAAAAATAGCCGTTTTGACAAGTGGTGAGCCAACTACAGTTTTCGCAACTTTACGCGCTTCTTCGTCTGTTGCTGCTCCTTGCACTTCCACTTCGATTAGTTTTGTCGCGCCCTCCCCGTCTTTTGCAATCATTTTCGCTAAATCTTGTGACACTGCATGAAGTGTATGGACAAAATTTTCCCACTCTGGATGTTGCGGAGTAAGCGTGTTGTTTTCCGCTAAACCATTGGCCATCACGACAACCATGTCATTTGTCGACGTGTCGCCGTCCACTGTGATGGAGTTGAATGTAACGTCGGTGATCGATTTCAGTGCGGCTTGAAGATGGTCAGATTCGATGTTGGCATCGGTTGTGATAAATCCTAGCATGGTCGCCATATTCGGCTCGATCATTCCGGAGCCTTTTGCAGTACCTGCAAAGATTACTTCTTTTCCGTTGATTGTTGTTTTATATGATGTATTTTTTGTTACAGTGTCAGTTGTCATAATTGCTTGAGCGAATCCCATCGCTCCTTCTAGTTCGTCGATTGGGTGGAGTTTTTGAATGCCTTCAAGCAGTGGCTCCATTTTCATGATTTCCCCAATTACTCCAGTGGAAGCGACGCCTACTAAGTTTGGGTTGATGCCTAGTTTTTCTGCTGTTTTTGCTTGCATTGTATAGGCGTCGATCATTCCTTGTTTGCCGGTGCATGCATTTGCATTTCCTGAGTTGACGATGATTGCTTGCATTTTGCCAGTGTTTTGCACGACTTCTTTTGTTACGAGTAGTGGTGCTGCTTGGAATACGTTGGTTGTGAATACGCCGGCAACACTTGCAGGAACTTCACTGACTAGTAGTGCCAGGTCTTTTTTCTTGTGCTTGAGCCCGCAGTGGATGCCGGTTGCTTTGAAGCCTTTTGGTGATGCTATATTTTTATATGAAATTGATTTCATTGTAGTTACTGTTGTCAAATGAATTCCTCCTAGTTTTATCAAATTCGCCTTGGCGTATTTGCGTCGAGATTTTGCATCGAGCTCGTTTGATGAACTCCTTACAAAATCTGTGACATCCGCCGGAGGCTTTCATTTAATTCAGCCAGTCTTTTCGGGCTGAATTAAATGAAAAGTGGGACTTGCTGGAGGCCTGTCGTTTGATCCAAACCGAACTGGACGTTCATGTTTTGAATCGCTTGCCCGGCTGCTCCTTTTACTAAGTTATCGATAACCGAAACGATAGTCGCTCGGTTCGTTCTGGGGTCTAGTCTCACGTGTACATCACAGAAGTTCGAGCCGTACACTTGGTTCGTACCGAATTTGTTCGTTTCTTTGATGATTCGGACAAACGGGTGGTTGGCGTATGTTTCTTCTAGTGCCTTTGTGAGCTGTTGTTCTGTTACCCCTGACGTTACCGGTGCATAACTAGTTGTAATAATCCCTCTTGTCATTGGTACTAGATGGGTCGTGAATGTGACCGGTGCTGTTTTGCCTGCAAAGTTAGTGATTGCCTGCTCTATTTCCGGTATATGTTGGTGTTCATGAATTTTGTAAATAGCTGTGTTTTCATTCGTTTCACTGTAATGCGTCATTTGGTTTGGTTTGTTGCCTGCTCCAGAAATTCCACTTTTGGCATCGATTACGAGTTGCGTTGAGTCTATTAAGTTTTCTTTGATGAGCGGCAAGATAGAAAGTAGGACTGCCGTCGGGTAACAACCAGGGTTTGCGATTAGTTGGGCTTGTTGGATTGCTTCTGCGTTCCATTCGGTTAGACCGTATACACTTTGTGCGATTGCTTCTGGTGGTGCTGGTGTTTTTTTATACCACTGTTCGTATTGGGTGGCATCTTTAAGACGGAAGTCACCTGACAGATCGATGAGTTTTGGTCCTGAACCGATTAATGGAGGTAAAAGTTCTGTAGAAACTCCTGATGGCGTGCTTGTGAAGATGACATCGTAGTTTGCCAGTTTATCATTTTCAATTTTTAGTAATTGCTGATCGTGAATATTCAATAAATGTGTATATTTATGCGAAAACTGTATTCCCTCTTCCGAAGAAGTGAACAAATCAATGTTTTCAACCTCTTGGTGGGTGTGCAGAAGTCGAATGAGCTCTAGTCCTCCATAACCTGTTGCACCAATAATACCAATCTTCATCTCGTTCACCTCTTCGTTTATGTTAAAAATAATTATAGTACTGCATAAATATAAAGTCAATTGTATTTTTATATATTTCGAGATTCGTAGTTTTGGATGTTACAGGAATGTTACTGGTGCCTGGCACCAGTAACATTCCTGTAACAAAAAAAGAGGGCGATTCATTGGGGAGTCGCTCTCTTTTTTCGAGTTTCATTACTTATTGTTGTTATTATTTCCTTCTTTGTTTTTATTTCCTTGATTGCTGTTATTCTTATTTCCTTGGTTAATATGGTTGTTTTTATTTCCTTGATTATTGTTATTTCCTTGATTATGGCTGTTTTTCTTCTCTATTTTTTGTTCTACTTTTTCGGTTTTCTTTTGTAATTTTTCTTGTTGCTTCTCTTGCTTAATCTCTTGTTTTATTTCTTGTTTTTCTACTTTAGGCTGTTGATTTTCCTTAGGTGGTGCCTGCTTCTCTTGGTTCTCTTGGTTCTTTTGCTTATTTTCATGAACAGGTGGTTTAACTGGCGCTAGATTTTGTTCTTTCTTTCTTGTTGGTTTTGGTTCTGTTTTCCTTAGTTCTTTGATTGTTTGGTTGTTTTGGATGGCTTTTGTTCGTTCTTCTTCTGTGCTTTCTGATACTTGCCAGGATCGATCCTTGTGTTCCTTTTGGACTGTGTGGACTGCTTCTTCGACGATTTTCTTCGTTTCTGCTTGTTCTTCATCTTCGTAGACCATGATGATTTCTAGTTTTTCTACTTTTGGATTCATTTGGCTTACGGCTTTATCCAGAACAATCGCTAGAGGAAGTCCTTGCCATTCATCTATATTTTCAGTCGGCCTTTCATTTAAAGACTTTAGGGAAATGACGGTGCCTTCCTGATTAACTCCTAGTTCTAGTGCCGTTTCTCCTTCCAACTGCACGTAGGCTGCTAAGGCGCTACTCGTTTGGGGAATTAATGATGCCACTAAAAATACAAGTAACACCGCCGCGACAAGTGCCGGTCCGACGAAAAAAGGTTTCATTCGCTTTTGAAGAAGGGTTGCTGTAGCTAAATGAAATTCCGCTTCCTCCCCAATTTCTGGATTCGGAATGATGGGAATGCCGCGAAGAAACTTGCCTTCTGTCGTTAGGAAAACCGAGTATTTACTTTTTTTCTCGCAAACAATGCCCTTGTATGTGCGCATCATATGATTTCTCCTTTTACATACTCTTTTATATAAACGAAGTCACTGTTTAATAGTAAAACGACGGCAATTATATATTTGCGATGCCGTTCCAATGTTTTTCGAGATACCTCGACGATTGCTTCGATTTCTTTCAATGGTAGTTGTTTGGTTTTCAATAAATGATCATAGAATTCTTCGGTTTCAGCAATAATTTGTGCCGTTTGAAAGGCAGTTTTTCTTGCATCTGCATGCTTTGGTGCTACTTTTGTAAGTTCTTCGAATGAAAGATTATATGCCGCTAGTAATTCACTGTAACGGGCAAGTTCTTCTCTTCTGGTAGCGGTTCTCTGTTCTTCTACGTATGTATTGATAGATTGTTTATCTAATAGAAAATGTTGTTCTGATGTAGCTACTTCTTCTTCTGAAGCTTGCATTAGGAGTACTTTTTCGTTTCGAATAGCTTCTTTTCGAATGAAATCGACTATGCGTCTTTTGATGATTAGATGGGCAAACGTTTGGATAGAGGCATTTTGAGTGGAATCAAATGCCATTACCGCTTCATGAAACGCATTCATCGCCACACTAAATTCTTCATCTCGTCCATCGATTGGTCTTTTGCAAATAAAAGATGCCGTTTTTTTAATGAATGGAGTAAAGGCGAAAAGGAGGTCATTGAGAACCTCCTCGTCACCAGCTTTTGCCTTTTGAGCAAGCTCATTAATTGTTTGTTTTGTTTTTGTTTTTGTTTTGAATAATCCCTGAATAATGGACAAAAGCATACATACCCTCCGTTCTCACTTTAACCGGTGCCCTTTATTGTAATAGGCTAATCGGTAAATGAAAAGCGGTTATTTTGCAAAATGATTAATCTTCGTTCTTATCTTCGTCTTTTTTATTCTTTTTGTTTTCTTGTTTTTTATCTTTGTGTTCTGCTTGTAATGCTTTGCGTTCCGCTTTATGTTCTTCCTTTAGTGCTTTTTCCTCTGCTTTTTGTTCTTCATGAAGTGCTTTACGTATTTCTTTTTCTACTTTTTTAGCTGGTTCTTCTTTAGCAGGTTTTTCCTTAATAGGCTGTTCTGCTTTTGGTTGTTCTGTTTTCGGAGCTTCCACTACTGGTTTCTCAGTTTTTGGTTGTTCTACTTTTGGCTCTTCGCTTTTAGTAGCTTCTGTTTCCACTTTTTGTGATGCTTCGAATTTTGCGATTGCACGTTCTGCATTTTGTTTAATTGCCGCTTTAGCAGTTTCGTTTCCGGCATTGTCATATGCTTTTGAGAGTGCTTCTAGGTTGCCAGCTGGGTAATCCTCGGGAATTTGAATATCAATTCCTATAGTATCTCCTGTTGTCACTTCACTGTTTACTTTATCACTTTTTGGATTTTCGGTTGTTTTCGTTGTCTGTTCACTTGTTTTTATTACCTTGCTCAAATCAACTGTATCGAACAAATTTTCATTCGCCCACGCATAACCGCTACCTGTTATTGTTAGCGTTGCAACTAATAGAGCTGCTCCAGTTTTCTTCCACTTCATCTGCATTTTACAATCACCTCGAATAGAATTTTGTCCGTGTTTCTTGTGCGGACACTCTATTATTCGTAAGCGTATTTCCGTTTAAGGGGGTCAGGCAGAAAATAAAAATATTACAAAAATGTTACGGGTGCCTGGCACCCGTAACATTATAGGTAATTATAGAAAGTTCCTTTTAATAGGAGGGTGATGTCGCCTATTACTCCTATACAGAAAAAGATAAAGTAATAGGTTGCTTTGGACACTTCTTTATTGAAAAGCTCTTTAATGGCTTGGATGAAAAGTTGTTCAAATTTAAACCAGCTTAATATCCAAGCGATTAGTAGAAAGCAAACGATTGTCATGTTTGGTTTACCTCCATCCTCTGACTTATCATTATTCCATTGCTCTTTTTTGTTTATGTTTTTTCCACATGTCTTCAGCTGCTCCGGATCCGAGCATTACTCCTATGATGATTAGGAAGAGTCCGATAAAATGGCGGCCTGTTAATATTTCGCCTAGGAAAATGGCAGATAGAATGAGTGAGAATAGTGGATTTAGGTTCATGAATATGGCTGATTTTGTTGCTCCTGCTTTACCTACTGCGTAGTTGTACATCATATGCCCTACTGCTGTGCAGATGAGTGCTGATGTTAGAAATATTGCCCAAAATGTTCCGGTTGTTTCGGTAAATGCGATAATGCCGCCTGGTTCTTGTATAAAGCTGATGATGATGAGTACGACTGCACCGATTACCATCATATAAGCCGTGAGTAATCTTGGGTCAAGTGTTGCTGCTGCTTTACTTACGATCATATAACTAAGTACTTGCGCTAAAATTGCTAGGAATACATAGAAGTCTCCGATGTTTGCTCCGTTTGATTGGCCACCTCCAACTAAAATGGAAACGCTCACTCCGGCAAGCCCAAATACTAGACCAAGCCACTGAATTTTCGTAGGAAAGTATTTTAATATTAATGCTGCAGAAATGGCCGTTAGCATTGGACCGGTTCCTAATATCAGTCCCCCGTGTGTTCCACTTGTGATGGATAAACCGATATTTAGAAAATAGTGATGTAGGACGACATTGGTGAGTGAACCTAGGAGTATATATTTCCATTCTTGTTTGGTCGGTTTACGAAGAAGTTTCATTTTCCATAAAATGATAAACACTGCTAAACTAGCACATAGTATTCGAAAAGCTGTTAAAGTGACAGGTGGCACTACTGTTACTAAGTATTTTAGTATAGGAAGGTTGGCTCCCCAACTGAACATGACGAACACGAGCATAGCGTAAATTTTCCATTCTTTCACTTGAGGGCCTCCTTGTTAGAACTCATATTTTGTTTTCTTGATGGATAGGCTAAATGCGATATAGGCAATTAGCGATAAAATGACAGGCAGCACAACTGTGTGCATACCTAATAGATTGCCGTATGCTTCGTTATAAAAGTGTAACGCAATATAGGAAATAATTCCAGTCAACATGGATGCAATTGCCCCGTATTTATTGCCATAAGACCAGTAAAGACCAAGCACGACTGGCCAAATAAATGCAGCTTCCAGTCCTCCAAATGCAAATAAATTCAAGAAAATAAGCAAGTCCGGCGGGTTGAGTGCCAATAAAAAGACGATGGACCCTAAAAGAGTCGTTACGCCAAAGCTTAGCCGTTTTACTGATTTCTCGCTCGCCTCTGGTTTTATGTAGTTAATATATACATCTTTTACAATAGAAGAACTTACTAAAATCAGCAGTGAATCGACCGTCGACATGATTGCTGCCAGTGGTGCTGCGAGCACAATCCCGGCAAGCCACGCAGGTAGCACTTTCAATGCGACGAGTGGTATGACCGTATCGGGTACTTCCACACCCGGTAAAATCGGTCTAGTGAATATACCGATTAAATGCATGTTGAGCATGATAAAACCAGTGACAATTGTTCCAATCACAAGTGCACGGTGCATGGAGCGCGTGTTTTTATAGGACATTGCGCGCACGGCCATTTGCGGAAGCCCGACGACCCCTACACCTACTAGTATCCAAAAGGAAGATACGTAGGCAGCGGATAAATTTCCTTCATTGCCGTATGGCGTCAAAAGTCTTGGGTTTTCCGCAAGTAAATCTTGCATAATATTCGGCACTCCGCCACCAGCAATAATGACGGCGATCAATAAAACCAGCGTCCCAACGACCATCACGCCACCTTGCACCGCGTCCGTCACCGCAACAGCGCGGAAACCACCGATTACGACATAGACGAGCACAGATACAGCGAAAATAAATAAAGCCGTCGTATATTGCATACCTGTTAACGATTCGATCAAGCGACCACCGCCGACCCACTGTGCGGTCATGGCGGAGAATAAAAAGATGATCATACTAATTGCCGCGAGCAACACGACCGCTGTACTGTTATAGCGCACTTTTAGAAAATCAATTAATGTGATTGCATTGTATTTACGAGCTAAAATGGCAAACTTCTTTCCTAGCACGAGTAGCACAAAATAGCCGGTCACGACTTGTGTCATAGAAAGGAGAACCCATCCGAAGCCCATTGTATAGGCTGTTCCAGGTCCCCCAAGAAAACTAGATGCACTTCCATACGTCGCAACCATGGTCATCGCGAGCACAAACCCACCTAGCTCTCGCCCACCTAAAAAGTATTCCTGCAAAAATCCGCCAGTGGAAGCTTCCATTTTTTTGCTAGACCAAAAACCTATGAAAAATATAATACCTAGAAAAATAATAAGCGGAATAATCACCCCGAAATTCATGACTCATCCCCCTCTTCCTCAAACGAAACATCTTTCAAAATATACTTGGCGAGAATAATGACGGTTATGGAGATGAGGATGAATCCCACGATACAACTATAAAAAAACCAATCTGGGAAACCAAGAATATATGTATACTCCTCAACTGGTCGTGAGCCAAGCCCATATGCAAAACCGAACCACCATATAAAATGAACAACCGCGAGTCCCACGCCAATCCATGCTTCACGGTGTGCAATTTTAAATCTAGGATCCATCTATATCCACCTCTTGCTTTTATATTATTACATTAGTATAGCGAAGTTATTTTCAGTTGTTAAGGATAGATTTTGTTTAGGGTGTGGGATTGAGCGAATGCGTGCCGGGATCGAACGATAGTTTGTTTGTTACAGGTATGTTACTGGTGCCTGGCACCAGTAACATACCTGTAACAAATCCTAACTTCAAGTCCCTAATAAAAAAACCAGCTGTTGCGGGTGGCAACAGCTGGTTTCGGTTATTTATAGGTTAAATATCGAGCGTAGTCTTTCCATCCGATTGCTTTGATGCTGTTCCAGGATGGGAGGTCACGTGGAAATGGGAGGAAAGCTGGTGCCTCGTCGTTTTTTGGGTCTGCGTTTAGTACCATACTTTCGTTGTGCAAGCCATCTGATAAAATGGCATATTGTTTTAAGTCAAATGGTACCGTTACAGGTGTCCGGATGATTTTTCCATCGTCAGATAGTGTGTATACTTCGGCTGTTTCTTCTGAGCGATTCAGAAGCCAGTCTGCTTTTACACGAATCGCATTTTCGACTTCATTTGTGATAATGACGGAGTTAATGTTGGCGGAAAACGGCAATGTTTCTAGTTGTTCCTCTAGTTGGATTTTCACTTCGTATACCGGTTCTTTTGTATTTTCGCCAAATTGTTCATATGCTTTTAGCCATTTGGATTCGTTGGCTGGCACTTGTGTTTTCACTAATACGCTTCCTTCTACTAGGCCGGCTCGGTGGGCCGAGTAGTTATTCACGCGCTGCCCTTCGTTTATCTGGTGCCACTCTGCTTCTTTTGCGTATGTGATAACTGATTTTTCATTGGCATAAATGGTTATAAAATACGTTCCAGACCGTTCCTCGATTGCGGCGATATTCCCTTCTAATGGGCTTAATAGAGCCGTTTCTCCCGATTCTTGACTTAGCTGGGTGTTGATTATTTGTAGCTTGCGATCTATTTCGGCAATTTTTTGTTCGGTTTCTGCAATTGCTTGGGCGTAGTTTCCTTCTGGTGAAACGTTCACGTCAACTTGCACATTCACGCTTGTGTCCTCGTCTCCTGCAGAATGGTTGCTAGTCGTGTTTGAATCCGCTCCGTAGCGCTCCGATTCGAGATTTTCTAGGATGTCGTATAGTCTTGATTGTTCTTCCATATACGCCTCTTGCTCAGTTTCCCAGGTCGCTTTTTGTATATCAGCAGACTGAGTATTCAATAATGCAAGTTCCGTTCCTTCTTGCACAAGGTCTCCTTCTAACACAGCCATGTCGCTAACAGCATCGACATCTATTGTGACAGTCACTTCATTTGCCGGCACGACGACTGATTCTTTTTCCAGTTCTTTGGCATATGTACTTTCTTGAACGCGGTCATATTCATGTACATAATACGATCTTGCTATTTCGCTTTTATTGGAAAATAAAAGAATCGCATTTGTTGCAATGAATGTAGACACGACGATGGCGATACCGATTGTTAACGTTTTGTTCATGCGGCTTGCCCCCCTTCGAACCAGGCTTCTAGTGGAAGTACTTGAATTCCCGCTACAAATAAAGCAAGAACGAGCTGGATCACTATTAAGCTAATTAATAGATTGCGAGCGGACATTTCGGTAAATGCACGTAAAAAATGAAATTGGATCGCAATGATTAGTGCAGTGAATAACGTTAACCCATTAAAAAAATAAGTAAAAAATTCATTGTCTAAAAATGTTGCTGCAAGTGGTCCGAATGATAAAATCGAAAAGTCTGTTGTATAGCCAACGACTGCATATAACAAAAAGACAAATGCTTTTTCCATTAATAGTAGCGCTACGACGAATAACTGTATAACCGCCACTTTCGATAGTTCCATATTCGTTATCTTATGTATTAGAAAAGCGATTCCGAAAAAATGAAAGGCCATATATACGATGGACCAAATGATGGCTCCTACTAATGAAGTCGCTCTTGCAATGACAAATGTATCTTCAAAGCCACCTACAAATAGGGAGGTAAGCTCCTCTGTGTGCATGCCCCATATATCGCGAAGGGCAAACAGGATGACTCCAAGTATTGCGACTAGCCAGACACGCTTTTCAAAACCTTGCATCTTTGTATCTTTTAGTGACCCAATTAACTCGTTTTGGTTAAAAAGGTATTTCCAAAATCGAAAATCAAAAAACATTCTATTGTTCCCCCTCTTATGGCTGAACAGTTACTTCCGCATACGCACCGGTCTTCATCATTTCTCCCGTTTTCGCTTGGAATGTTGGATGAATGAGTAGTAAGTAGGCTGCTCCTTTTTCAAGTGATGCTGTTGGTGTTAATAGGAATTGGTTATGCGATTTTTGCTTGATGTTGACTGGCACATTGTTCGCAGTTCCCAGTTTTATTAGTTCCATTTTTTGCTGTTTGTTAGGTACTACAGTATTGGAAAATGTAATAGTAAATTCTTTCGTTATCGGCACGTTTTGAAGTGTCGACATTTTTTTGTATGTTTTATTTGCTTGAACAATCGTATCTAAATGTGCTTTTTCTAATTCTTTCCCAACTGCTGTCGTAATTTCTGGCTTGACGCCAGTTTTGTGGATCAGTGTTCCATCTGGTCCTGTGAAGTTTGCGACCGTTAGTTTTAAGTAGGAACCATCAGACAAATTGTAAAACGATTGCATGGAGCCTTTGCCATATGTTGTTTGGCCATAAAGTGTGGCAGATTTTTGATCAAGTAGCGCTCCCGCAACCATTTCAGAAGCACTTGCGCTATACCCATTTACCAGTACTTTTGTGTTTGCTGGAAAGAAAGATGACTGTTGCACAGATTTCACTAGTCCATCTTGATCTCTTGTGTGGAGTGCATATGCATAAGGACTTTTTGGAAATAAACCAACTAACTCCTCTGCCGTATGTACAAAACCGCCACCATTATTCCGTAAATCTACTATAAATGAAGTTGCTCCTTGCTTTTGCAGGGCCTCTTTTGCCTGCTGTACGAGTGTTGCACCATCATCTGAAAATGTAGTAAGTGCAATATATCCGACGTTTCCATATAAAAGGTTCTTTGTCACAGCGGGAATCGTGAATATGTTTCGAGTTAGCTTATACGTTTTTGTTAGATTCGGAGTTTTAAGCACTTCTAGTTGCACCGTCGTTCCTGCTTTACCAGTGATTAGTGAAGATGCCTGTTGAATCGACATGCCTGTCGTTTTCGCGCCGTCAATCGATATAATAATATCGCCGGGCTCTAACCCAGTTAGCTCCGCAGCTGCTCCTTCAAAGGTACTCACTATTTGAATTCCTTTTTCATGCTCTTCAATTATGACTCCAATACCAGTTGTCGTATTGTTGATAGAGCCAGTGTATGCCTCAAATTCGTCTTTCGTAAAATAAGTAGAATACGGATCCAGTTGGCCTACGATGTCCTCTATCGAAGTCATACTTTGTAAATTGAAAGGAATTTCTCCTATATAATGCTCACTGACCAGCTTCTTTACTTCATCAATCGGCGCTGCCATTGCAGAAATAGGAGCCAACACTAAACTAATTGTAATCATTATTGCCATTGTCGCAATTGTGGAAATCCTCTTCATACCAATTCCCCCCTTTCGAACTCTCTAAACCTATATTACCCCAAAACCTACCATATTGACAGAAGTGTTACAGAGTGTCTGAAATGTTTTGTTCACCAGTTGTTACAGGAGTGTTACTGGTGCCAGGCACCCGTAACACTCCTGTAACAATCCTTAGTATCCCTAGGAAGAATAAGATCGGGTTAACGTAAAACAATCGCGAACAGTTGCGTTCACGATTGTTTTTGGAATTATAAGGATTTATTTTAGCAATTGCAGAATGGATTGTGCTTGTTGCATATGCATGCTTAGTACGTTTTGTCCAGCCTGCATTAGTATATTCGCTTTTGTCATTGCCATTATCTCTTTTGCAATATCTGCGTCTCTAATTCGAGATTCTGCTGCAGTTAAGTTTTCTTCCATATTCACCGCGTTATTGTATGCATGTTCTAAACGATTGGTATAGGCACCTATTCGTGATCGCTCACTGGATACTTTATTTATCGCTTTGTCTAGTTCACCGATTGCATTATTAGCCGCATCTCTTGTAGAAATGGAAAGCGTATCGACCCCGATTGCCGATGCGCCCATATTCCCTATTGTCAGTTCTATATGTTGTCCTGCATTTGCACCCGCTTGAATTTTTAAGGAGGTTTGAGATCCATCAAGTAGTGTTTTTGTATTAAATTCCGTATCGGTCGATATTCGTGAAATTTCTTTTTTTAATTCATCAAATTCAATTGCCAGTTGGCTTCGATCATTATCCGTTAAGGTGTCATTTGCAGATTGCACGCTTAGTTCTCTCATGCGCTGCAGGATGGAGTGTGTTTCGTTGAGTGCGCCTTCCGCTGTTTGAAGAAAAGAAATGCCATCTTGAATATTTCGTGCTGCTTGACCAAGCCCACGAATTTGTGCACGCATTTTTTCTGAAATGGCCAACCCTGCTGGATCATCTGCAGCTCGATTTATTCGGTAACCAGTTGAAATTCGTTCCATCGAATTATTGGCAATTGCCCACTGTGTATTCATATTCCTTATAATCGACAAACCTGTCGCATTCCATTTACCTAGCATCTCTTCAACACCTCCACTCCTGCCTTTCTTTTTATATCGACTTATTTCCCAAATACTTGAGAATAAAGAAAACCGCATAGACTGTTACAGGATTGTTACTGGTGCCAGGCACCAGTAACAATCCTGTAACATTACCACTGCAATACTACACCTGTAATGCGTTCGTATAATTTGTTGGGTTATAGGGGATAGTAGGCGTAACTTTTAAGTTGGTTTTTCGACTTATACATTAAATCGAGATATTTCCCGGGAAATTTACGTAGAAAGGAGTCGAAGGTTATGAAAATCGACAAATGGACCGGATTCAGTTGGGGGGATCTTTTGTTTGGCTTGATTGGATCAAGTGGGTTCGTTTTATTTTTTCATTTTTTTACATCGTTTTAAAAAACCAAGAAAACACCTATCGATTTATTTTCGTTAGGTGTTTTTATGTGTTCATTTTATTCAATTGGGAAACCTCCGTTTTGTTCCTTATATTGTAGTAGCTTGTTGAATAGGCTAGCATCTTTTTCCAGTAGTGCATAGTCAATCATGCGTTCATAGTTTTGTTGTTCCAGTTCTTGTATCACTTCAGCGGCGTTTTCTAAAGAGGAAGAACTCAAATTCATATGCACATTTGTTTCAATGATCACTTGTAGATGCATATGAATATCTGAAACGAGTAATAGTTGATAGAGTGGTAATCGGATAAATCGATTTCCTTTTTGGAATACAAATATTTCGGATAGATTTTCCACTTGCAATGTTTCTGCATGTACAATAATTTCTTTCCCTTCCACCGGTATGAAATGGAACAATTCGTCATCTTTCCGGATGGAGAAGTATTGGTATGCAAAAACTAACTTTATTCGATTGCCTTCTAACTTTGTGTAAAATGGCTTCATCAATTGTACGAGTAGCATGTCATTCCCTCCTTATGTTAGAATTTTCTGATTACTATTAGTTTATCATATTTTTCATTTTTCGTGTAGTGCATCCTGCTGTTTTCGGATAATTACTGCGTCAAAAAGCAAATGCACCGCACATTTGCTTTTTTGGTCATAGATTATTTTACTAGTAAATTAGTTGGTTCGTTTCTACCATTCGCATAATGGAAAAACCCAACTTTTCTAGTTCCATATCGAACGGCAAATGTTTGGAATACTTGTTGTAATATTTCTGGTTCGGTTCGTTGACCATTGCTTTCAAAGTAGAACGAAAAAGTTTCTGCTTCAAAATCTAACTCCAAATCATAGACAGTAAAATCTTCCGCTACAATTTGTTTTATACGTGTTTCTGACTGATGGGGATGACTTATCAAATACTTTAAATTGCTTGTTTTTGCACCAACTAATTTGATTTCTTCTTGTTCTGTCTTTAGTTGCTGATTTGGAGCACCTAATAAATTTGGTATTTGAAGCTGCACCTTCTTGATTTTACACACTCCCTTTCTATCATTTTACTTCCTAATTTTCACATCATCATAGTAGTATACTAATACCTATATACTACAGAAGTACATTCGATGTATTAAAATCTCCATTTTAGCGATTTTTACTGATCTTCCCTCTTATTTCGATATTCTTGTTTCATTGTATAGGAGGGAATAGTATGGCCTTTTATGAGCGCATTCGCGAATATCGGGAACAGCTTGAAATTACACAAATCGAAGCCTCTAGAAGATTAGGTATTGATCATTCTGTCTTGTCGAAATATGAGCGGGGCGATCTTTCCATTCCAATCGAGTTATTACATACATTTATCATCGAGTATGGTATTCCAGAAAAAGAGTTTTTGGAAATGCTAATAGGTATAAGATCCAAAAGGAAGAATCCTGGACTGGAAGCTCGAGAAAGTAGAGAACGTTATCTGGAGTCCTTTCAGGATGAATACGTGTCGCAGCTTATTCCGCTGAAAGAATTTCGAGAATTGGTGATGGATGTCGTAACCGTTTCAACAGATGAAAAAGAACGGAGACGTCTCCTTCAAAATAAACGAAAAAATCAATAATGCTTTTTTCTTTTCCGAAAAATAGAAGGTGCGGCTTTTATTCTGTTACGATTGAACGTATAATGGAAGGAAAGCCTTTTTTCTTAGGAGAGATTCCCTTGAGCCTTACTTCTTACCAAAAACTTGCCGCGCATTATAAAAAGTATATAAACCAATCGATGGTTACGATTGAAAAGAAACTACATCCTGCTATTTTAGAGGATGAGGAACTTGTTCGTCGTGCCGCTTTTTTTGTGCGTAACGGTACGGTTTCCATTTCTAATTATTATCCTCAAGAACACAAAATTGATTTCACGATTCGTGATGTGAGCAATATTGAAGTGTCTTATAACCTTTTACAAGATCGTTTTAACTGCCCTTGCCCTATGCAAAAACCTTGCCGGCATATCGTGGCAGCAGTTTTTTATTTGTATCAACAGAATGATTCATTGTCGACATGGATTTCGGATTGGCGCTCTAATGATGATTTGACTCAGCTAACTTTATTAAAAGATGAACGTAGTCCTAGAAACTGGGAGCTTATTGTGGAAAACTTTTTCCGAAAGTTCATTTCTCAATATCCGCCTACTAGTTTTTACTTGTTAGAGTTTGCCGTACATGATTTGAAAGCGCAAATTCGAAAGTCTCGTCCTTTTGAGCGCGAATGGCAACCGATTTATGATGTATATGTAAATCTTTCCATACTCCTTAAAATTTGGCCTTATTTAGAGCCCTTTGCAGATTCGAATATGCGCAATCGTGTTTTTCATTTTCTACATGAGTACGTGGAAGAACTGGATGATTATTTAGCACAACTTGCTTCCAAACCTAGAATGTTTGCTGCAGATCCTTTTTACGATGATATGATGACAAATGTTCGCACATTTTATTTTGAAACGGAATCCCTTTTTCGTTTTCGAAAACATGTGTATTTAGCATTTTGGGATGCCCTAGTGACGGACAAAGCGATGCGAATCGAAGAAGTGAAATATTTAGAGCAACTAGATAAAACCGATGAGGATATCCCTTTGAATATCGTGTTGCCGTATTTTTATCTCACCTTATCGATGACCGATGAATTGCTTGCAGCAGCTGAAAAGATGGAAACAGAGCAACTTCTAGAATGGTTGGAAGTATGCGAAAAAGCACTTCATCTGAACAATAAAGATATGGTGAATAATCTTGCAAGAAAGTTGTTGCCACATATTTCCCACTATTTAAATGAAGTAGTTACAAATCCATCTCGAGTCATGCTTATTCGCCGGTTAGAATTATTATTTGCTTCGATTCAGTTAGAAGCAGAAGAATTTGAAAAGCTATATCAATCATTCGGGCTGTATGGTATACAGTCTTATTCGACTTTGTTGTTAAAAGAAAAACGCTATCGTGATTGGATGGCGCTGCATCAGTCGGCCAATTCATCACTTGAATATGCGGAGGCTTGCGGGCTATCTATAGTTAAAGAAGAAGCTCCCGAAGTATTACTTCCGCTCTACCATCATTATGCCATGCGTTTTATCCAGGAAAAAAATCGCTATAGCTACAAACAAGCGGTTCGAATTTGGAAAAAAATGAAACAAGTCGCAAAGAAATCGAATGAACCAGATTACTGGAATGCATATGTAGAGAACGTACGCGAAAAATACAAACGACTTCGTGCATTACAACAAGAAATAGAGAAAGGAAACTTGCCATTATGACCCAACCTTTATCTATTACAAAAGACTTTTCACTGAGAGTTAACGCTACTGAAAACGGGTATTTCCATTTATCGTCTTTAAGTGCTCCAGTCGAACAATGGGTTCCTTACTTTTATATAGACCACCGGGAAAGTTTTTTTGGGCTAACCGCGCAATTGGAAGATAATACGCTTATTGCATCGCCTGTTGAATTGGTTGAACTTTTTTCCGGTAAACCCCATCCTTTCGTTACTTTTTCAGGTATAAATGAGGATTCTAACAATTGGATAGAAACGTTTAAAGAAGCGGCAGGCGTTTGGGCTAGTCCCGATTTATGGGACCAGCTACAACTGAAAGATAATATTTTTGAAGTAAAAACGCCAATTGATGAAAAAGCGAAAGCACTTATATCGAATGCCGTTACACAGAAGCTTTATCAAGCGGGCCTTGCCATGGAAGATATACCTGCCCTTATCCCATTTTTCCAGCAAGGTGGATGGCCGATCAAATCGCAAACTACACACCCCAATATACTCGTCGCATTACGATTATCTGAGCCGGAAGCACTCGATGATACTTGGTTGCTTGAAACTGTTGTGCGCGGGAAGAAAAGCAGCGTGTACTGGACACCTGCATTCCGTAAAAAGACACTACCGATCAAAGACGCATTACCCGATAAATGGAACGAGTACAGCGGTTTTATAGAAGAAATACAAGCGAAAATGTTTGCACTCATTTCTTCCATTGATCATTTAAATCCAGATATATTCTTCTCTTCTACATTAACCGATGAAGAAGTGCGCGTATTTCTTCGGGATGATTTAGTAAAATTACAAGCACTTGGATTTGAAATAGTCCTTCCTGCATGGCTAAAGGCAGTAAAAGAGACGAAAATGCGTGTCAAAACGATTGCGAAAACGGCCAATACCTATAAAACTACTGCTGGGCTCAATGAAATTTTACAATTTAACTGGAGCTTCTCATTAAATGGTCAAGAAGTTTCTGCGGAAGATTTTCAGCAGCTTGTCAATGAAAACCGTTCGTATATACAAGCGGGAAATGAATGGTTCCGCATAGATGCTGCCTGGATGCATGAAATTCGCGAGCTAATGAAGAAATCAGAAGATGAAAATTGGACCGTGAAAGAGCTATTATTCCGAGAGATTCCAGAAGAAATGGCATTGATGCTAGACGATGACGAAGAGTCTAATGAGGATCCATTATTCCAATTTGAAATGCAAAATTCCCTAAAAACACTGATGGAACAGCTTTCAGAGAAAAAAGGATTTCCTGCAGTCGACGTATCTGCTAATTTATTGACTACACTTCGCCCTTATCAGCAACTTGGTCTAGAATGGCTTGTATTCATGCGAAACGAACAATTTGGCGCTTGTTTAGCGGATGATATGGGACTTGGGAAAACCGTTCAATTGATTTCCTATTTATTGCATGTGCATGAAAATGAAAATCGAGCAACACCTTCGCTTATCATTTGTCCGACTTCCGTTTTAGGAAACTGGCAAAAGGAGCTAGCGAAGTTTGCACCTTCTTTGAAAGTTCAAACCCACTACGGATCTGCTCGCACGAAAGAAATAGATATGACCGCAGATGTGGTAATTACAACATTTGGTACTGCCATGCAAGATATCGAGTCACTTGAAGAAATTGTTTGGTCTAGTATTACACTAGATGAGGCGCAAAACATTAAAAATATGCATACCAAGCAATCGCGTGCTATTCGAAAACTGACTGGCGCGCATCATATTGCATTAACAGGTACACCTGTGGAAAACAGATTATCAGAGTTATGGTCCATTTTTGATTTTATCCATAAAGGTTATTTGGGTTCGTTCCGTAAATTCCAGGAAAACTATATCGTGCCGATTGAACGCGATAATTCCGATACTACCAAGCATAAGTTGCGTGTCAAGATTCAGCCGTTCTTATTAAGAAGAACGAAACAAGATCCGGAACTTCTTCTGAACTTACCAGAAAAACTAGAACAACGGGAATATTGTGCCTTGACTACGGAGCAAGCTGCGCTATATGAATCGCTTATCCAAGAAACGGTTAGCAAGCTTGATACACTTTCTGGTTTTGAGAAAAAAGGACTTATTTTGAAAATGCTTAGTAAATTAAAGCAGCTTTGCAATCATCCTGCGCTCTATTTGAAAGAACCGTTTGATGATGCGGAAGACATGCTCGAACGTTCTGAAAAGCTGGCACAAATCGTGACACTTGCAGGGGAAATTGCGGCTCGTGGCGAACAATGTCTCATTTTCACCCAATATATCGGCATGGGACATCTATTACAGCATTGCTTAACAGAATTATACGAAGTTGATGCACCATTTTTAACCGGCAGTATGCCAAAAAACCAGCGTGACCATTTAGTAGAAGCTTTCCAAGCCAAGGAATTCCCTGTTTTCCTTCTATCATTAAAAGCTGGCGGAACTGGTTTAAATTTAACTGCCGCAAGTCATGTGTTGCATGCCGACAGATGGTGGAATCCCGCTGTTGAAAATCAGGCAACAGACCGTGCATATCGTATTGGTCAGACAAATTTTGTACATGTGCATAAATTTATTACAATTGGAACGATTGAAGAAAAAATTGATAAATTGCTAGTCGAAAAACAGGCTTTATCCGAAGAGCTGATCCATTCTAGTCAGTGGATTACGGAGATGTCTGATGCAGATATAAAGGATTTGTTAACCTTGTCTATTTGATGTTGACTTAGATAAACCTGACCGTGCTTCTTTCGGTCAGGTTTTCCTCTCTTGTTTAAGCAAAGCTTTGCGGTCTTTACTTTTTATACTGGAAGTTGATTGGATGGTGTCGATGGAAATTCAAAATCGGTTTCATCATTCTTTGGTTGTTCGTGTGCAGCATTTGCCTGCGTGTGAGTTTGTTCTTCTTCTCGTTTTTTAGTCACTAAAAATCGGATGTCCTCCACAACTACTTCTGTTACAAATACTCTTGTCCCATCCCCTTTTTCATATGATCTTGTATTTAGCCTACCTGATATCCMAACAAGCGAGGCTTTCCCACAATACTTGACCGTTGTTTCTGCGAGCTTTCCCCAAATCGTGCATAGCACAAAGTCCGCATCATCGCTTTTATATCCTTTATTGACAGCAAGAACAAAACTTGTTTGCAATCTTCCTTCCGATAAATGTTTGAGCTGTGGAGCTTTTGTCATTCGCCCGATTATCGAAACTGTGTTCACCATGTCACCTCCTTTTGTCTCATTGCCATCATCATACTGGCATATGAAATTGTTAGCAAAAGTCGACAATTTCATTTTCATCTGTTTTGATTGATGTAAATGTTATTTTGTTTTTATCGATTCCATTCAAAGCAAATAAAACCTGCAATAGGAAAAATCCAAAATGCAATTTTGGCATTTTCACAATTATTTTTTACAGATAGTTTGCTATGCTATAATGGAAAGTAATTAGTCCTGTAAAGGTGGATTGCACATGAAAACATTCAAAATGATTTCCGTTGATCTCATTCGTGATAGTCAAGAAATGCCGATTACATTAGAGGATGGCATTGTCATCAACCAAGAAAATACAAGTCGAGCGTGGATTTTAGAATTATTTATTGATCAAAAGTATGAGGATTTTTTTAATGAATTAAAAACTTCTGGTGAGTTATTCCATGCAAAGGTTGTTATTTCCTATCCAGAGAATGAACCTGCACATTTTGAAGTAGTCACTTATTCGGTGAAGCAAATAGGAGATCATTTATCTGTTTTACTACGTGGTACATTGAAACGTGCGCGAAGAAAATATGCGGAGTCGCTACTTTCGGATTTGATCGAGGAAGGGTTAACCGGTGAAGCGCTGTTAACTAAATTTGAACATGATATGAAAACAAGGCCGACTTTAAAAAGAGATCAAAACAATTTGTCTTCTTCAACCGTGTTATTAGGTTGTGGAATGGTTTCATTAGCATTAGGTGTGTTGTCATTTGGTACGACGCCATTATTCACGTTGGGATTTACTTCATTTACCCCATTGTTTACACCGTCATTAATACCATTATTATTGTCGTAAAGACCTTTTTCATTCGTTGGTGATGGCGTATTCACACCTGGTTCTGGAACAACATGGTTCACATCGTCTCGAACCTCTTCCATTGGAGTTTCATTATTATTCGGAACAGTTTTGTTCATATTACAACCAACTAACAAAACAGAACACATAGCCACTACCGGCACGACCTTTTTTAGCATAAAAAAATTCCTCCTTTCTGGATTATGTTCATCACAATATTGTGACTTACGATAGGTTGTCCAGGAAAAGAAGGAACTATGCCATGGTAAAGTTGCCTGTTTTTACATGTAAATGCCCTGTATTTTTGGGTAAATAAAGGAATACTAAGATTAAGCGTTTTCTACTACTGGACCTAATGCAAAGAGGATGTCTGCTTCACAAACTAGCTCACCGTCTACTGTTGCGATGCCATGTCCTTTGCCCATTGTACCGCGTAGTTTAGTCAGTTCTACTTCTAATTTCAACTGATCTCCTGGCTTCACTTGACGTTTGAAGCGACAATTATCAATTCCTGTAAAGAAAGCGAGCCTTCCTCTGTTTTCAGGAATTTGTAACACTGCGACTGCTCCTACTTGAGCCAATGCTTCTACGATTAGTACACCTGGCATTACTGGATATCCAGGGAAATGTCCATTAAAAAAATCCTCATTGATCGTTACATTTTTCAATCCTACCGCACGTTTTCCTTCTTCTAATTCCAAAATACGGTCAATCATTAAAAATGGATAACGATGAGGTAAAAGTGCTTGTACTTGCTCTGTTGTTAACATAGAAACGTCCTCCTATTTCCCATCTTTTATATCTAAAATATGTTGGTATGTTTCCCATTTAAGCGCATCTGTTGGCGTACCGTCACCTAAAACACCGTATCCTACCATCAGTCCCGCTGCGGCAGCTCCAATGAAAAGTACGATACATAATAGTATACGCAACCAAATAGGGAACATACGAATTTGTACCCAATAGGTTGCTTTGGGCTCTGTCGTCTGTTCTTGTTCTTTTTCTAATCGTCGTTGTCGTCTGCCAGAGATTTTTACTTCTTCTGTCATAAGCTTAACTCCTTACGGAAATGATTATCTTATTCCATTGATAAGACCCATCATTTGGTCTGCAATCGTAATGGAACGCGCATTGAATTGATATGATCGTTGCGCCGTCATTAAATCAGTCATTTCCTTTGATATATCTACATTGGACATTTCAAGCATTTGGTTCGCTATTGCAATTTCGCCTCGATCTGCACCTTGTAGATCCGTCATCACGTCTTCTTCGTTAACGCCTAGTTCAGCTAAATTAGTAGGCATCCCAATATATGTCGAAGAAATTTGTTCCATTAGCTGTGGTTTTTGTAAAACAGATACCGCTAGTTCACGTTGAACAGTTGCACCATCTGGATATGTTGCAGTTAGGATACCTTTTTCATTAATGGAAAATCGTTCAACATTTTCCGGGATCGTAATTGCTTGACCATCACTATCTGCAACTGGATAGCCGTCGCCATTTACGAGCATTAACTGTCCATTTTCAAGCGGCGATACATAAAATGCTCCTTGACGAGTGTATGCTGTCTGTTGTCCATTTTCACCGTCTGGCATAAGGACATTAAAGTATTGCTTCGGCACCTGAAAAGCAAAATCTAGGTCACGGCCAGTAGATTGCAAGCTTCCTTGTTTCCAATTCATCTGTGTTTGTGCAAGCGAAGCACCTACTCCATAACGAATTCCAGCAGGAGATTGTCTTTCGGCTTTGTCTAATTTATCGTTATTATATTGTTGATAAAGTAGCTCTTGGAACTTTACATCTTTTGTTTTGTAGCCATGTGTGCCAGAGTTGGAAAGGTTGTTTCCGATAATATCTAGCTGGCTTTGTAGCTGCGACATCGTGTTTGTTGCGGTAATCATTGTACGTAACATGTATGTGGACCTCCTTCCTAATATGCTTAGCTGCGCCTTTTCGCCAATTGCCTGTCGGAGGCCTGCACGAAGCAGGTCATACAGTCGTTGCGACACGATGTCTCGAACTTAGACTGTATTCCTCTAACATAGGGATTTCCGCTTAGTTTACGCGTCCTACTTCGTTTACTGCTTTTTGCATGCTTTGGTCATATGCTTGCAGTACTTTTTGGTTTGCTTCAAATGCGCGGTATGCGGTTAACAGATCCGTCATTGTTCTTGCAGAATCAACATTGGAACGTTCAATATACCCTTGTTGCATGGAGAAGCTCACATTTGCTGCATCATATGCGGATGGTAAGTTTGTACCGTCCGCAGTTTGAAAGAGGCCATTATCTTGTTTGATTAAGGTATCTGGTTGTGCTGCAAATGAAACACCGATTTGTGCTACGGCAGCATCATTCACAAAAATCTGCCCATCTTCTGCTAATCGAAAATCGTCATTTTGCAGTTGAATCCGCTCTCCGTTATTATCAAGCACATATAAACCTTGTGCATTCGTTAAAAAACCATCTGGATCTAGCGTAAAATTACCATTTCGAGTGTAAGTTTCCCCTGCTACTGGATGTTGCAAACGATAAAAAACAGCGCCCGTTTGACCGGTTTCCGCGTCTACTGGAAGTGCCCCATCGATCAAGGCAATATCGGTATTTAACTCGGTTTGTTGCAATTGACCTTGTGTTAATAGTGCAATCGTTTCTTGCATATATACGCCTGTTCCTAGACCGCCAATTTCCGCTGTATATTTTCCATGTATAGCATTTTCCGTTGGTATTTTAGTAGGTCCTAGTCGAGACATGAGCATGTCTGGAAAAGAACGAATCGTCGATTGATCGGCTTTGTATCCTGGTGTATTAGCATTTGCCATATTATTTGTCAGCAACTCTGTTCTACGCTGTTGGGCAATCATTCCTGATGCGACTGTATGAAATCCACGAAACATGAGAAAGCCTCCACTCTAATTTGTATAATTCTAATGCCTAGTAAGTTTGTCTATATTGTCTAACATAATTCCCGTGCCAATTGCGACACAATCCATTGGAGCTTCTGCAATAAGTACTGGTACTTTCAATTCTTCCATCAGTAAATGATCCATCCCATGTAAAAGCGCTCCACCACCAGTTATAATGACACCACGGTCGATAATATCAGCGGATAATTCAGGCGGTGTTTTTTCAAGCACATTTTTGGCAGCTTGTACAATAACAGAAACGGATTCACGTAATGCTCTTTCGATTTCTTCTGAGTGAATCGTAATCGTTCTTGGAAGTCCTGTGACCATATCACGTCCACGAATATCCATTTCTTCTTTACGGCTATCCGGGAAAACTGTTCCAATCGTTATTTTAATATTTTCAGCTGTACGTTCACCGATTAATAGTTTGTATTCTTTTTTAATGTATTGAAGAATATCGTTATCAAAAATATCCCCAGCAATCTTAATCGATTCGGAAGTTACAATATCCCCCATCGATAGCACGGCAACATCTGTCGTACCGCCTCCGATATCTACAACCATATTCCCACTCGGTTGGAATATATCCATGCCCGCTCCGATTGCGGCTACTTTTGGTTCTTCTTCTAAGTATATCTTTTTACCGCCAGATTTCTCTGCAGCTTCGCGGATTGCTTTTTGTTCTACACTTGTAATGTTTGTTGGACAACAAATTAAAATGCGTGGCTTGGACAAAAATCCTTTTACGTTCAATGAATTGATAAAATACTTAAGCATGGCCTCTGTTATATCAAAATCGGCAATTACACCGTCTTTAAGGGGTCTAATCGCTACGATGTTACCTGGTGTTCTCCCAACCATTTGACGGGCTTCCTCGCCCACTGCAAGCACTCTTTTGGTGTTTCTATCTATTGCAACAACGGAAGGTTCGTTTAATACAATCCCTTTTCCTTTTACATGAATTAATACGTTCGCAGTACCTAAATCTATTCCAATATCCTTGGCAAACATTAACGGTGTTTCTCCTTCCCTGTTAGAACCTTTTATATGTATTTTTTCGATATGTCTCTAACATATAATTTTATCATAGTTTTGTCAGAATTACACTTTTTTTAGAAACGTATTATACAGAATTTATGGGGGGATGGAATCCATTTAGGGGAGAACGACTAAATTAGTGGAAGCTCTTTTACTACCCCGGAGGAACTGATTTGAGGTGTTGTTTGTTTGTAATTTATGGTTAAGGGCAATCAAATTGGATTGAGAGCAATCAATTAAGCTTTGAGAGCAACTAGATTTCCGAGGAGAGCAATCAAATCTGGCGGGTGAGCAACCAGTTTGTATCTTAAAGTAGCCAACCTAGCCGAAGCTCTTTACTACCCGAGAGAATCAATTTGAGTGGTGATTTATTTGTAATTTATGGCGTAGGGCAACCAAATCAGATTGAGAGCAATCAATTAGGCTCTGGGAGCAACTAGATTTCGGGGGAGAGCAATCAAATCTGGCGGGAGAGCAACCAGTTTGTATCTGAAAGCAACCAACCTAGCCGAAGCTCTTTACTAACCCGAGAGAATCGATTGGAGTGGGGATTTATTTGTAATTTATGGAAGAGGGCAATCAAATCGGATTGAGAGCAATCAATTAAGCTTTGGGAGCAACTAGATTTCGAGGGAGAGCAATCAAATCTGGCGGGAGAGCAACCAGTTTGTATCTGAAAGCAACCAACTTAGCCGTAGCTCTTTACTAACGTGGGAAAACTGATTGGAGTGGTGATTTATTTGAAATTTATGGCATAGGGCAATCAAATCAGATTGAGAGCAATCAATTATGCTCTGAAAGCAACTAGATTTCAGAGGAGAGCAATCAAATCTGGCGAGAGAGCAACCAGTTTGTATCTGAAAGCAACCAACTTAGCGGAACCTCTTTACTAACCCGAGAGAATCGATTTAAGTGGCGACTTATTTGAAATTTATGGCAGAGGGCAACCAGTCCGCATTCGAAAGCAACCAAATCTGGACGGCTCCCTTCTTTTTGCGGCAAGATTTAACTTGTATTTCCAATCCATTAGAAAAAGCCGTGATTTTACAAATCACGACCTTTCCTATCTTCCTTTTTGGTCTTCCATTTTCTTTTCGTAGCTTCTCCACCTCGCAAATGCCTGACCGATTTATGATACGCAAKAATTTCTTTCACTTCTTTTGCTAGCTGCGGATCTACTAAATGAAGTCTTTCCGTTAAGTCCTTATGAACGGTACTTTTGGAATGACCGGTTGTGCTCGCGATGGCACGGACAGTTTTTTTCGTTTCAATGACCATTTCACCTAAACGTATACATCTATGACGAATCGTTTCGTGCACCAACTCTTCCTTTCGTTAGTAAAGGAACACTTTTCATCACTTTATGCATACGTATAAGTTATTATGAATTAGAAAGCTAGTAATAATTCCGGGTTAATCAGTTCTCCGTTGTCGAGTACTTCAAATTGCAAATGGTTACCTGCTGTTGGATTCCATTCATTTTCCGTTGTAGTTGCAAGCGCTTGACCTTGCTCTACTTCGTCTCCAACTTTTACTAGAATACCAGTGACTGAACGATATTTCGTTTGCATTCCATTTGCATGCGATAAGACAATTTCATCGCCTTCAAATGGATCTAAATTTACTTCTTCTACTTTTCCACTCATTGCAGCTACTACCTCGAAAGGTTCGCTATTCATAGATAGGGAGACGCCTGTGCTTGTTCTGTAAGTTTGATTGAATACAAGCAAAGATTTTTCACGTGTCGTTTCATCCGCTTCCATGTCGTAATAATGTTGTACAACTTCGACTTTATCAAATAGTGCTTCTTCAAAAGGATATTTCATGTTTTCTGCTTGAGCGTTCGTTTCGATTGTTACTTTATCGGGCTCACTACCAGTTTTTGCCCATTCAGCGTCTTCTGCCGAATCATTGCTCACATAGACATTGTACCCCCAAATCATTCCTACAAATGCTACCGAAAAACCTGTGTACACTAGTGGCCAAAACCACGGCTTCTTCGGATTGTTTTTCTTCTTCTGAGAAGTCTTGTTTGATTGTTCTTCTCTCATTTTCATCACCTCAATTGCATTGTTGGCAAATCAAGGAGATTTTAAACATGCCGAAAAACTTTTTATTTCTGTTCCTTTGTAATAGTGTAATAAAATATCATGAGCGCTTGCGTGATCGTTGGCAAGCACCTCCGCCCCGTACTGGCTCATCCCTACTCCATGCCCATATCCAACGGTATTTACTACCACTTTGTCATTCTGGAAAGTTACCGTGAAATCGGTAGAAGGTAGCCCTAGTAATGCGCGGACTTCTCTGCCTGTCCAAGTTTTTCCGCTCATTTGAATAGACTCTATTCGATTTGTATCCGTCTTCGTAACTTGAAAACTAGTTGCTATGTTAGAAGACCACTTTATACCAAAAGCATCTGCCCATTGTTTATTGGTGAACTCGAATTGCTTTTTCACATTGGGAGCATATTGTTCTTCTGCCCCGCTCGGCACTGAAACTAAATAGGGAATCGCATATCCGCTGTAATTTTCCGCGCTTTCCGTTTGTCCATTGCTCGAAGAAAAGAACATCGCCGTGATTAGTTGGTCTTTGTAAACGATAATTTCTCCTTTTGTCGCGGCGACGACTTTTTCAAGCTTGTCCTCATATGACTCAAAGGAGGCCCCCCATTTTTTCTTGCGTTCTTCTTCCGTTGCGTACACTTGTTTTTGCACCGTTTTGCCGATCGACTTTTTCCCATAGTTTGTTTCTCTCAATACATACGTCCTCGCCGCAATCGATTGCGCCTTTAACGCTTCTTCATGGAAGGAAACAGGCATTTCTGCAGCTACAACGCCTAAGACGTACGTTTCAAGAGGAATTTTCTCCTTGACCCCTTCCACCTCTATTAGTATTGGGCAGTCTACATCTTGTACTTTTTCGACTTCAGGTGCAGGTTTTGCGTCATGCTTTTCTTTGATTAATAAAAAGGGTAATAACAAAAGTCCGATGCAAAGGATGAGTAATAGGATATTTTGTTTCATGGGACAACTATATGCTGGGAAAGGATTGTTCATGAATGATGTCTGAAAGCGTAGCATTGGTGTGGAATTATTATCCACTATTTAACGAAATATAGCTAAGGGAAACTAATTAATTCATGAGAGCAACAGTTTGGATCGTGAAAGCAATCAATTCCATAGCAAGAGCAACTATTTTTTGAGTGAAAGCAATCAACGTAAGAAAATTGACCACGAAACTTACACAGAAGAATAGCGGTGTGGAATTATTATCCATCATTTTACGAAATATAGCTAAGGGAAACCAATTGATTCATGAGAGCAACAGTTTGGAGGGTGAAAGCAATCAATTACGTAGCAAGAGCAACTATTTTTTGAGTGAAAGCAACCAACGTAAAAAAAATTGTAGCAAAATTGATTTTTGGTGCTTTATTTTACGCGAAAATGGAGTTTTCGCTTAATTTCCTTGTAAAAACCACTACTGAAACGCGATTTCTGCCATTTCTAATTTTCATATAGATTATGCTAAGCTATCTGCGAGGTGATATGATGATAGCCAAAAAATATTCGGCTTCGCTGTATTTGGAAGCATTGCATGCGCTGTACAAAAGAATACCTAAAAACCATTTGAATTTTTCTACAATACAAGAAGAGTATTATCAAACAGTAGCTGGCGATATCGGAGAAGAAGCTGTGATGAAAGTTATTGAGCAATTAGATTTGCCCTATAAATTCTACACTTTCCATAATGTTTCATTGTACTCCGAAACCCTTTTTCAAATGGATATACTTATCATTACCCCGTACTATGCTTTAATTTTAGAAATAAAAAACATTAAAGGTGAGATTACATTCACAGACCAGCAAATAATTAGAACCTTGGCGACAGGGGAAACACGTTCTTTTGACAATCCATTTCTTCAATTAGAAGAATATGAATCCCAATTGAAACGATTATTTCAAGTAAATCATATTTCTTTACCTATCTTTAGTGCCGTCGCTTTCGCCTTTTCTTCCAGCATTATTAAAGATCCCCCAAAAAATAAAACTATATTATTCAGAAGAGGGATCAAACCTTATATTCGAAATATCCCAGCTAACGCTCGCATTCTATCAGACGCACAGTTAGAAAGCCTAAAGTATTTTATTCTAAAAGAAAATACTGACTATCAGCCATTTCCACTGTGCAATCATTTTGGCATCGACCCCAACTCTATCCGATTAGGAGTCGAATGTGTGCAATGTGGATTAATTGGAATGAAAAAAGTGATCCGAAATTGGTATTGCCCAAGATGTAAATCCTCACATCGTAATGCACATGTTTCCACACTAAGAGATTATTTACTACTTTATAACAGCACAATTTCCAATCAGGAATGTCAACAATTTCTACAGCTGAACAATAAATATGAAGCAACCAAAATATTAAATAATCCCACGCTAATCAAAACTGGACAATCCCGTAGTCGAAAATATAGTATGAAGTTTGATCAATAATGTGTGCCTGTGGAAACCAAGTGGCATTAAGTGATGCAACCCGTCTTTACCTTCGAAATCAGGGCTCCAGTTTACCAATAAGTGGCGATGGGAAACCATTTCCCCCACGGGAGCAACTAATTCATGGGCAAGAGCAACTATTTCCTATATGAAAGCAACCAGTTTCTTGGTAAAAGCAATCAATTCCTTGCTGAGAGCAACCAACGCCAAATGACGATTACTATTCAGCTTTGCCTTCGAAATCAGGGCTCTTGTTTCCAATAAGTGGCGATGGGAAACCATTTCCCCCACGGGAGCAACCAATTCATGGGCGAGAGCAACGATTTCCTATACGGAAGCAACCAGTTTCTTAGCGAAAGCAATCAATTCCCCACCGAGAGCAACCAACTCCAAATGACGATTACAATTCAGCCTTGCCCTCGAAATCAGGCTAGCATTTACCAATAAGTGGCGATGGGAAACCAATTCCCCCACGAGAGCAACTAATTCCTATACCAAAGCAACCAGTTTCTCGCTGAAAGCAATCAATTCTCTGCCGAGAGCAACAAAACACAAAAAGCACTATACACGAATACATGCATAGTGCTTTACATATTATATTATACGAGTTGAATTGCTTTTTCTTCGCTTTCAGTTCCGATGCGCTCGATGTCTGCACCAAGGGCTGCGAGCTTTTTGTCGAAGTCCACGTAACCGCGATCTAAATGATATAGTTCGGTAACGCGTGTGATGCCTTCTGCAACTAAGCCGGCGATGATTAATGCAGCTGCTGCGCGTAAGTCTGTGGCACCGACTTCTGCACCTTGTAGGTTAGATGGTGACTCCATTATTACGGAGCGTCCTTCGATTTTCATATTGCCATTCATGCGTCGGAATTCTTCGACGTGCATGAAACGATTTTCAAAAACAGTTTCTGTAATGATGCCAGTACCATGGGCTGTCATCATTAATGCCATCATTTGTGATTGCATATCTGTAGGGAAACCAGGATGTGGCATTGTTTTAATATCGACAGATTTTAAATTGCCATTTGCTCTCACACGAAGACCTTGTTCCTCTTCTGTGATTTCGACACCCATTTCTTGCATTTTGGAAATAAGAGCTGTCATATGTTCAGGTACGGCATTTTCGATTATTACATCACCTTTTGTAATCGCTGCAGCAACCATGAATGTTCCTGCTTCAATGCGATCTGGGATGATATGATGTTCTGTGCCGTGAAGCTCTGTTACACCTTCGATACGAATTGTGTCTGTACCAGCACCTTTTACTTTTCCACCCATTTCGTTGATGAAGTTAGCTAAATCAACAATTTCCGGTTCTTTTGCTGCGTTCTCGATTACTGTAATACCTTCTGCAAGCGCAGCGGCTGTCATAATGTTTTCTGTTGCACCAACACTTGGTACATCCAGATAAATTTTCGCACCTTGTAAACGGCCATTTGTTTTTGCTTCAACAAAACCGTTGCCGAAAGAAATTTCAGCACCCATTGCTTCAAAACCTTTTAAATGTTGGTCAATTGGACGTGAGCCAATTGCACAACCACCAGGTAATGCAACACGAGCAAAACCATTGCGCGCTAAAATAGGACCCATGACAAGTATAGAAGCACGCATTTTACGCACATACTCAAATTGAGCTTCACTTGAAAGTCTTTTTTGTGAATCAATAATCACTTCATTTTTTTCAGGACTATATACTACTTCTGTATTTAAACTTTTTAAAACCTCGTTTATTGTCAAAACATCTGCAAGTGTAGGTACATCTTTAATAACGTTTTTCCCGTTTGTCGCGAGTAATGCTGCTGCAAGTACTGGTAGGACTGCATTCTTAGCACCTTCCACTCGAACTTTCCCGTTTAACGTTTGGCCACCTTTAACAACGATTTTATCCACTTCGTTCCCTCCGCGTTCTTATCCTCATTTGCTTTATATAAAAGAAATATGTATGATGTCATATTTAGGTATTCAAAACAATATTCATCATACAACGTAATTCGACTATATACAAGCATCAAAAACACTATTTTCAATGTCTATTTCAGTATATTTTCTTGTTCTATTATACGTAATACCCAGGCTTTTCGTGTAGATAATTTTTAAGTACCCTGCGACACTTTACATGAAACCTATTCGACATAATATTTCCCAGGAAATACGAGCAGATTCTACATGCTCATACAAACTTATCCATTATTTGCATGAGCATATAGGATCTGTTTTAATTAAATAAAAATTGTAGTTGATCCGACCAGGCAGTGAGGTTCAAGAAAAAATTTGCGACTGTTGACCCAATTGTAATGCTAGCTAAAATGAATAAAAGCTGTGCTTGAAACACATGATTCTTTTTAATTATTCTGTCCAGCATGAGTGCCTGTAATGCATAAAAAGAAATTCCGATAAAAAAAATATTTGCTAAAATCGCTATTACTGCTTGTTCGCCATTTAATAAATCCATTTTCATCGTCCTCCATTTTTATCTACTCAAGAAAAAAACGGGCAGAACTTGATCTGCCCGTCCTTAAAAATAAATTATAGTTAAATGTTACCCTCATAAACGTTGATACGATTCATCGCACGTTTCAAAGAGAGTTCAGCACGACTAAAGTCGATTGCATCTGCTTTTCCTTGAAGACGTTCTTCTGCACGTTTCATCGCTTCTTTAGCACGAGCTACATCGATATCAGAAGCAATTTCAGCTGATTGTGTTAGTATCGAAACCTTTTCAGGACGAACTTCTACAAAGCCACCGTTTACTGCTACGTACTCGGATTTCCCATCTTTTTTCAGTTTAACGGCACCAATAACTAGTGGTGCTACTGTTGGAATATGCCCAGGTAAAATACCGATTTCACCGGATGCTGTTTTAGCGATGATCATGTCGACTTGAGAATCGTATACCGGGCCGTCGGGAGTGACAATATTGACTGTAAGTGTCTTCATATTTTTACCTCCTGGTCCGATTTATTATACTTCTACGCCCATGCTTTTCGCTTTTTCAACTACTTCTTCAATGCGTCCAACTAGACGAAAAGCATCTTCTGGAAGGTGGTCATATTGTCCTTCAAGAATTTGTTTAAATCCTTGAACAGTTTCTTTAACTGGAACGTATGAACCTTTTTGACCAGTAAATTGTTCCGCAACGTGGAAGTTTTGAGATAGGTAGAACTGAATACGACGCGCACGGTTAACCGTTAATTTGTCATCGTCCCCTAATTCATCCATACCTAAGATTGCAATAATATCTTGAAGCTCTCTGTAGCGTTGTAAAGTATATTGCACTTGACGTGCTACTTCATAATGCTCTTGTCCTACGATTTCTGGTGAAAGCGCACGAGAAGAAGAAGCTAAAGGATCCACCGCTGGGTAAATACCCATCTCAGATAATTTACGCTCTAGGTTTGTTGTTGCATCTAAGTGAGCAAATGTTGTTGCTGGAGCTGGATCCGTATAGTCATCGGCTGGTACATAGATCGCTTGGATAGATGTAACCGAACCAGTATTAGTAGACGTGATACGCTCTTGTAATTGACCCATTTCCGTTGCAAGTGTCGGTTGGTAACCAGCAGCAGAAGGCATACGACCTAATAGTGCAGATACTTCCGAACCAGCTTGTGTAAAACGGAAAATGTTGTCGATGAATAATAGTACGTCTGCACCTTGTTCATCACGGAAATATTCAGCCATTGTAAGACCAGTTAAGGCAACACGCATTCGTGCACCAGGTGGCTCATTCATTTGACCAAATACCATTGCTGTTTTCTTAATAACGCCAGAATCGCTCATCTCATGGAATAAGTCGTTTCCTTCACGTGTACGCTCACCAACACCAGCGAATACCGAAATACCACCGTGTTCTTGTGCGATGTTGTTGATCAATTCTTGGATAAGAACTGTTTTCCCTACTCCGGCACCACCGAATAGACCGATTTTACCACCTTTAATATAAGGAGCTAGTAAGTCAACTACTTTAATACCTGTTTCAAGAATTTCAACTTCTGTTGAAAGATTTTCAAATGTTGGAGCTGAGCGGTGAATTGGATCACGACGATCATTCACTGAAATTTCTTCTCCTAAGTCGATAACTTCACCTAATACGTTGAATACACGTCCTAGTGTTACATCACCAACAGGAACAGAAATCGCTGCACCACCGTCAATTACTTCTGTACCGCGCTTAAGACCGTCAGTAGATGCCATCGCAATAGTACGAACTGCGTCATCTCCTAAGTGTAAAGCTACTTCTAACGTTAACGTAGTAGGCGCTTCGTTTGGACGTTCAATTGCTACAGTTAAAGCGTTATAAATAGCTGGTAATTGTCCGTTGTCAAACTTAACGTCAACAACTGGACCCATTACTTGTAGTACTTGTCCTTTGTTCACTACTGTTCCCTCCTGTCTTACTTTTCTTTCATTGACTATTCAAGAGCCGCTGCACCGCCGACAATTTCCGTAATTTCTTGCGTAATTGCTGCTTGGCGTGCTCGGTTATAAACTAATGTTAAGTTACCAATTAAGTCTGCTGCGTTGTCTGTTGCAGATTTCATCGCGGACATACGCATAGCATGTTCACTTGCTTTACCATCGAGTAATGCACCAAAAATTAGGCTTTCCGCATATTGTGGAAGTAACACTTCTAGAATCGCTTCAGCTGAAGGATCGAATTCATAAGAAGCTGTTGTGCCTGTTTCTACTGCAAGATCCGTAAGTGGCAGTACCTTTTTCTCTGTAACTTCACTAGAGATGGCACTGACAAAGTGGTTATAGTACATATAAAGTTCATCATATGTACCATCCGTGAACATACCAACAGCTCTGCGCGCTATTTCTTTAATATCAGAAAAAGCAGGTTGATCTGGTAAACCTATTACATCTCCGATTACATTCGAACCACGTTTCACGAAGAAGTCACGTCCCATACGACCAATTGCGAAGATTACATACTCATCTTTAGAGGAATGTCGCTCCGCTATTGCATTAGATGCTGCACGAATAATATTACTATTATACGCACCAGCTAAGCCACGATCCGCCGTAATAACAAGATATGCAGTCTTTTTCACAGGACGAGAAGTTAACATTGGATGCGCTCCGTCGCTTGTTCCTGTTGCAATTGCACCTACTACTTCTTGAATTTTCGTCATGTAAGGAACATATGCTTTCGCATTTTCCTCCGCACGATTCAATTTAGAAGCTGAAACCATTTGCATAGCTTTGGTAATCTGACTTGTTTTCTTTGTTGACGTAATTTTACCTTTAATATCGCGTAATGATGCCACTGGTATTTCACCACCTTATCGTTTTTTTTCACTTAGACTTTAGAATTACTCAGATTTAGCGAAAGTCTTTTTAAATGCATTGATTGCATTTGACATATCTTCATCTGAAGGAAGGTCTTTAGTCGTACGAATATGATCTAAAACGTTTGTGTGGTTTGAATCTAACCAGCTATTAAGTTCCGCTTCAAAACGAGTAACGTCTTTTACTGGAATATCATCTAAATGGCCACGAGTTAGAGCGTATAAAATCATAACTTGTTTTTCCACTTTAATCGGGTTATTCAAGTCTTGTTTTAATACTTCTACTGTACGCATACCACGGTTAAGTTTTGCTTGAGTTGCAGCGTCAAGATCTGATCCAAATTGAGAGAATGCTTCTAGTTCACGGTATGCAGCTAAGTCTAGACGTAGTGTACCCGCAACTTTTTTCATTGCCTTAATTTGAGCTGAACCACCTACACGAGATACGGATAAACCAGCGTTGATAGCTGGACGTACGCCCGAGAAGAATAGGTCAGATTGTAAGAAGATTTGACCATCTGTAATCGAAATAACGTTTGTTGGAATATAAGCAGAGATATCTCCCGCTTGTGTTTCAACGAACGGTAATGCAGTGATCGAACCTGCACCAAGTGTTTCATTTAACTTCGCAGCACGCTCAAGTAGACGGCTGTGTAAGTAGAATACATCCCCTGGATATGCTTCACGACCTGGAGGACGACGAAGAAGTAATGAAAGTTCACGGTAAGCAGCAGCTTGTTTAGATAAATCATCATAAACGATTAGAACGTGCTTGCCTTCGAACATAAACTCTTCTGCCATAGTTACACCAGCATAAGGTGCTAAGTATAATAATGGAGCCGGTTGTGATGCAGAAGCAGTAACTACGATTGTGTATTCTAGTGCACCTTTTTTACGAAGTGTTTCTACTACGTTACGTACAGTCGATTCTTTTTTACCAATTGCAACGTAAACACAGATCATGTTTTGGTCTGCTTGGTTAAGAATTGTATCGATTGCTACAGTTGTTTTACCCGTTTGACGGTCACCGATGATTAACTCACGTTGACCACGGCCGATTGGAACAAGCGCATCAATCGCTTTAATACCTGTTTGTAGTGGTTCATGAACAGATTTACGTGCCATAACCCCTTGTGCAGGACTTTCGATTGGACGAGTTCTTGTAGTTGCGATAGGACCTAGTCCATCTACTGGTTGGCCAAGTGGATTTACAACACGACCAATCAATTCTTTCCCAACAGGAACTTCCATAATACGGCCAGTTCGACGTACTTCATCGCCTTCTTTGATGTCAGTGTATGGTCCAAGGATAACGATACCAACGTTGTTCGCTTCCAAGTTTTGTGCCATACCTAATACACCAGTTGAGAATTCTAAAAGTTCTCCAGCCATGACGTTGTCGAGGCCATGAGCAAGGGCGATACCGTCACCAATTTTGATAACTGTACCTACATCGCTAACTTTCATCTCAGATTCATAGTTCTCAATCTGCTGTTTAATCAAGACACTGATTTCTTCAGCTTTGATGCTCATGTATGTCACCTCTCAAAATTCATAATATTAACCGATCAAATTACGTTTTAAACGATCTAGCTTCGTGCTAAGACTGCTATCGTAAATGCGGTTTCCGATTTGAACACGCATTCCACCAATGATAGATGGATCTACAATGTTTTGAATACGTAAAGAATGTTTTCCAACATTTTTCGCGAACACACTTGAAACGTTTACACGTTCTTCTTCTGTTAACTCACGAGTTGTATATACTTTCGCGTCTGCAATACCTTGTGCTGCATTCGAAAGTGCCATAAATTCAGTAATAATGTCTGATACTTCGCCTAATCTTTTCTTATCAATTAGCACTAGAAGCGTGTTGATGACGATTGGATTAGCATCTTTGAAAATGTCACGTATTAACGATTTTTTCTTATCTAGTGACAGCTTCGGGGAAGTGAATAATGTCTTCACATCTTTGTTGCCGTTCCAAACAAGTTTCAGTTCACGTAAATCATTTTCTACAGATGGAAGTTCGTTTTTTTGTTGTGCTAGTTCGAATAAAGCGATTGCGTATCTTTTCGCAGCAGTTGAATTACTCAATTAGCTTCGCCTGCCTTCGCAATCGTTGCCTCGATTAGCGCACGATTATCTTCTTCCGAAACTTCTTTTTCAAGAACTTTCGACGCTGCAAGTACAGAAAGTGAAACTACTTCTTGTCGTACTGCTGCAATCGMTCTTTCTTTTTCTGTATCGATTTCACGGATAGCAGATTCTTTCAAACGCGCAGCTTCAGAACGAGCAGTCGTAATAATTTCTTCACGAGATGCTTCTCCTTGTTTCTTCGCATTTTCGACAATCGCTAATGCTTCCGTACGTGCTTCCTTAAGTAAGTCACGTTGTTCTTCGAGTAGACGCTGTGATTCCCCGCGGCTATTTTCAGCTGCTTCGATTTCACTTGCGATCAACTCTTCACGTTGAGTCATAATCCCCATAAGTGGACCCCATGCTACTTTCTTCAAAAGAGCCATAAGTAATAAGAAGAAGAATAGTGTAGCGATGATATCCCAAATGTTTAACCCGGCACCACCAGCACCAAGGATAAGGTAATCAAAAGACACGATTGTTTCACTCCTTTCAAACGCTATTAAGAGATCTTGCTTTTATAATGTAAATATTTCATCATTGTTTTCTAATTCATAAAGAGAATGGCGGATAAGTTTCCGCCATTATATACTTGTCTATGTTTATTATTTGTTTAATACGATGAATGCGATAACTGCTGCGATAATTGGAATCGCCTCAACTAATGCTACCCCGATGAACATAACTGTTTGTAAAGCTCCACGTGCTTCTGGTTGACGAGCGATACCTTCTACTGTTTTTGAAACGATTAATCCGTTACCAATACCTGCACCAAGTGCACCTAAACCGATTGCTATAGCTGCTGCTAAAAGACCAACTGAACCTACCATTGTTTAATTTCCTCCTTGGAATGTTGTTTTGTTTTAAATAATTTCTGCTTAAATTTAAGCAGTTATATTAATGGTCTGTCGACACTTTGTGCGACATATAAACCATCGTTAACATAACGAAAATGAACGCTTGGATTCCACCGATAAATAGGGAGAAACCTTGCCATGCCATTGCTGGAATAATTGCTCCAACAAAGCCGAAAATACCAGTTGTTGCTAAACCTGCAAGTAGTCCTAATAGAACTTCTCCTGCATAGATGTTTCCGTAAAGACGAAGACCGAGTGTCAACGTATTTGCGAATTCTTCAATAATTTTTAAAGGTAATAGGAATGGAAGCGGTTTTAAGAAGTCTTTTCCGTATTCCGATAATCCCTTCATTTTAATACCATAGTAGTGCGTTAATAGAAGAATCATTACTGCAAGTGTCATTGTTACTGTTGGATCTGCTGTTGGAGATTTCCACCAAAGTACTCCGTCATACGAAATAGAAAACGGAAGTCCTAGTACGTTCGCTACAGCGATAAACATGATTAATGTAATTCCAAGAATATGGAATCGTCCACCAGTTTGCCAGTCGAAGTTACTTTTGATAATGCCTTTGACGAAGTCCATAATCCACTCCATGAAGTTTTGCATACCAGTTGGCTTCAGTTTCAAGTTTCTTGTCGCAATGTATGCGATCAAAAATACGATGAGTGTAGTAACTGCTAGCATTAAAATGTTGGACCAGTTACCGTGCATCCCTAGAAACACAAATTCTGGATTTTTATGTTCCACGATTCATTCACCTCTCTTTCACATACTCATTACTGATTTCTTGCATGAAACATAATACGTTCTACAAGAAGTAGAACATAGGGAATCATTAAACCAATCACAGTGCTAATAAGATGAATATACTCTGGAAGGGCAAGTGCAATTGCAACGGCTGCAATACCAGATGCAAAGCGGAATACAGTACCTAAACCTGCTCGTCCTTTTTCACCAGATAACACACGATCAAATTTCTCCATTCTACGTACTAGAATCCAGAAATTATACAGACCAAATAATGAACCTAGTGCTAAGCCTGCAAATATTGTCGAATATGGGGTGAGTCCCCAACCTAGCGCATATACTGCGAGCAAAAAAAATATGTATTTCTTCTGCTTCGTAAAAATACGTTGCATTTCTAGCATTGTTCTTTAGTCTCCTGAATCATATTTTCGAATGGTAGTAATAAGCGCTAATATACCAGTCATAAGACCGAGTAGTAAGCAAATTACTAAAAAAACTGGAGTGGTTCCATATGTTTTATCTATCCACATTCCTGTGAATATTCCTATTAATATAGAACCTACAAGCTGTGAGAGAATCGCAGAATATAATGCTATCCCTTGTAACGGACGTCTTGTCTGACGCATAAAAAGAATCCCCACGTTTTTCTTGATAAAGTAAAAACTGTGAATCTAGTAGAAAGTTGATACGACAGGCGTTCCGAGCATGAAACCCCTATCATTGTTACCCTTTGTAAGCATACAATAGGGGCAAATTGATGTCAATTGCTAAATGTGAGAAACTTCACAATTAGATTTACTTCGACATGGTATTGTCAAATTTAAGAAAAATGAGTCTATTATTTGCTTGCCAAATGTTTATTTTTGTGTCTATGGTTCCCCTTAAGGAAGGGAAGGTTATTACTTCGTACCAAATAAACGGTCACCCGCGTCACCTAGCCCTGGAACGATATAACCATGATCGTTTAATTTTTCATCAAGTGCAGCGATATAAATATCCACATCCGGATGAGCATTTTGCAACGCTTCTACTCCTTCTGGAGCTGCAATTAAACACATAAACTTAATGCTAGTTGCACCACGGGTTTTAAGGGAGTTAACTGCCTCTATTGCAGATCCACCAGTTGCAAGCATAGGATCTACTAAAATGAAATCGCGTTCTGCCACATCTGCTGGAAGCTTCACGTAATATTCTACGGGTTGTAGTGTTTTTGGATCTCTGTATAGTCCAACATGTCCAACTTTTGCAGCAGGAATTAATTTTAAAATACCGTCAACCATTCCAATTCCAGCACGTAGTATTGGAACGATTCCAATTTTCTTACCAGCTAACACTTTTGATTTTGTTTTTTGTACCGGTGTTTCCACTTCTGTTTCTTCTAATGGAAGATCACGTGTGATTTCAAAGGCCATTAGTGTAGCCACTTCATCCACAAGTTCACGGAATTCTTTTGTTCCCGTTTCAATGTTGCGGATATATGTGAGTTTGTGTTGAATAAGTGGATGATCAAATACGAATACTTTCGGCATATTTTTGTCTCCTTCGTGGTTTTATTTGAAATTCTATTAATTATAACAAATAATGCAGGTAACATACTACTAATAGCATGTTTTAATATTGCGTCTATTTCAGGGGCGCCATGGGTTTGTAAAAATATGATTTTTGACCGATGAACGGAGATTGCATAGCTCGATTAGGGTCCGCTGGGATTTCTGCACTCTGTTGGGAAATTCAATGGTAATTGCTTGTTTCTCCGAGCGGACCCGCCGGGAAATGGATATTTTAACCATTTTTTAATTGCGCGTACCCAGTAAATGGCTTAGGGCAACCAACCGATCATTGAAAGCAACCAATTCTAGTCCGAAAGCAATCAAAACAGCATGAAAGCAACCAAATTGCCGGTGAAAGCAACCATTTTCTCATAATAGCAAGTTGACTCGTGATGAAACGACCTTGACTGTGACCATTTTTTTATAAACATTGCGCAATTAGACCATAATGTAGCGCGCACCACTTAATATGTTGCACAAAAATAAATTGACATCCTTCCCCATCCCTATATCACATTCAATATAAAGAATGCCGCATTTTTTCACTTGAAAAAGGTTATCCTTATATTTTGAATTTTATAGTTTACCAATACACAAAAAATAAGCTACCTCTCTATTATAAAAGGTAGCTTATTTTCAAATTTTCATATTAATTATACAAAGGAAGTTTATTAGTTAATGCTGCAACGCGTTCTTTTGCTTCTTGAATGACATCCGCGTCTTCGTGATTTTTCAAAAGTTTTGCGATGATAGAAGCAATTTCTTTCATTTCTTCTTCTTTAAATCCACGAGAAGTTACCGCTGGTGTTCCTAGTCGAACGCCTGAAGTGATAAATGGACTTAGTGTTTCGTATGGAATTGTATTTTTATTCACTGTAATTCCAACTTCGTCTAACACATGTTCTGCCACTTTACCTGTTAGGTCAATTGCTGATACGTCTACAAGCATTACATGGTTGTCTGTACCACCAGATACGATACGAAGACCTTCTGCTACTAAACTATCAGCTAGGACTTTCGCATTTGCAATCACTTGCGCTTGGTAATCTTTGAATTCTGGTTGTTGTGCTTCACCAAATGCAACTGCTTTTGCAGCAATAACATGCATTAATGGACCGCCTTGGATTCCAGGGAAAATTGTTTTATCAATTTTCTTTGCAAATTCTTCTGTTGTAAGGATTAATCCACCACGTGGTCCACGTAATGTTTTATGTGTCGTTGATGTAACGAAATGTGCATGTGGTACTGGATTTGGATGAAGTCCCGCAGCAACTAAACCTGCAATATGTGCCATATCCACAAATAGGTAAGCTCCAATTTCGTCTGCGATTTCACGGAATTTAGCGAAGTCGATAACGCGTGAGTATGCACTAGCTCCAGCAACAATCATTTTCGGTTTATGTTCTAATGCAATGGCACGAACTTCTTCATAGTCGATCAGTTCTGTTTCTTTACTCACACCGTACTCAATAAAATTATATTGGATTCCACTAAAGTTTACAGGGGAACCATGCGTTAAATGCCCACCATGTGATAAGTTCATCCCTAAAATTGTGTCACCTGGTTGTAAAGCCGTCATGTAAACTGCCATATTCGCTTGTGATCCAGAGTGGGGTTGTACGTTTGCATGTTCTGCTCCGAAAATTTCTTTCAGACGGTCACGAGCAATATTTTCTACAACATCTACATGCTCACAACCACCATAGTAGCGTTTGCCTGGGTAGCCTTCTGCATATTTATTGGTAAGCACTGAACCTTGTGCTTCCATTACTGCTTCGGATACAAAGTTTTCAGATGCGATTAACTCGATATTTGCTTGTTGACGCTTTTTCTCTGCCAGCATAGCCTCGTATACTGCTGAATCTTGTGCTAAAATTTTCTCCACTTCTCATTTCCTCCTCTGATATCATCCGTAAAATGCACGTTCTCCACCAATTAGTTTCGGACGTGTTTTGGCAATCGTCACGACTGCTCCCCCAATTTGTTTTGTGGACACGCGAATTGGAACAGCTACAGGTTGTAACTGCATACCAATAAGGGTTTGTCCTATATCAATGCCGGCATGCGCCTTCACATGCTCGACTACGACTGGGTCTTGGAATTGTGTGTACGCATAGGCTGACATGGAGCCACCTGCGCGAACAACTGGAATAACCGAAACTTCCGGGTATCGATACAGCTTTTGCGTTTTTCTTTCCATCGTAAGCGCGCGGTTAATATGCTCGCATCCTTGAAAAGCTAAATGCACTTTGTTGCGCATAGCAAATGCTTTTAGTGGACCAAATAAAACCCCTGCCACTTCTAAACCGCCTGCAGTACCAATTTTTTCATTTATAATTTCTGAGGTTGAACAGCCGATGACAAAAAGATCGTCTTCGTGTAAGTCGATTTGCTGCTCCACTTCCAGGAGAAGCTGTTCGATTTGTTCTTTCCACAAATGTTGTGCTTCCATCTGAAAATCCCCTTTTACGCTCAATTTTCTAATGCAGAAATTTTTTCGATACGGCGCGTGTGGCGACCGCCTTCGAAATCTTGTGCAAGCCATGTTACAACGATTTCTCTTGCAAGACCTGGACCTATTACTCGTTCTCCCATTGCAAGGACGTTCGAGTCATTATGGCATCTAGTTGCTTTTGCCGAAAATACATCATGCACTAATGCACATCTAATCCCTTTTACTTTGTTTGCCGCAATCGACATACCAATGCCTGTACCGCAAATTAAAATACCACGATCAAACTTCCCACTTACAACACCTTCTGTTACTGGCATTGCATAGTCAGGATAGTCAACAGAATCGTCACTCGTAGGACCAAAATCTTCATAAGAAAGTCCGAGCTCTTCTAATTGTTGTATAATTTCCTTGCGAAGATTATTTCCGCCGTGATCAGAAGAAATTGCAATTTTCAATTTGTTCCCTCTTTTCTGTTTTAGTACTCCCATTCATCATACCATTTATCCGCAAAAAAAAATACAATTCACTTGAAGTGAATTGTATTTATAAGATCTATTTTGACGAATTTCTGTCAAACTGCGAAATAACTTTAAATAACTCTTCCGATTGTTGCTTTAATCCGAACGATAAGCGATCAATTTGTTCAATTGATCGTGCTTGTTCATCTGTTGCACTTCTCACTTCTTCTGCTCCTGCAGACGTTTCTTCCGCAATCGCAGCTACTTCTTGTGATTGACGTGCAGTGTTCTCGATATTGGTTAATTGATTTTCCACCAATGAAGAAATTTCTATAACAGATTCCGCCATCTCATGGATTTTATGGGACATTCCTTCTACAGCCTCATTCGTTTCGGAAACACGTTTTGCTTCTCCTACTGCGAAATTTACTTGGTTGGTCATTTGATGGACAACCGTTTGGACATCTGTTTGAATAGCGATGATTAGTTCAGAAATTCCTTGCACCGCTTTGCCACTTTCATCTGCTAGTTTACGCACTTCTTCCGCTACGACTGCAAAACCTTTTCCGTGTTCCCCAGCACGAGCAGCTTCTATGGATGCATTTAATGCGAGTAAATTCGTTTGGGCTGCGATATCGCCTACTAATTGAATAATATTTTCCACTTTCCCTGCGTTTACTTCTAGCTGTTTTACATTCACTAAAGCCGCTTCACTTCCAGAAGCAACTTGTTGTATACCATTTACAAGCGATTGAATGACTTTGGTAGTTTGCGCTAAACCACGGATCATTTCTCCAGATTGTACGTTTGATTTTTCGGCGCGCATATTTACTTGGGAAGCTAGTACTCGAACATCTTCCACAGATTCCACCGTTTCTTGAACTGCAACTGCAGAATGTTCAGCCCCTTCAGAAATTTGGGCAATCGTTTGGGCAATCGCTTCTGCCTGCTCAGAAGCATCAGAAGATTGTTGTGATAATTGTTGCACCGTATTATTTGTTTTTTCAAAGTTATCTTCAATGCTTTGAACCATTTCTCTTAAATTGACAAGCATCGATTGAAAAGCGATCGAAACAGACTGTATTTCATCTTTTGATTGAGGGACTTCCACATCTACACCGATTTTACCTTCCGAGGCAAGGGTCGCTACTTTTTCCAAATTAAATAATGGCTTAATAATGAGTCCACTGAAAAAGTATGCAAGTATCCCGGACCAGATAACGCCTAGTGCATACATGCCGATTTCGAAGCTAAGCGATTTTGTTGCATCTTCAACTATTAGCGGTTGTATAAAATTGATGAACACCGCACTTGTTGTATAAGTTACAACTGCTAAAATCGTAACAAATAAAACAATCTTTTTTTGAATTCCAAATGAGTACCGCTTCTTTTCTGTTGTCATCCTAATCCCCCTGGAGTTTTTTCACTAGTTCATCTGTAAGTGTATGTAGTTCATGGAACGTGCGCTCATATGTATGTAAATCGCCTCCATAGGGATCAGATACATCTTGTACATGTTCAGGTGTCACAAATTCTTTATACATATATACTTTGGATATAGCTTGTGGAAACGCAAAAATAATTGCTTGTTTATGTGATGCTGTCATGGTAAGCACGAGATCTGCCCAGTCGATCAATAATTCATTCATCGCAGCTGATTTATGAGTAAAGGATATATTTTCTTTATCTAAGATCATTTGCCCATTACGCGACATTTCTCCTCCATCCATCGCATAAATACCTGCGGAACGGACGTTTAGATTTTCTACATTTCGGGCCTTTAATATCGCCTCTGCCATTGGACTTCTACAAGTATTTCCCGTACAAACAAACAAAATATTCATCGTTATATTTCCTCATCTCTAGTATATATTATTTAGCTACAAACATTTTTATAAATTGTTAAATATTTCGTAAAATTATAATTCCTAATACTAAAATAGCTACTCCTGCCAACTTCATAATAAGCCCTCGATTTAAAAAAGTATGTTTAAAAATGACTTTCTGTGCAATAAATACAGCCAAATAAGAAAATATACCTGAACTTAATATGAATAGAAACTTTTCTGCTTTAAGCATACCAAATGAAATACTTACTGAAAAGGTATCGATGCTCGCCACAATAGCTAGTAGATAAGGTGATAGCAATGGCACCTGTTTAGGGGACCTTGCTAAAACCATTTGTAATCCAACAAGCATCAGCAAAAATCCAGATAAATAAGGGCTTGCATATTGCAAATAGTTTTGTACTATCGTTCCCGCATAATAACCGATTAACGGAAATAGCATATGTAAAGAAGCTACCCACGCTGCTAATGTGAAAATTTGCTTTCGGTATAGAACGAGCGAAAACAAAATGAGTACATCTACTGACATAAGTGCACCTGCCATTATTTCACGCCACAAAAAAATCTCCCCCGTCCGTTTGCATAATTAAATGTATGCAAAAGAATGGAAGAGAATACACTCTGCTAACAAAAGAGCAAGCACTCTCTAACAACAAAATCTGCTTCGTATCTTTTTCGGAGGTCTTGGACAGACTTATTGCTATACCATTACCGTTTGATTTTTTGGAGAGCGACGGACGAATGATCACCACACGATTACCGAAAAAGATGTGTAGGGATGCGACTTTGTCGCATCCCTACACATCAAGAAATCCCGGTAATGGTGTAGAACTCGTTCCTTTCAAAGCTCTCCAAAAGCACCTATACATAAAGTACCTAGTACGTTATTACAGTAGTTAACTTTCAAACCATTTCCCATTAGATGCTTTCTCAAGTCTATTCATAATAGCTGTTCCGACACCTTGCTTTGAAAATATAGGGACTAATATTATGTTTGCGTCTGTTTCATCACAGCTTCTAAGTGCTTGATAAAGTAAGTGGGCAGCGTCTTCTAGTTGGTGTTCTTGTCCTAATGAAAAATAGTAGTCCGCTTTTGTTAGCTGAAAACTATCTGTGGCGATTAGCGCTACTTTCTTCTGATCATTATGTATTTGTTCAATAGCTTGCTCGACTTTCCCGGTAGATGCTTCGATTAAATAGACAGGAGCATCAGGTGCATAATGGGCGTATTTCATACCTGGTGCGCGGGGTGCTTCTACTGCATCTGTAAGTTGAGACACGTTTACTTGTCCGATTACTTTTTCGAGCATTTCTTTCGTTACTCCACCTGGGCGTAATATCGTTGGCACTTCTGCCGTAAAATCTAAAACGGTTGACTCTAATCCAATTCCTGTTGCTCCGCCATCTAAGATTAGGGGGATTTTCCCGTTTAAGTCGTGATACACATGCATCGCTTTTGTCGGACTTGGTTTTCCGCTTTTATTGGCACTTGGAGCGGCAACCGGTTGTTTTAACCGTCTTAATAATTCAAGTGCTACGGGATGATCCGGCATACGAACGCCGACTGTATTTAAACCAGCTGTTACATTTTTAGCAAGCGAATTAGTTTTAATCGGTAATACAAGTGTAAGTGCTCCCGGCCAAAAAATGTCCATACATGTTTTAGCTAAATTCGGAACATTTTGTGTAAATGCATCTAACTCTTCTTTTGATCCAATATGCACAATGAGTGGGTTATCTTGCGGTCTGCCTTTTGCTGCGAAGATTTTAGAAACAGCAGATTCACTTGTTGCAATTGCACCTAATCCGTATACCGTTTCAGTCGGAAAAGCAACCGTTTCTCCTGATTTTAATAAATCCACAGCCTGTGTATAACTAAATTCTTTTTTCAACAAGTTATCCACACTCGCAATTTCTGTTTTCATGTCGTATTTTCTCCTTTCTTCCTAAGTTGTCCACATATTGTTGATAACTTTCTGAATTTTGTGGATAGTTATGTGGAAAATTTCTTTTTTAGCCATTCCCACACCCAGAACTTAGGCTTTTCTTCTTTTTCTACATCTTCTTTGTAACAAACCTTAGGAAATAGTGAGCACCACCAGTTATCTCCACGTCCTTGCCCAATCGAGATGACAATCGATTCGACATTTGTTTGGGAAGTTATCCCGTTATTCCATACTTTCGGCGGAAATAGTGCCATGCCTGTGGATATATGAATCTCTTCGTTTAACTTTTCTGATAACTTATCCACAACTTGTTCTAATTCGCTATATGTTTGTTGCTGGTTTTGTGTATAGTTCATTAAAATTGGTTCAATTGCACTTTTTACTTCTTCTTTTATGTGTTGATCTTGAACTGTATTACTATTGGCGATTAATCGAAAACGCATACCTTCCGCTTCTTCTCCTGGTTGGAAAAGAAAAAACAAACAAAATTGGATGAGTAACAACATCCATATAAAGAAAATAACTGCATCTATTTGCCCGCTAAGTCGCGGTGCTTTTTTTATCTCGTAATCTGGTAACATGTAACATTCCTCCCTTAGGAACATTGTTACCAGTAGATTCATAACTTATACATCGATTGTGCAAAAAACAAATCTATTTTTTTGATTAATATCTTTTATAATTTCTACTCGCGCTTCCGGAAATGCGGTTTGAAGCATTTTTTGAACCGCAGGACCTTGAGCATATCCTATCTCAAAACCTATGAAACTGGGAATATTCATTAGTTGCGGAAGCTGTTCCGTCATTTTTCGGTACAATTGCAAGCCATTTTCTTCGGCAAATAAAGCAAGATGTGGTTCATAATTTAGTACTGTATCGGACATGACTTCCGCTTCTTCATTTGCTATATAAGGTGGATTCGATAAGATGATATCCCATTTTTCATTTGCAATAGGGGCAAGTAAGTCCCCTTGTTTGAATATAATATTTGCTTCTAACCTTTGTGCATTTTGCGTGGCTACTTCCAATGCTTGGGGCGAAATATCCGTTGCAGTAACTTTTGCATCTGGCATTTCTTTTTTGATCGTGATAGCAATTGCGCCGCTACCAGTTCCAATATCCGCTACTTTCGGTGCAAATTGTGCACCAAATAGTTTTTTCATTCGTTTTATTACTTCTTCTATTAGCTCTTCTGTTTCAGGTCGAGGTATTAATACATGTTCGTTTACTAAAAAGTTTCGATCATAAAACGTTTCTTGCCCGATAATATATTGAAATGGTTGCCCTTTTGCACTTTCTTCCACGTATGCCCAAAATGTGTGAAAATCTTCTGTGGATATGTTTTCATATAAGTCTTGCATTAACTGTGAATAACTTTTTCCTAGGACATGTTGCAATAAAAAACGAGCGACTCCTTGTTCCCGGTTATTTGCTTCTAAAAAAGAAGAAGCCCGGGTGAGGGCCTCATAATTTGTGTTACACATTCGTATCATTCATTCTTTCTAATTTTTCCGCTTGGTCTTCTACGATTAACGCATTAACAATTTCGTCCATTTTACCTTCTAAAATTTGGTCTAGTTTTTGAATTGTTAATCCAATACGATGATCCGTCACACGGTTTTGCGGATAATTGTATGTGCGAATGCGTTCCGATCTGTCACCAGTACCTACCGCTGATTTTCGAACCGCATCATATTCTGCTTGCGCTTCTTGTAAAAATTTATCTGCAACGCGTGCACGAAGTATTTTCATCGCTTTTTCTCTGTTTTTGATTTGCGATTTTTCATCTTGCATTGATACCGTGATTCCAGTTGGTAAATGGGTCATACGAACAGCAGACATCGTTGTATTAACCGATTGTCCACCGGCACCAGATGATGCAAATGTATCAACACGGATATCTTTTTCATGGATATCCACGTCTACTTCCTCTACTTCCGGAAGTACAGCGACTGTTGCTGTGGACGTGTGAATACGACCGCCAGATTCTGTTTCTGGGACACGTTGAACACGATGCGCTCCATTTTCGTATTTCATCTTCGAATAGGCATTGTTTCCATTTATCATGAAAATAATTTCTTTAAAACCGCCAAGTCCCGTTGGAGAAGAATCCATGACATCGATTTTCCAGTGTTGGGATTCGGCATAACGACTGTACATACGGAATAAGTTTCCTGCGAATAACGCAGCCTCGTCTCCACCTGCAGCTCCACGAATTTCCATAATAACGTTTTTGTCATCATTTGGATCTTTCGGGATCAATAAAACACGGAGTCGCTCTTCTAGTTCTTCGATTTGTGATTCTAGCTCATTCATTTCTTCTTTTACCATTTCTTTCATATCCGCATCTAGCTTATCTTCTAGCATAAGCTTCGCATCTCGAAGCTGGCTTTTTACTTCTTTGTATTCTCGATATGCATCAACTGTATCTTGAAGATCAGACTGTTCCTTCGAATATTGTCTCAACTTACTCGTGTCATTGACAACATCCGGGTCACTGAGTAATTCATTTAATTTATCATAACGATCTTCCACCGATTGTAATCGATCAAACATCGACCTCACCTCGTTCGTTTAAGTCTATATCATTCCTATTATAAAGAAAAAACATCATTCCCGCTACTTTTTCTATCATAGATTTATTACAGTTTTGTTACTGGTGCCCCAGGCACCAGTACAAAACTGTAATAAAAAAAGAGCAGCTTTAGCGTTAGCTACTCTTTTGGAATGTTATTGCTGTAAAGTTGTGGTTCCTACAGGTACTTCATGGTGGTGACGGCATCTAGGTTCGTATGCTTCAGATGCTCCAACTAAAATGATCGGATCATCAGCACCAGCAGGTTGTCCATTAATAAGCCTTTGAGTTCTACTTGCCTCAGAACCACAAACTGCACAAACTGCGTGGAGTTTCGTTACTTGCTCGGCCATACACAGGATGGCAGGAATAGGTCCAAATGGCTTGCCACGAAAATCTTGATCAAGACCTGCTACAATTACACGATAGCCGTGATCTGCAAGTTTTGAGACAACATCCACTATTCCTTCATCGAAAAATTGCGTTTCATCTACCGCTATTACGTCGATTTCTTCTGTAATATGTTCCCATATTTCCACCGCTTGTTGAATCGGTATGGCAATTGTCGACGTTCCATCATGGCTCACGACCGCCTCTTCACTGTACCTATTATCAATCATCGGCTTAAACACAACAATTTTCTGTTTTGCAAATTGTACACGTCTAATACGACGAATTAGCTCTTCTGATTTACCAGAAAACATACTGCCACATATTACTTCTATCCAGCCCATTTGGGATGTAATAAACATTTAAATACTCCCTTTCAAACAGTCTTTACTCATCATACCGAAAAACAAATTAAAAATCTTGTCTTTTATTTATTATGAAAATGTGCTTAAGGAAAATCTATTTCCAAACACTTCGAATTCACTATAGATGGTCTATGGTTTTTTCCCTATCTATTTATAACATACGCTACCGTACATCCAGATTTAAAAAAATATTTTCATTTTTCACTTCCGCGTTATACTAGAAAATAGTCATATGAGGATATGTATCACACAAAAATACCCGCAAAACACATTGTGTTTTGCAGGTATTTGGTACTTAGTTTTGAACTTCTTCTTTGATACCGTATTTTTTGTTGAAGCGATCAACACGGCCATCCGCTGCTGCGAATTTTTGACGTCCAGTATAGAATGGGTGACATTCGTTACAGAACTCGACTTTAATGTCTGATTTTACAGAACCTGTTGTGAATGTGTTACCACATGAACATGATACTGTTGCTTCTTTGTAATCTGGATGAATTCCTGCTTTCATCTCTATCTCTCCTCTCGCCCTGAACCATCTGGAACAGAGTTGGTTATGAAACTGATACCTTACACGATCCGATTGATGTCAATCGCATATGTAGCAGAAATATGTGATGTTACGTTAAATATAGTATCATCTTTCTCATTCACTTGCAACTATTTTATTTTATCCAGTTAAACTGTGCTAATGATTTCCCTTGCAGGCGGACGCTTTCCACTACAATCAAAAATCACAAATAAAACATAATGAGAAAATATTTTAAAGCGTTACTTTGCCGCTTCGATGTGCTTTCATCTCTTCTGTGAGTTGTTCGAAAAATGCTTCGTTTGTTTTGGTTTGACGTAGCTTTTTCAAGAAACGTTCTGCAAAATCAGATGAATCGGAAAATGTTTTGCGGATTGCCCAAAGTTTGTCCAGTTGATCTTTTGGAATAAGTAGCTCCTCTTTTCTTGTTCCAGATCTACGAATATCGATAGCTGGGAAAATTCGGCGTTCTGCAAGGCTTCTATCTAAGTGAAGTTCTAAGTTACCTGTACCTTTAAATTCCTCATAGATTACTTCATCCATACGTGAACCTGTATCAACTAAAGCTGTCGCAAGAATCGTTAAGCTGCCGCCTTCTTCAATATTACGCGCTGCTCCAAAAAATCGTTTTGGACGGTGGAATGCTGCAGGGTCAATACCACCAGATAATGTGCGTCCACTTGGTGGGATGACTAAGTTATATGCACGAGCAAGTCTTGTAATCGAATCCATTAAAATGATTACATCACGCTTATGTTCGACTAAGCGCATCGCTCTTTCTAACACTAGCTCTGCCACTTTTACGTGGTTTTCTGGCACTTCATCAAATGTAGAACTCACAACATCTGCTTTTACGGAGCGCTCGATATCTGTTACTTCCTCTGGACGCTCATCTATTAATAGCACAATAAGTTCTGCATTTGGGTGATTCGTCGTGATGGCATTAGCAATTTCTTTAATTAATAATGTTTTACCTGCTTTTGGAGGAGCAACGATTAATCCACGTTGACCATATCCAACTGGCGCTACTAAATCCATTATTCTAGTTGATAATTTATCTGGTCCTGTTTCCAGCTTAATATGACGGTCTGGATATAATGCAGTAAGTCCCGGGAAATGCACACGTTCTTTTGCAATTTCTGGATCTTCTCCATTTACAAGTTCAACATGTAGAAGCCCGTAGTAACGCTCGCTTTCTTTTGGAGGTCGTACTTTTCCGGTTACTTTATCTCCGTTTCGTAAATCAAATCTTCTAATTTGAGAAGCTGAAATATAAATATCCTCAGAACTAGGAGAATAGTTAATCGGACGTAAGAATCCAAAACCTTCTTGCTGAATAATTTCTAAAACGCCTTCCATAAAGAAGAAGCCTTCTTGTTCAGCACGAGACTTTAATATAGCAAAAATCAGTTCTTTTTTTGTTAGTTTACTATAAGCAGCAATTTTGTATTTACGCGCAAGTGTATAGAGTTCCTTTAGCGTCATGTTTTCTAATTCATTTATCGTCGTTTGTGTCATCGGCAACGCACCACTCTTTATAATATTTTATTGTGAAGTCTTTTTTCGGATTTAATAGGTATGAAGTTTTTCCCGGTTTAACACGCTGTAATTCCCCCTTTTCAACTTTTGTAAGAGAAAGTCAAGGAGGAGGAGACAGCCTGTAAATCCCCGATTGGTTCAACTAACCATTAGTGGGGGGTAAAGAAAACCCCCACTAATGGAAGTTTCACTTTATTATGAGGATACCCGGTGCAAATTGACCGGGTATACTAAAGAGAAGTTTCACTTATAGAACTAAATTCGGTTTTTTGTTTAAGCTATGGCGTCCTTCTACAAAACGAATGGTACCTGATTTTGCACGCATTACGATTGAATGTGTCGAACCAAAAGCTCCTTTAAATTGTACACCACGAAGAAGTTCTCCATCTGTTACTCCTGTTGCTGCAAAAATTGCATCGTCGCCTTTTACTAAGTCTTCCATACGTAATATTTTGTTTACGTCAAGACCCATTTTAATACAACGTTCAAGTTCTGCTTCATCTTGCGGTATAAGTTTCCCTTGAATTTCCCCGCCTAAACATTTTAATCCAACAGCAGAGATTACACCCTCTGGAGCTCCACCCATGCCGAATAAAATATCAACACCTGTGTCATCAAATGCTGTATTAATAGCTCCTGCTACATCACCATCTGTGATCAACTTAATGCGTGCACCGGCAGCTCTAATTTCATCGATAATTTTTTGATGACGTGGACGACCTAAAATCGTAGCCACTACATCTTGGATATCTTTGTTTTTTGCACGTGCTACTGCTCTTAAGTTATCAATTACTGGTGCATTAATATCTACTTGGCCTACAGCTTCTGGACCTACAGCTAGTTTGTCCATATACATATCTGGAGCATGAAGTAGATTTCCGCGATCTGCAATTGCAAGTACTGCTAGTGCATTCCAGCCACCAGAAGCTACAATATTCGTGCCTTCTAAAGGATCTACTGCTACGTCTACTTGAGGACCTCCAGTTCCAAGACCAAGCTTTTCTCCGATATATAACATCGGTGCTTCGTCCATTTCCCCTTCCCCAATTACCACGACACCTTCCATTGGGATTGTGTCAAATACTGTGCGCATTGCAGTAGTTGCTGCGTCGTCTGCTTCATTTTTTAGTCCTCGTCCCATCCAGCGTGCTGATGCGATTGCGGCTGCTTCAGTTACACGGACTAGTTCCATCGATAAACTACGTTCCATCTATTATATGCCTCCCGTTTTACGGTAAATAAAATTCGACCTTAAGTTTCTTCCTGTCTCATTGTAGCATATTTTATAAGAAAAACGGAAGCACCTATGTTCTAGCTTAGAGGCAGGTTCACTCGTTGTTTATTTCCACTTCTTTAATTGTTACTCGGCGAATGTCTGCACCGAGCCCTTGCAGTTTTTCGATAATACAGCTATATCCGCGTTCAATATGGAAAATATCTTGAATTTCTGTTTCTCCCTCTGCTAAGAGTCCTGCAATAACAAGTGCCGCACCAGCTCGCAAATCACTAGCACGTACCATAGCCGCTTCAAGCTTCACAGGTCCCGTTATAATGGCCGTTCTACCATCAACACGACCAATTGCATTCATCCGGCGAAGTTCATCGATTTGTTTAAAACGTGCCGAATAAATACTGTCCGTTATAACTGATGTGCCAGTAGCTTGTGTCATTAATACGGAAAACGGTTGTTGTAAATCGGTTGGAAAACCAGGATAAACAAGTGTTTTCACATCCACAGCCTGTAAGTTGGCCGGTCTGGGAATGTAAATCTTCTCCTCGTATTCCTCTACTTTTATACCCATTTCTCGAAGTTTAGCCGTTAATGCTTCTACGTGGAATGGGATGACATTATCGATCGTAACGCCGTCACCTGCAACTGCTGCCATAATCATAAATGTCCCTGCTTCAATACGGTCTGGAATAATTGTATGCTTCGTACCATGCAATTCCTTCACTCCATCAATACGGATAACATTCGTACCGGCACCTTTAATGTTTGCTCCCATATTTGACAGTAAAGTTGCTACATCAATGATTTCAGGTTCTTTTGCCGCATTTTCAATAATCGTTCTTCCTTTTGCAAGTACTGCAGCAAGCATAATATTAATCGTTGCTCCAACACTTACAACGTCTAAATAGATTTTAGAGCCTACTAATTCTTCTGTACGTAAGTAAATAGCTCCGTGTTCATTGGAAACAGTCGCCCCTAAAGCTTCAAAACCTTTAATATGCTGATCAATTGGGCGCGGGCCAAGATGGCATCCACCTGGCAGTCCAATTGCTGCTTTTTTAAATTTCCCAAGTAGTACTCCCATTAAATAATAAGAAGCACGCAATTTTTTAATATTGCCATTTGGGAGCGGAATATCGACCACATTCCTCGGATCGATCGTCATTGTGCCGTTTTCAAACGTAACGATTGCTCCTAGTTCTTCTAATATTTCCTTCAATGTCCAAACGTCTAAAATTTCTGGTAAGCCTTCAATAGTAACTGGTGAATTCGCAAGTAAAGAAGCAGGAATTAATGCGACTGCACTATTTTTTGCTCCATTTACTTTAATCGTACCTTTTAGGCGATTTCCGCCTTTTATTTTATAAACTTCCATACGTTTCTCCTTCGACTTGTTACTCGCTTTTACGATTGTTCCAATCCGCTAGAAACCCTTCAATCCCTTTATCTGTTAAAGGATGGTTAAATAATTGCTTTAATACTTTAATTGGAGTAGTAGAAATATGTGCGCCATTTAACGCAGCATCTGTAATATGCTGAGGATGTCTAATAGAAGCAGCGATAATTTCTGTATCAATTTGATGGATTTCGAAGATTTGTGCAATTTTCGCGATTAACTCCATTCCGTCATGTCCAATATCATCTAAACGCCCTAAAAAAGGAGATACATATGTTGCACCAGCACGGGCCGCAAGCAATGCTTGGTTGGCACTAAAAATAAGTGTTACATTTGTTTTGATATTTTCTTTTGTAAATACTGCACAGGCTTTTAATCCTTCTGGTGTCATCGGTAGCTTTACTGTAATATTCGGTGCAATTGCAGCAAGTTCTCTACCTTCTTTGATCATTCCTTCTGCATCTAGTGCAATTACTTCTGCACTAACCGAACCATCTACAAGAGCGGTGATTTCACGAAGTCGATCATGAAAAGAAATGTTTTCTTTTGCAACTAGTGATGGGTTCGTTGTAACGCCGGATAAAATACCCCAAGCGTGCGCTTCTTTTATTTCGTCAAAGTTTGCTGTATCGATAAAAAATTTCATATTAATATTTCCTCCTCATGATGGACAAATAGGAGAAGGTCCTTTAGATGAACGCTTCTCCCTTATAGTTGTTTATGTTGACTTACTTACGCTTTGTTTGAACTTCCAAATTCGCGCATTTTGCCGATTACGGTTGTTTTAATCGCGTCGCGTCCTGGTGTCAAATATTTACGTGGATCATATTGGCTTTCATTTTCCGCTAAATACGCACGAATTGCTTTTGTAGCAGCAATTTGGTTTTCCGTATTCACATTAATCTTCGCAGTCCCTAGTGAGATAGCGCGTTCAATGTCATGTGTTGGAATTCCTGTTCCACCGTGCAATACTAATGGAAGTTCTGCAAGTTGTGAGATTTCTTCCATTTCTTTAAACCCTAAGTTAGGTTCACCTTTGTATGGTCCGTGAACAGAACCTAATGCTGGTGCTAAACAGTCAATTGCCGTACGTTTTACAAGCTCTGCACATTCCGCAGGGTCCGCATAAATAACGCCATCTGCTACTACGTCATCTTCTTGACCTCCAACTGTGCCAAGCTCTGCTTCTACAGAAACCTTATGTGCATGAGCGTACTCTACCACTTTAGACGTAATTTCTACGTTCTCTTCAAAAGGGTGATGAGATGCATCTATCATAACGGATGTAAATCCTGCGTCAATAGCCGCTTTACATTTTTCAAAGCTCGAACCATGGTCTAAATGAATTGCCACTGGTACGGTTGTTTGATAATCTTCCATCAATCCTTTTACCATATGCACAACTGTTGTGAAACCACCCATATATTTCGCTGCACCTTCGGAAACGCCTAAAATAACCGGAGACTTTTCTTCTTCAGCAGCTTGTAAAATAGCTTGTGTAAATTCTAAATTGTTAATATTGAATTGTCCTACTGCGTAGCCTTCTTTTTTCCCTTTTTCAAGCATTTCTTTCATCGATACTAAAGCCATTTAAATGGGCCTCCTCTATTTGCTTTTCATACTTTGTTTTTACCCTATATCTTTTTCATCATATCAAAAAAAGGCGATGTTTTCCACTGCCTATGTGACAAGCTTTTTATTTCAATAAATTCGTTACAGCATTGCGTACTTCGAATATATCAAATGGCTTTGTAAAATAGAGAGAGGCACCTAAATCCATTGCTTCTTGTATTAAATTTAACTCCCCGTAAGCAGTCATCATCATTACAGGTAAATCCGGCAATTTTTCTTTCAGTCTCTTTAAGATTTGAATACCATCCATCCCCGGAATCTTCATATCTAATAAGACAGCGTCAATATTCCTGGCATCCGCAATTTCTAGTGCTTCAAAACCGTTAGCAGCTAGACTTACATCGTAGTCTACTTGTGAAAAAACTTCTTTTAAGAGCATTCGTATACCTAGTTGATCGTCTACAATTAAAATGTGTTTCATGATGAACAAACCCCTTTTTTGAATTTCCCACTTTTATACTACTATTCGATACTTTCCTTATTATCCCTCCTTTATTCCTAATTTTTTTTTGGTCTCTTCATTTTCTGTGCATAAAGGCGACGTTTTATTGCTTTTTAGATATAATAATAGGGAGGTGAATAAAGGATGAAAATGTTAACAACACAACTAACTGGACTTCTTCAGCGTATTGCAACTGCAGAGGAAGAAAACATAGAAGAAACTGCTCGACTATTAGCGCAAGCTGCTGCAAGAGAAGGACGCATCTATTTTGCTACGTTTGGAGAAATGACAAGCATTGCCGTCAATGCGCAATTAGCTGCCGAGCCTTTTCCAAGTTTGGAAATTTGGACACCTTCCGTTCATCTGACGAGTGCGGACCGCGTTTGGATGATTGTTCGATCTGCCGAAAACGAGGAAGCGATTGCGCTTGCCGAACAATTAAGTGAAGCATTTATCCCATTTGGCGTGCTTGCTGCCGAGCCTGCAGGCGAAGATAATAAATTAGCGAATCTTGCCTATACATATGTTTCCTTGAAGTTAGCGAAGGGTTTGCTTCCTGCAGAGGATGGTTCCCGCATTGTGTTGCCGTATGCGATGGGGGCAATGTTCGTGTACGAAGCGGTGAAGATGAAGCTGGATGAGATACTTTTAGGAGAATGATTAACGCCCAAGAGATTTCTTTGGGCGTTTTTTTGTTTGGTTGCTTTGGCGTTCCAACTGGTTGCTTTGTCCGTGGATTTGGTTGCTCTTCGGTTCCAACTGGTTGCTTTCCTCGTGGATTTGGTTGCTTACCTAGCTGATTTGATTGCCCTTAGCCATTTATCGCCACTTTAGTCTTCCTTTTCGATATCCAACCAGGGCATTGTTGGTTCCACCGGGCTTGGTTGCTCTCCCTCTCCATTTGGTTGCTTTCGCTGTGGATTTGGGTGCTCTTCGGTTCCAACTGGTTGCTCTGCCCATGGATTTGGTTGCTTACCCACTTGACTTGATTGCCCTTAGCCATTTATCTCCATTTCACTCACCATTTTCGAAATCCAACCAGTGCATTGTTGGTTCTACCGGGTTTAGTTGCTCTCCCTCTCCATTTGGTTGCTTTCGATGTAGATTTAGTTGCTCTTCGGTTCCAACTGGTTGCTTTCACCACAGAATTGGTTGCTCTCCCACCTGATTTGATTGCTCTTAGCCAATTCTTTCCTTAATCCACGCAAAAAAGCAGCCCGACATGATGTCGAACTGCTCTTCCATATTATTCTCCTACAGATGCTTTGATGAATTCACGGAATAATGGTTGTGGACGTCGTGGACGAGACACAAATTCCGGATGGAACTGAGAAGCTACGAAGAATGGGTGATCCGGAAGCTCGATGATTTCGATTAGACGACCATCTGGGCTTGTACCAGAGAACACAAATCCTGCTGCTTCAAATTGTTCACGATATTCGTTGTTGAATTCGTAACGGTGACGGTGGCGTTCGTATACTAGCTCTTCACCGTAAGCTTGGTGTGCTTTTGAACCCGGTGTAAGTTTACATGGGAATAATCCAAGACGAAGTGTTCCACCCAAGTCTTCCACATCTTTTTGTTCTGGCAATAAATCGATAATTGGATGCGAAGTAGTTGGATCTAACTCAGACGAATGCGCGCCTTGCAATTCTAAAATAGAACGAGCAAATTCAACTGTTGCTAATTGCATTCCTAAACAAATACCTAGGAAAGGCACATTGTTTTCACGAGCAAATTTAGTCGCCGAGATTTTACCTTCTACACCACGGTCTCCAAATCCACCTGGCACAAGGATGCCGTCCACGTCTGATAGAACTTCCGCAACGTTTGCATCGTTTAGTTCTTCTGCATTCACCCATTTTACTTCGATATCTGCATCGAATTTGTATCCTGCATGTTTCATCGCTTCTACAACAGAAATGTATGCATCTTGAAGTTCAACATATTTACCAACTAGACCAATACGCACTTTTTTCGACAAAGATTTCACTTCATCTACTAATGCTCTCCAGTCAGTCATATCTGCTTCTTTCGTAGTAAGTTGGAAATGATCCACAACGATTTGGTCTAAATTTTGCGCTTGTAGCATCAACGGAATTTCGTATAAAGAATCTGCATCGATACATTCGATTACTTCTTCTGGTTTAATGTCACAAAACAGTCCAATTTTATCTTTCATTTCTTGAGGAACTGGCATTTCTGAACGAAGTACAATTACATTTGGTTGGATACCTAGGCTGCGCAATTCTTTTACACTATGTTGTGTTGGTTTTGTTTTTATTTCTCCTGCTGCTTTAATGTATGGTACTAACGTACAGTGAACATACATAACGTTATTGCTACCTACGTCACGTTTCATTTGACGGATTGTTTCTAGGAATGGAAGAGATTCGATGTCTCCTACTGTTCCACCGATTTCTGTAATTACGATATCCGCGTGTGTTTCTTTTGCAGCTAAAAATAGACGTTGTTTAATCTCATTTGTAATATGTGGGATTACTTGAACTGTTGCACCGTTGTAATCGCCGCGACGTTCTTTTCTTAATACAGAGGAATATACTTTCCCTGTTGTAATATTGGAATACTTATTTAAGTTAATATCCATAAAACGCTCGTAATGACCTAGGTCTAAATCTGTTTCGGCGCCATCATCTGTAACGAAAACTTCCCCATGTTGATATGGGCTCATCGTCCCTGGGTCTAAGTTAATATATGGATCGAATTTTTGAACCGTTACATTCAATCCTCTGTTTTTCAATAAACGACCAAGTGATGCTGCCGTGATTCCTTTACCTAATGAAGATACAACCCCACCAGTCACAAAGATAAATTTAGTCAAAATTTGTTCCTCCTCGAGTAATAATTAGTTCTACAATAACAAAAAAGCGCCCCGCCTGCTAATTTTGGCAGGGGAGCGCATATGCACATGAGTAATGTCTCTTTAAAAAGAGCCCAATAGAATCTTATAGCGATTAGCAGAAGAAGTCAAGAATTATTCTTCGTCTTCCTCTTCTTCATCCAATTCTTCGTCATCGATAATGTCGAATTCTTCTTCGTCTTCATCGATTAGATCCTCTTCAATTTCTTCGATGTCTTCTTCAAAGTCAACTACTACTTCTTCCTCATCTTCGTCCTCATCTTCATCTTCAATGAACTCGTCGAATTCTTCTTCGAAAATGATTTCATCTTCGTCTAGATCTTCTAAGTCGTCATCTTCTACTGTTTTTGTTTTCTTTTTACGTACTTTAACAGTAGGAGCAGTTTCTTCTTCGATTTGTTCAACCGGGTACCATTCTCTTAGACCCCATTGGTTTTCGGCAATTGCTAAAAAGCGACCGTCAATATTCATATCTGTGTAGAATTGTGGTTTACGAGCAGCCATTTCTTCATCTGTAAATCCATTTAGTTTTTGGATTTCATCAAATAGATCTGTTAATGTTAATGCATTTTTCTTATCTTCTAAAATCGCAAATCCTATATCTATTAGCGATTCTTCTTGTAGTTGTGCTGTTGTCATTTCACGAAAATTCAAATCGTGCACGTCCTTTCTATGTCCGTTTGCATACTTCCCATTATATACAAACCATTATGTTATATGCTACCGTCATTTATTCTTTTTGAAAAGGGAAAACTTTGCGCCTGCCAATAAAAATAAATAAAAAGAGAGCAGGAGCAATGGAATAGATGCCAGTCTTCTATTATACAGAAAAATGGTGAGTAGTAGGAATATAATAATCATCATTATATGAATCGGTTTTTTCACGCCTATTCTCCTCTACTCGATAATCAATCTTACTTCATTATACAAAAAAGTGTCCCGATAATACATCGAGACACTAATTCTTTTTACATATTTCTTCTGTACTGCCCACCAACTTCATATAGGGCATTAGTAATTTGTMCAAGACTTGCTTTTTGAACTGTGAACATGAGCTCCTCGAAGATGTTTCCACCTGTTACAGCAACTTGTTTCAGTTGTGCAAGAGCCAGACTTGCTTCTGTCGCATGTTTGTCTTGGAAGTTACGAAGATTTGTAATTTGTGATTCTTTTTCTTCAGTTGTTGCACGAGCAATTTCCATATTATCAATGTCCTCTGCTGTTGCAGGATTTGGATTCAAATAGGTGTTCACACCGATAATAGGTAGTTCGCCAGTATGTTTTTTCATCTCGTAGTACATGGATTCTTCTTGGATTTTACCACGTTGGTATTGTGTTTCCATTGCGCCAAGTACGCCGCCGCGATCGTTAATACGGTCAAACTCTGAAAGGACAGCTTCTTCCACTAAGTCGGTCATTTCTTCGATGATAAAAGCACCTTGCAGTGGGTTTTCGTTTTTGGATAGGCCATGTTCTTTAGTAATAATCATTTGAATGGCCATCGCACGTCGAACCGATTCCTCTGTTGGCGTTGTAATTGCTTCATCATACGCATTTGTATGAAGTGAATTACAGTTATCTTGTAGTGCCATCAACGCCTGAAGTGTTGTACGAATATCATTAAAATCGATCTCTTGTGCATGCAAGCTTCGACCGGATGTTTGGACATGGTACTTCAGTTTTTGACTTCGTTCATTTGCACCGTATTTGTCTCGCATCACCACTGCCCAAATACGACGAGCAACTCGACCAATTACGGTATATTCAGGATCCAGACCGTTCGAGAAAAAGAACGATAAGTTTGGTGCAAAATCATCTATATGCATCCCGCGACTTAAATAGTACTCCACGTACGTAAAGCCATTGGATAACGTAAACGCGAGCTGTGAAATCGGGTTAGCACCTGCTTCGGCAATATGATATCCCGAAATAGATACCGAATAATAATTACGAACCTTTTGGTCAATAAAAAATTGTTGAATATCGCCCATCATTCGAAGCGCAAATTCTGTAGAGAAGATGCAAGTGTTCTGCCCTTGGTCTTCTTTTAAAATGTCTGCTTGCACCGTTCCACGAACTACTTGCAAAGTATTGGTTTTTACTTGTGTGAATTCTTCCAACGTTAATGTGCGACCGAGTTCTTCTTCTCGAATACGCACTTGCTGGTCGATTGCCGTGTTCATGAACATCGCTAAAATGATTGGTGCAGGTCCATTAATCGTCATCGATACAGATGTCGACGGTGCGCATAGATCAAAGCCATCATATAGCTTTTTCATATCGTCTAGCGTACAAACACTTACACCTGATTCTCCTACTTTTCCGAAAATATCTGGACGATGATCTGGATCTTCCCCGTATAAAGTTACAGAGTCAAATGCTGTAGATAGACGTTTGGCATCATCATCTTTTGACAAATAATGAAAACGACGATTCGTTCGATCTGGTGTACCCTCTCCTGCAAATTGACGTTTAGGATCTTCTCCTTCTCGTTTGAACGGGAAAACACCTGCTGTATAAGGGAATGATCCTGGTACATTTTCTTTATATACCCATCTTAAAATCTCTCCGTAATCGACGAATTTTGGTAGCACTACTTTAGGTATTTTAAGACCGGATAAGCTTTCTGTCCGAAGTATTGTTCGAATTTCTTTATCGCGCACTTTGGTGATGAATTCGTCTCCAGCGTATGCTTCTTTTAACGTAGCCCAGTTTTCTAGTATACGTTTGGATTCTGCTGTTAATTCATCACGAACGCCTTTAGCTAGTGATTCTAGCGACTCTACAAGTACATCGTCCGCTGCTTTTTCTTTCACCGCAAGGGTGGCACCTTCTAATTGGAACAGTCTTCGGGCAAAAGCCACTTGCTCTTCTGACTTTTTATGGTAGCCACGCACTGTATCCGTAATTTCACGAAGATAGTAGCGACGTTCATTTGGAATGATAACGTTTTGTTTTTGCGTTTTTGCAAATTGTTCGTAGGATGTTTCCCAATCAGTACCTACTTTTTCATTTAATACACCGATTAATGCTGCAAATAAAGAATTCGTTCCTTTATCATTAAATTGGCTGGCGATTGTGCCGTAAACAGGCATTGTGTCTAAATCATCATGCCATAATTCGCGGCTTCGTTGATATTGCTTTTGCACTTGGCGAAGCGCATCTTCCGATCCTTTTCGTTCGAATTTATTGATGACGATTAAATCTGCATAGTCAATCATATCGATTTTTTCCAGTTGGGTTGGTGCACCGAACTCGCTTGTCATCACGTACATCGAAACATCCGATACATTTGTAATTTCAGCGTCCCCTTGTCCGATACCACTCGTTTCAACAATGATTAAATCGAATCCTGCCACTTTCACAACATCTAGTACATCATTAAGTGCTCCCGATAATTCTGTGCGCGATCCCCGTGTTGCTAAGCTTCGCATGAATACGCGTTTATTGAAAATGGCATTCATACGAATACGGTCACCAAGTAGTGCGCCACCTGTTTTTTGTTTGGTCGGATCGATCGAAAGCACCGCAATTTTTTTGTCAGGTAGATCGTGCAGGAATCTGCGAATTAATTCATCCGTTAGTGAACTCTTCCCAGCTCCGCCAGTCCCTGTAATACCAAGTACTGGTGTGCCCTTTGAAATACTTTTGGCATGTTCAATCATTGCTTTTGCTTCAGCATCTCCTGATTGGTGGGCTTCCTCTGCAATCGTGATTAAATGTGCCAGCAATTCTGGTTTTTCCGTTGAAACAGCTTCCACTTCTTCAATTGCACCCGTTGCTTTCGCAGGCACATCACATGATTGAAGTATTTGATTGATCATTCCTTGTAGACCAAGTTTTCGACCATCTTCCGGTGAGAAAATACCGGATATTCCGTATTCCTGCAGTTCTTTTATTTCTTTTGGAATGATTACTCCTCCGCCGCCACCAAATATCTGAATATGAGGTGCACCGCGTTCCACGAGTAAATCCTTCATATATTTAAAATATTCAACATGTCCCCCTTGGTAGGAAGAAATCGCAATCCCTTGTACATCTTCTTGAATCGCCGCATTTACGACTTCTTCTACGGAACGATTATGACCTAAGTGAATAACTTCCGCTCCGCTCCCCTGTAAAATACGGCGCATAATATTAATCGATGCGTCATGCCCGTCAAAAAGACTAGAAGCTGTGACAAAACGAACGTGATTTTTTGGACGATATACTTCCGAAGTTGACATGCTGCTCCCCCTTTGTTTAGTAACCATTTACTGTCCCATCCCCTTTAATACAAATTGTATTTGCAATTCAGTAAATTGTTCAAGCGAATATTCTTTGCCGAGTGCCCATCTTCTAAATGCCCACATTTGCCCTTGAACGACAAGTGTATGGGCATACAGATTGATTTGTTCTTCTGTTAGCTCAAGTTCCCCAGCTTGATGGCAATCAACAAGAATCTTTTTGAAAATCTCGACCATTTCTAATTCCTTTACAAGCACGTATTGCAAGGCACTTTTTGGTAAAGATTTTGTTTCTTGATACATGACAACAAATTCATCTTGCATATCGTCAATAACCCTATAATAGTGACGGATAGCAGTTTTTAAGCCTTGCGTCGTACCTTTTTGAAGTGAAGCTTGCGATAATTGGTTATGCACTTCATCGTAAATACTATCGCAGACTAAATACAGTACGTCTTCCTTTATCCGGATATATTCATATAAAGTTCCGATGCTAAAGCCAGCTTCTTTTGCAATTTCTCTCGTTGTTGTACGGTGAAAGCCTTTTTGTTTAAATAATGTAACGCCTGCACGAATCATTTGATGACGCCTTTTTTCAATTAGACTTTCATCTTTTATAGATGTCAGGACTTCATGTTTTTTTTCCATAGGCATTTATTACTTCGTTAACATACGAGAAATAACAAGGCGTTGAATTTCCTGTGTTCCCTCGTATATTTGTGTGATTTTCGCATCGCGCATATAGCGTTCCACTGGATAATCTTTCGTATAGCCGTATCCTCCGAAAACTTGCACTGCTTCTGTTGTTACTTTCATCGCTGTGTCTCCAGCCATTAGTTTTGCCATCGCGGATTCTTTCCCGTAAGGAAGCCCGTTAGACTCTAACCATGCTGCTTGATACGTAAGTAGTCGTGATGCTTCAGTCGCTGTCGCCATATCTGCTAACTTGAATGATACCCCTTGGTTTGCAACGATTGGTTTACCAAATTGTACGCGCTCTTTTGCGTATCCTACTGCTGCATCTAGTGCACCTTGTGCGATTCCTACTGCTTGTGCGGCAATGCCGTTGCGACCACCATCCAATGTTTTCATCGCGATGATGAAGCCTTCTCCTTCTTCCCCAAGAAGATTTTCTTTTGGTACGCGGCAATTATCAAAAATAATTTCTGTTGTCGGCGAAGAACGAATGCCTAGTTTCTTTTCTTTCTTCCCTACAGAGAAACCAGGAAAACCTGCTTCTACAATAAAAGCACTCGTCCCTTTATGCTTGGATTCTGGATCTGTTACAGCGAAAACTACATATGTGTCTGCAATCCCACCGTTTGTAATGAAAATTTTAGATCCATTCAATACATAGTCATCGCCATCTAATTTAGCTGTCGTTTTCATGCCACCAGCATCAGAACCAGAGCTAGCTTCTGTTAAACCGTACCCACCGATTTGAGAGCCTTCTGCCATTGGACGAAGGTATTTTTGTTTTTGTTCTTCATTGCCATATTTGAAGATCGGCCATCCAGCCAGTGAAGTATGTGCAGAAATTGCTACACCAACAGATGCATCGACACGCGATAGTTCCTCTACTGCGATACAGTAAGCAAGGTAATCGGAACCAATTCCGCCGTATTCTTCTGGCCAAGGGATTCCCGTTAATCCAAGCTCTGCCATTTTGTCGAAGATTTCGCGGTCAAAGCGTTCTTCTTCATCGCGCTCTGCTGCAGTTGGTGCTACTTCGTTTTCTGCAAAGTCACGTACCATTTTACGAATCATTTCATGCTCTTCTGAAAGTTGAAAGTTCATTGTCTATCCCGCCTTTTTTTGGTAGTTTTGCTGATTTGGTTGCTCTTCTATATGATTTAGTTGCTTTCAATGCTTAATTGGTTGCACTTAGATGTGAATTGATTGCTTTCACTGTTGGCATGGTTGCCCATAGCCATTTCTAGGAAATTCCCTTCAATTCGTTAGATGCTTACTAATAACGATTCGTTGGATTTCGCTTGTGCCCTCGTAGATTTCCGTGACTTTTGCGTCTCGGAAATAGCGTTCTACTGGATAGTCTTCTGTATAACCATATCCTCCGAACACTTGCACCGCTTCGATTGCGGTATCTACTGCCGTTTTCGTAGCAAATAGTTTTGCCATCGACGCTTCTTTTCCGCAAGGAAGTCCCAGGTCGCGAAGACTCGCCGCTCGGTAGACAAGAAGTCTAGCCGCTTCTACTGCCGTTCCCATATCGGCTAGTTTAAAGCCTACACCTTGGTTGGCAGCAATTGGTTTACCGAATTGCACACGCTCTTTTGCGTACCCTACTGCTGCTTCAAATGCAGCTTCGGCTATACCAAGTGCTTGTGTTGCAATTCCGATTCGACCTGTATTTAAGTTCGCCATGGCGATTTTAAATCCTTCCCCTTCTTCGCCAAGTCGATTTGCTAGAGGAATTTTCATATCTTCGAATGTTATCTGCACCGTTCTAGATCCATGCAAGCCCATTTTCTTTTCATCTTTTCCGACGATAAAACCTGGCGTATCTTTTTCTACGATAAATGCCGTAATTCCTTTTGATCCTTGCGAGGGATCTGTCGAAGCAAAAACGATATTCACATCTGCTTCTCCCCCATTTGTGATAAATACTTTGGAACCATTGAGTACATAGTGGTCATCTTTTTTCACCGCTTTTGTTTTCAAAGCTCCCGCATCAGATCCAGCAGATGGTTCTGTTAAACAAAATGCTCCTAAATATTGGCCACTCGCTAGCTTGGGAATGTATTTGTTTTTTTGTTCTTCATTACCGAAATAAAGAATTGGATTTGTTCCAACCGAAGTGTGAACAGAAAGAATTACTCCAACTACCGCACTTATTTTTGAAAGCTCATTAACCGCGATAACATAGCTTGTAAAATCCATTCCTGAGCCGCCGTATTCCTCTGGAACGGTAATACCCATCAATCCAAGTTCGCCCATTTTTCGTACTATTTCACGCGGAAACTCCCCTTGTTCCATGCGTTCGATAAAAGGTTCAATTTCTGTTTTAGCAAAATCCCTGACCATGTTGCGCATCATAAGTTGTTCTTCAGTAAACTTTAGCTCCATCTAAATTTCCCCTTTTTAATCGTAAATGTAGAAACCTCTGCCAGATTTCTTCCCTAACCAACCAGCTTTTACGTATTTTCTAAGTAATGGACATGGGCGATATTTACTATCTCCAAATCCTTCGTGTAAAATTTCCATAATGTATAAACATGTATCTAAGCCGATAAAGTCCGCCAATTGAAGAGGACCCATTGGATGATTCATCCCGAGTTTCATCACATCGTCGATTGCTTCTTTTGATGCAACACCTTCGTATAGTGTATAAATTGCTTCGTTGATCATTGGCATTAAAATACGGTTCGAGACGAAGCCTGGGAAATCATTTACTTCGACTGGTACTTTGCTTAGTTTTTTGGTCATTTCTTCAATAGCTGTGTATACCTCATCCGTTGTTGCAAGCCCACGAATAATTTCAACAAGCTTCATCACTGGAACTGGGTTCATAAAATGCATGCCAATTACTTGCTCTGGACGATTCGTCACAGCGGCAATTTCGGTAATTGGTAAGGACGAAGTATTTGTTGCTAAAATGGTATGCTTTGGCGTAATTTCATCTAGCTGTTTGAAAATAGATTGCTTGATCTCCATATTTTCTACTGCTGCTTCTATCACGATATCTACGTCTTTTGCGTCTTCGATGGAAAGCGACATAGTAATGTTGTTTAGTACCCCTTGCATTTCATCTTCAGTCATGCGACCTTTTTCCACATTGCGGGATAGATTTTTTGTAATTGTTTGAAGCCCACGTTGGTAGTATTGCTCTTCTCGATCATTTAGCTTTACTTCGAATCCAGCTTGCGCACAAACTTGCGCGATCCCAGCGCCCATTTGTCCTGCTCCGATTACCATTACTTTTTGAATCGTCATGCCTTACTTCCCCCTGTTTTTGGAACTTCGATCATAATTGCGTCACCTTGCCCACCACCTGAACAAATGGCTGCAACACCAATTCCACCGCCACGGCGTTTTAACTCGTAAGCAAGTGTTAAAATGATACGTGCTCCAGATGCTCCAATTGGATGACCTAGTGCAACTGCACCACCATTTACATTCACTTTTTCTTCGTCTAGTCCTGCAATTTGGCTACTAACTAGTGCTACCGCTGCGAATGCTTCATTTATTTCAAATAGATCAATATCCGCTATGTTTTTTCCTGTTTTATCTAATAATTTATTGATCACGATCCCTGGTGTTTGTGGGAATTTCTCAGGCTCAATGGCAATTTCTGCGTGGCCGATTACATATGCCAGTGGCTCTTTTCCAAGCTCTTTTGCTTTTTCTTCATTTGTTAAAACGATTGCGCATGCCCCGTCATTGACTCCTGGTGCGTTTCCAGCTGTGATTGTCCCTTCACTACCAAATGCTGGTTTCAATTTAGTAAGCGATTCGATGGACGTGTCTCGTCGTGGTGCTTCGTCTTCTTTTACGATGACTGGTTCTCCTTTTCGCTGAGCTATTTCAACTGCAACGATTTCCTTCGCTAAAATCCCATTATCGATTGCTTTTAAAGCAAGATCATGACTTCTAAATGACCATTCATCTTGCTTCTCACGGGATAATTCAAAGCTTTGACCAGTGGAGTTTCCGTATGTTCCCATATGCACTTTTTTCGGATGGAATGAACATGAAAGGCCGTCATAGATCATGCCGTCTACCATTTGGGAATCTCCCATACGTAGGCCAAATCGTCCTTTTGGTAAATAATAAGGCGCATTGGACATCGATTCCATTCCACCTGCAACGATTATTTCTTCATCTCCAAGGCGAATTAATTGATCCGCTAATGTCACGCTTCTCATACCAGAAGCACAAACTTTATTAATCGTTTCGGTTTTTACTGACCAAGGAATTCCTGCTTTTGTTGCCGCTTGTCTTGACGGTATTTGTCCTTGCCCTGCTTGTAAAACAGTCCCCATAATTACTTCATCCACATTTGCTGCATTGACACCTGCACGAGCAAGTGCCTCTTTTATCGCAATTCCCCCAAGATCTGAAGCTGTTAAACTACTTAGACCACCACCGAACTTACCAAAAGCTGTGCGTGCACCATCCAAAATAACTGTTTTCGTCAACATAGCCACCCCTTTTTGTATGCGCTTTCATCATCTTTAAAATATATAACAAGCTGACTGAACGCTCGCTCAATTTGACTTGTTAGAAAAAGGGAGTATTTACTACTCCCTTTACTGTTACTTCTAGTTTACGAAACTGTTAAACTATTTGCAATATAAATATGTCTATTTATTGAACAACTGCTTCCATTTCTTCTTCCTCTTCGCTCGTTGATGTGAATTCACCAAAAATAGATTTCTCTAGCAATTCAGCAATATCATATGTGCCAACGTTTTCTTCTACTTCTTTTGCTTTGGTACCATCGGAAAGCATTGTTAAACAGTATGGACAACCAGATGAAATAATGGTTGGATTTACTTCTAGCGCTTGTTCTGTTCGAGCAACGTTAATGCGATTTCCTACATGCTCTTCCATCCACATTAGTCCGCCACCTGCTCCACAACACATACCAGTTTCACGGTTACGATCCATTTCCACTAATTTCACCCCAGGAATTGCTTTCAATACTTCTCGTGGTGCGTCATATACATCGTTGTATCGACCTAAATAACAAGAATCATGGAATGTGATCGTTTCTTCCACTGCATACTGTGGCTTCAAGCGACCCGATTGGACTAAGTCATATAGCATTTCTGTATGATGTAGCACTTCTCCGCTCCAACCAAAATCACTATATTCATTTTTAAAGATATTATATGCATGCGGATCGATTGTGACGATTTTTGTGACGCCAGCTTTTTCAAATTCGGAAATATTGGCTGTTGCTAACTCTTGGAATAAAAACTCATTTCCTAATCGACGTGGTGTGTCTCCAGAGTTCTTTTCTTTATTGCCAAGAATGGCAAATTTCACTCCAGCCTCGTTCATCAAATGCGCAAATGCTAATGCAATTTTTTGCGAGCGATTATCGAATGAACCCATCGAACCTACCCAGAATAAGTATTCAAATTCTTCTCCAGCTTTCGAAACTTCTTTCACTGTTGGAATATGAACTTCTGGACGAGCATCTCTCCAGTTTTCTTTTTCTTTTCGGTTTAAGCCCCATGGATTTCCTTGGCGCTCAATATTGGTCATTGCGCGTTGTGCATCTGGATCCATTTTTCCTTCTGTCATTACTAAGTAACGGCGAAGGTCGATAATCTTATCAACATGCTCATTCATAACAGGACATTGATCTTCACAGTTACGGCAAGTTGTACAAGCCCAAATTTCTTCTTCTGTAATAACGTCACCAATTAATGACGGGCTATAAATGTCTTCAATGATTGCCCCTTCTGCTCCAGCAGCCATTGCAAGTTGGTTCCCTTTTGTCCCTTGGAAAGCAAGTGCCGGTACCCAAGGTTTTGCCTTTGTTTCAACAGCTCCAGTGAACGTTAGGTGATCACGAAGCTTGGTGATTAAGTCCATCGGAGACAGCATTTTACCTGTTCCGGTTGCAGGACACATATTTGTACAACGACCACATTCTACACATGCGTAGAAGTCGATCATTTGTGCTTGCGTAAATTCATGAATATTTCCTACTCCGAACGAAGGCATTGCTTCCTCGTCTGCTTCCTCGTCCGCTTCTTCGTCTTCTTCCTCTTCAAAATTGATCGGACGTAGTTTCCCTACATTGTCTAAACGATGGAAATAAACATTGGCAGGACCAGTAATTAAATGGAAATGCTTCGATTGTGGAACGTATACTAAGAATGTTAGTAAGAATAATAGATGCGCCCACCACATGATATAGAAAACCGTTGTCGCAGCAGCGGTTGGCAATATTCCAAAAATTGTTGCTACAGTAGATGCAATCGGTTCTGACCAAGTTGCCGCGTGGTCGTGCCAAATCATGCCCATACCATTACCAACTAAAACGGAAACCATCAATCCACCGATGAAAATGAGCACTAGTCCACTTTTCCATCCTCTTTTTAAACGAACTAATTTTTCAATATAGCGTCGGTAGAATGCCCACACAACTGCTATTAAAATAACAAATGTCACGATTTCTTGGAAAAACGTAAAGGCTGGATACAGTGGACCTAATGGTAAATGCGATCCTGGCGCTAAACCTTTCCAAATGAAATCAATTGCTCCAAATTGAACAAGTAAAAACCCGTAGAAGAACATAACATGGATTGCTCCACTTTTCTTATCCTTTAACAGCTTCTTTTGTCCAAACACATACACCCAAATTTTCCGAAGTCGTTCTTTCACATTATCTTCAAACTCTACTTTTTTTCCAAGTTTGATATAGGCATACCTTGTTTTTAACAAATATGCGAACAACCCGATTGCATACAAAGTAACTGCTATGAACAGCACCCAGTTAGCGATTAACAATAGATTCATCTTATTCTCCCCCTTAAAGACGTAAAATGATGTTATGCATAGAATACCATTAGACTAATAGATTAATAAAGTAGTAATTTAATATTAAAACTGAATGAGCATTCAGTCAATGATTATTTATTTTAATTATTAGAAAGTTTAGTGGAATTATTTTCTTTTATTAGTTAAAATGCGGCAAAGGGAAACCAACTTGATCATGAAAGCAACCTTTTTCTCCCTATCAGCAACTAAATGTGTGTGAAAGCAACCAATTTCACAACAAGAGCAACTAAGCTCATAAAAAGGGGCTATCTCTACGCGAGATAGCCCTCTTCGATCAATTTATTTCTTCAAAATACTTCCCGAAGTGCAATTTTGCTTCTTCTATGCGGTTATTAGCTATTCCAAGTAGCACAGAAGTTGCTGGACCCGCTGATTTCCCAGTGTCCCAATCTTTCAAGTCACAGTTTAACCCGAGTCGAATGCATTCCTCCGCTATGCCAGCCGAACCAACTGGCCAAATTCGTTGAACGAATTCGCTATTTATACCGTTCAAAATCTTCTTCATGTCTGCAATTTTTTCGGTTTCTGTCATTACTTCTTCCCCAACACATGGCATGCCGTATATAAACCATGTATAATATACGGGTTTTGCCATTTGCTGTTGGCCAATCATCGTTACAGCCATTGCAGATTGCAGCGTATCCATATTGGATTCTGTGCTGCCGGTAATGACCGGACAAGGCTGATCTATTTCTCCAAACAATTTCTCTATACCTGCTATATACTTTTCCCAGCTTTTATTGCCAGAAAAATTATGCAATACAATCGAAACGGGATATGCTCCAGCTGCCCATTGCTCCAGCAGTGCAACCCGACCTGCAAAATAAGCGACGACTTCGTCTGGCACTTGAACAAAATCCGCCTCTTTCTCACCGATTGCTGCTGAGTTATCGGTTGTTAATACGAGTCCATTGGGCAATAAAACGGCGTTACGCATGTGTTTTCACTCTTTCCATTACTCGCTCAACAACTGGAGAGACAAGGATCGCGATTCCAGCATTCAAAACAGTCGCGATTGTAATTCCAGGTAATGCAGTTGCAAAAAATGCTGGCGATATAATCCAATAAAACGGAAGCGTTGCAAGCACACTATTGGCAAAGATAAAAAACACCCATTTCAATACATTTCGTCCTGCTTGATGCAGCTTCGTAAACACGAATAAAATCAAAAACATTTCCGCAGCAATGAGAATATGCAATGGTCCAAAAGGAAATCCCGCATATAAAGAGGAAGATAAATGGCCGATTAGTGATGCTGCACCTGCATAAACAGGTGGCAAAAATGTTGCTGACACAAGTGCAGGAACTGTATCGAGTGCCGCACTCCCTATCCCGACTGGAATTTTAACAAATGCCCCTATCGCCGATAAAGCTGCAAACATTGCTGCTAGTGTAAGTAGACGTAGCTTCACCTTCCTTACTCCCCCTCTTTTTTCTCACTTCCTACGTTCTTGAATACTTTTGCGCTACGCACATACTCCACATCTGATACATTCATTCGCGCATTAACCGCACGTGCTGCTGCAAATAAATAATCGGATAGGCGGTTTAAATAGCGTTGCACAACCGCAGGAACATCCTCTTCCGTTTTTGTTAATGTCACCACTTGACGCTCTGCACGTCTTGTAATGGTACGCGCGATATGAAGCGTTGCAGCAGCTGGCGTTCCACCAGGTAAGATGAAACGTTCTAACACTGGACCTTCTTCCACTAGCACATCAATTCGTTTTTCCATTGCTTCAATTGGTTGGTCTGTCATTTTATAGACGCGGCGATTGGATACATTTGCCAGATCTCCACCACAATCGAATAGCTCATGTTGAATCGTTTCTAAGTCTTCTAAAATATCCGCAAAAATAGCAGGGTCTAGTTCTGTTACAGCTTTTCCGATGAATGAATTTAACTCGTCAATTGTACCGTATGCTTCCACCCGTACATTATCTTTGTCCGTTCTTCCACCGATTAATCCTGTTTGACCTTTATCGCCTGTTTTTGTATAAATTTTCATCTCCACACATCTCCCTTTATTGTTTGTGCAATACCGTACCAAATTCGTGTAACACTTTCCGCCTTTGTAAAAAGTTGTTGATAAAATCGACCGACGTCATCTCTTAACTTGCGCATGCTTGCTTCCATCGGCACGATTCCACGACCAATTTCCGTTGCTATGACAATAACTTCAACTTCCTCATTCCATCGTTCCAAATGTTCGAACCATTGTTCCAGCTTTTCTTCTAACAAATTTTCTACGCCAAAAACAACGATTACTTCTGTATTAGACAATAATACTGGAATATCCTCCTGGGCATTTAACCATTGCACGTTTTGTCCCTGAATTCTTTCCTCTACGTACGCTCGTTTTCCATTAAATGCTCCACCGAAAATGACCTGCATCGATTTCCCTCCAGTACGTCTTGTTTATCCATCCATAGCAACTCGTAGCTACAGCCATGCGGTACTTCCCAATCCCAAAAACTTTTTTCGACATTGGCGAACTTTGTCAATAAAAAACGAATGGGACCTCCATGCGTGATAATTACTGGCTGCTCTACTGTTCCCACTGCTTCATAAAAGGCTTGCAACACCCGTGCTTCCATTTGTTCTAGTGACTCTCCGTTTGGAGGAGCAACTTCCCGAGGATTGTCGAGCCATTTTCTATATAAAGTATCTTCTTTTAATTCATTATATGTTTTTTGTTCCCAATCACCGAAGGAGCATTCCCTAAAATTTGCATTTGCCCTATAAGGAATTCCACTAAAAATCTTAGCCGCTGTTTGTTTGCAACGCATTAAATCGCTGCCGAGTACTTGTTTGATTGGCCCAGATTGTAGTTTCGTCTTGATGCCACTGATAATTGGTTCATCTGTCCAGCCAATATACCTTTTTTCTACATTGCCCTGCGTTGGTAAATGCCTTAGGAGAGTAATAGTAAAAGGGTTAGCCATAACACCACCTCCGAAACTTCCACACTTGCTCCAAGCAAATCACCCGTAACTCCGCCGAAATTCCGCAATACCCAACCTCGAAATAAACACATAAACCCAAAGAGCACAACCGCAAAAGTAAGGACAATAAGCCAATCCGTCAGCCAACCTACTATAGCAAGACCGATAAAAAAGTGACAGGCAGCCATAATCAGCACTACATTTCCATTCATTTTTTGCTTAAAAAAATAGGCAAGTCCACTTGTTTTCGCACTGTTTGACCAAGCAAACAAGGTTATGAGAGTACTTCTCGAAAAATAAGGAATAAGCAAAATAAAAATCCAATGAAATGATTCCGCAGCAAGCACTTCAGACACAATAATTATTTTCCCAACGACTAATAAAACAACCGCCATTACGCCGAACGCACCAACGCGAGGATCATCTAATATTTCAAATCGCTTTAATCGATCTTTATATGAAAAAAACGCATCGGACGTATCGATGAACCCGTCCATATGCAGGCCACCAGAGAGCATTATGCCGAGCAGTACGATACTAAAGGCTGTCATTAGTGGACTCCATTCAAAAAAGAGCATTAAATAAGCAATGGCTCCAATAACAGTACCAATCCAAGGAAAAACACTATACATTCCAGTAATCGTACGTCTTTCCATCGGCAAGTTTTTATTAACCGGGATAATCGTGAAAAATTGAAGTGCCAATAATAAGCTCTTCACTTCCTCACCCCATTTAAAATGGAGATGATTTTATCCCATTGGACATAATTTTTAAAATGGTTGGCCCAATCATCTATTTGTTCATCTGATGCGGAATACCCGGTTTTAGTTTCGCCGTCTTCTTCCTCTAATTCATTGGCAAAGTAAGGAACAACCCCTATTACATCTATTCCTGTATACGATTCGATGAAGTCTATCCCTTCCTGAAATAAAGATATGTCTCCCCGGAACTTATTAATAATAATTCCTTGTACTCGAGTTCTTTGCTCTTCTGGTAATAGTGCAAGCGTGCCAACAATGGATGCAAAAACCCCACCGTATTCGATATTTGCAACCAAAATAACTGGTACATCCGCCAAATCTGCAACTCGCATATTCACTAATTCTCTGTCTCGTAAATTCACTTCTACAGGGCTGCCGGCACCTTCTAAAATTAAGTACTCGTAAGATTCAGCTAGGGTCCTTAAACTGTTTGTAATCAGCTTTTGGCCTTCCTCAAAAAACTGTTCCCGGTAATGCATTCCATTCATTTTACTTAGCTTTTTTCCGAGAATAATAATGTCTGATTCCATATTCCCTACTGGTTTTAGTAATATCGGATTCATTTCTGCTTTGTACGGTGTTCTAGCAGCTCTTGCTTGCAAGACCTGCGAAACACTTATTTCTAAACCATTTTCTGTATGTACGCTTAAAGAAGACATATTTTGGGATTTGAAAGGTGCTACTTGCTTCCCTTCATTTGCAAGTAGTCTGCAAATAGCTGTACAAACTAAACTTTTCCCGACGCTAGAAGCGGTACCTTGCACCATTAAGCCTTTCATCTACATCCCTCACTTCCACTGATGACTTATACCGTATTCCATTTCGAAGGCATGATTTGCTTTTGCTACAAGCTTTTGGTGGAGCCGCCCAATCCACTGTTGGTATAGCTTTGTATATTCATATTTGGATAAGGGTTCATCCAGTACTTCATTGGAAACAATGACAAGCACTTTGGCCTTCTCTAATAACTGATCAATTGCCATGAATAGTTGCCTTTCAACTTCTTCCATTTGACCTTCGTACAACTCATTTGCAAGCCAAGTCGTGACACAATCCCAAAGGATGGCGTCTCCTGAATCTATTTGTGGAACGATCTTTTCAAAGTGCCGTGGCTGCTCAAATGTCACCCATTCTACTGGATAATTTTCACGATCGTCACGATGTCTGCTAATGCGTTCCTTCATTTCCTCGTCCACTGCAATACCGGAAGCGACATACACATTTCGTCTTGCTTGCTCATTCATCACATAGGTTTCTGCAAAGCTGCTTTTTCCGCTTCTCACACCACCAGTTATGAAGACAAGTTTTCCTCGAACCATGCGGTCATCTCCTTTTGCAAATATGCCATTTGAGCCTTTTCTTTCATGCCAATACGAAACCATTTTCCGTCAAGACCTTTGAAGTTTTCTGTATGACGAAGAACGCATCCTTTTGCTAATAAATACTCGAAAAATGCTTTGGATTGAGCAGCATCCGGCAGTTGAAAACAAATAAAGTTCGTGGAAGAAGGTAGTACAATGCAGTTCCACCTTGCAAGAATCTTGCTAAAGCCCTCCCGCATTTCCCTTGCATAAGCAATTGCTTGCAAACGATATTGTTCTTCCTTCAAACAATCAGCGCCAATGGTCACAGCAAGTGCATTGCTATTCCAGTGAGGCATTCGGGAGCGAATATCCATTATGAACGGCTCGCTTCCAACTGCATAGCCAAGACGCAAACCTGGAATTGCATACATTTTCGTCATCGAACGGACGACAATAACGTTTGGAAAATCTTTTAAATATGGGATAAACGATTCTTTTTCATCGATAAAATCGAGAAATGCTTCGTCTAAAATCACTTCACATTTATATCTTTTGGCGTAATCTGCAATTTGGATAATTTCTTCTAATGGTATCAAATAGCCAGTCGGATTATTTGGTCTACAAATATAAATTACTTCTGCAAACTCCAGGGCATCGAATATTTCGTCTAAAGGCAATGCTTGCACTGCAATAATCTCATTTATCCTTACATTGTAAGGAGCTAGTGTCGAAGCATATTCCGAAAAAGTAGGATGAATGAGCACTGCGCGTTTATTCTCATATCGTTTGGCCAAGACAGCAAATAGTTCTGCCGCTCCGTTTCCAATAATGACCTTATTTACTGGTACATGATGATAATTTGCAGCGGCCGATCGAAAAGGCTCTCCATTAGGATCTGGATATTTGGTGATTAACTCGGCATAGGTCGACCATCTTTCATTTACAAATGCTGGTGGACCTAGCGGGTTAACATTTTCACTAAAATCAATTACCATTTCCGGCATATTAATCCCGAGTCGCTCATAAACGTGATGGGCATTCGCCCCGTGATTAGGTAATGCCATATAAAATCCCTCCAATAACCATCATCCAAAGCCAAAATAGAAAGACTGCTGTATGCAAATGTGAGATGGTACTTAAAATATGGTTTGCTGCCAATGGAACCTCTCCAATTCCCATGCGCGCTCGGTCCGAAACAATTCCTTTGTATGTATTGATGCCTCCGAGTTGTATGCCTAGCTGATAAGCAGTCGCCGCTTCTAAGTAACCACTGTTCGGACTTGGATGTTTCTTTGCATCTCGCCACCAGCCCTTTAGACGTTTGTTAAATGGTACAGTACTTTCTTTTTTACCCCAAAGCATAATAATATAGCCCGTTAAACGACTTGGTATATAGTTTGCAATATCGTCAAGCTTGGCAGAAGCATATCCAAAATCTTCGTACTGCTCATTTTTATATCCAACCATTGAGTCGAGTGTATTGATCGCTTTATACACCCAAAGACCAGGTGCACCAGCAAACAAAAACGCATAAAAAAGCGGAGCCGTAATACCATCGCTAATATTTTCCGATACCGTTTCGACGACGCCACGTGTAATTTCCTGTTCATCCAACTTGTCCGTATCTCTTCCGACAATCCACGACAGCTTTTGTCTAGCAGTAGGTAAATCATTTGCCATTAACGGTTTATACACATCCATTGCCGCTTCCTTTAAACTTTTTTGCGCAAGCCCCGAGGCTATTAAAAGACTTTCCACTATAATCCCAACCCACATATGGATGGAATATGCACTTACTAAAAGTGCAATCGTGACGGAGAAAGTGAGCCCTACAACTATGAAAAGGAGTAGAAACCCTTTCGCTTTGCGAGCACTTCCTTTATTCAACCAAGTTGTCAGCTTAGAAATGAGCGTTCCAATAAAACGAACCGGATGTGGCCAGTTTGGCGGGTCACCGATTATTCGGTCCAAGATGAGCCCTATCGCTATAGCAATTATATGTGGACCCATTATTAGTCCCAGCCTTTTGCTTTTTTATAAATTTGGATTGCTTCGACTGTGCATTCGTACACACCAAGTCCGATTTTTTTCCCGATTTCCGTAATTGGACCTGCATATGGAATATGTTTTCCTTGTTGCGTTGCTGCAATTAATACACTATCCGTTGATGTGCCAGTTGCGATTGTACCGGTACGAGGATCCTTAACTTGCTCATATGCTAGCGCTTTGGTTTTTGCTTCCGTTGCGGTAATAACTGCTTGAATAAAGGCTTCTTCCGCCAGTTCACCATTCACAATAATCCATGTATTAATCGTGCCGATTGCCGGGAATGCCTCTACTTCATGAGCTTTGGACACATCTACTGCATTTCCAACACCCGCTGTCACCATAATGACGACGGAACCAAAATCAGCTTCATACTCTTTGATGATCGCATCTTTTGTATAAACGGCTGTCATCATTCCAACCGTTTCCGTTTCGGAATAGCCGCGACTTGCAAGGTATTGCTGCATTTCTGTTTGTGCGTTGTCGATATTATAGCGGGCATCTACTCTTCTATTTACAAACGTTCTGTACCAGCCAGACCCCGCATTTATTACTGCGGATGACCATGTTTTTAATTGATTTTCCGCTTGGAATACAACTAACTCATCCGTTACTTGAAAGTTTTCTATTGTAATAAGCCGCTCGTCACGCTTCTCTTTTACATCCGGAAGTATTGTAATTTGTGGCTTTGGACGCTCTGGATGCGGATTTGTGCTTATGCGCGCTTTATATACGGTTTCGATTTGTTCTTTCATTACGACTTCATGCGGTGCACCGATCATGTTTACTTGGCCTTGATCCATTAGTAAGAGCCTATCACAGTAAAGTGATGCGAGATTTATATCGTGAAATATACTGATGATCGTTATGCCGTTTTCATTTGCTTGCCTTTTAATCGTGTCGAGTAATTGTTTCTGATGTGCGATATCTAAGTGGTTGGTCGGTTCGTCGAGAAGCAGTATTGGTGCTGCCTGTGCGAGTGCTTGGGCTACAAATACACGCTGTTGCTCCCCGCCCGACAGGAGATCCAGCATTTGATGCTCGTATCTTTCTATTCCCATTTGTTTCATTGCCAATACTACAGCCGCTTCATCTTCGTCCGACCACGATGAAAATAAGCCACTTTGGTGTGGATACCGACCGAGTGCAATGGTATCTCTTACCGTATGGGAAAAGGCATGACTATGTAGTTGTGGGAGAACTGCCATTTTTTTCGCTAGCTCTTTCGATGAATAGGCTGTTAATGATTTTCCATCAATGAGCACATCTCCAGATTCTTTAGGCAGGATGCCACTAATCACTTTCAACAAAGTGGATTTTCCACTACCATTTGGTCCAAGAATTCCAAGCATTTGGCCTTTTTCAACTTGAAAGGAGACATTTTTGACGATTAGTCGGCGATCATATCCACCAGAAATGTTTTCCACTTTTAACATATTAAATGCCTCCTTTTTTTCGTTGTCTAAAGAAAATAAATGCAAAAACAGGAGCCCCGATAAATGCTGTAATAACCCCAATCGGTAGTTCCGTCGGCGCAATAATCGTACGAGATACTAAATCACAGATGATTAATAAGGCCGCCCCGTTAATAAAGCTAAGCGGCAATACATGGCGATTGTCCGAGCCAAATAAAAGCCTGGTCATATGCGGAACGACAAGTCCTACAAACCCGATTGTCCCCGAAACTGCAACCGCTGTACCAGTAAGCATAGAGCCGCCGATTAAAATCATCATTTTTCGTTTCTTAACATTGACACCTAAATGCTGTGCTCGTTCTTCTCCAAATAGCATGGCATTTAGCTCTCTTCTGTTTAACCATAGTAACAGCGTACCAATAAGCACAAAAGGGAACGCCATTTGTACGAAACTCCAACCGCGCATCGACACACTGCCGAGAAGCCAGCTAATAATTTGACGCAGCTCTTCCCCAGTGAGTGCAATCATTAGGGAAATAACAGAGCCTAAAAAAGAGCTAAAAATAATTCCGGTTAAAATAATTGTTTCCATTTTCATGGCACGATCGACTAGTTTTGCAAAAGTAATGACCAGAAACATGGTCACTAAAGCACCAATCATACTGAAAACTGGCAAGGTGAATATTCCTAAAAATGGTACCGAAATACCGAAAAAGAGCGTAGTCACGGCGCCTACTGAGGCACCGGACGACACTCCTAACGTATAAGGATCGGCAAGCGGATTTTTTAACAACCCTTGAAACGCAGCACCTGCGATGGCTAGTGATGCACCAACTAACCCTGCAAGCACAACACGTGGCATGCGAATTTTCCAAACGATATTGGACGCAATTGCATCTGCTCCCGTATCCCATAATGTGCTGATCGGTACCTTTACGGATCCGACCGATACACCAAGCCAAATTGCAATTAGTAAGGCAGCAATTGACAAGATGTAGCCGATCAAGGCTTTACTCACTAAATACCTCAGGGTATATTGCCTTCGCTATTTCTTCTAATCCTTCTGCAAGACGAGGGCCTGTTCGACTCGTTAAGTTTTCATCCACTTGTACAACTGCATCATTTTGCACAGCAGTAATAGTGTCGAAACCATCACGTGCTTTTACGCTCTCTACAATCCCATCTACATAGCTATACATGATAATGATTACGTCTGGGTTACGGCTAACGATTTCTTCCGGCGAGATCATAAACCAATTCTCTTGATCTGCAGCAATATTTTCTGCATTCACCATATCTAAAATTTCTTGCATGAAGGTACCTTTACCAGGTGTATAAATCTCCGGTACATCTGAAGTTTCGACAAATACTGTTTTCTTCGTTTCTACTTTTGCTACTTTTTCTTTCACATCTTCTACTTTTGCTTTCATATCTTCTACAATTGCTTGTGCTTCTTCTAATTTACCTGTAGCACGACCAATTTGTTCGATCGTTGTATACGTTTGATTGAAGTCACCTGCATTTTTCACAACGAATACTTTTACCCCAGCATCGCGGATTTGTTGCAAACCAGCTTCGCCCATTCCTAACATAGAATCGTGTGCAAATACGATGTCTGGATTCATCGATACGATTTTCTCCACGTTGAATTCCTGTCCACCAATTTTCTCTTTTTCAAGCGCTTCTGCTGGATAGTTATCATAGTCATTTACACCAACGATTTCTTCATTTAACCCAAGTGCAAATAAAATTTCTGTATTACTTGGAATCATGGAAACGATTGTTTTTGGAGCTTCTTCTAAGGTTATTTCATTGCCAACCGCATCTGTCATTGTTATCGGGAATGCCGCTTCTTCTACCTCAGCTTGTTGTTCTTGTTGCGCATTATCCTTAGTTTCGACAGGTGTTTCTTCTGTTTGTCCGCATCCGACTAAGAGTAATACTGCTAAAGCGGATGTCATCCATAATTGCCATAATTTCTTCATGTTCTTTTCCCCCATTTTCTGTTTAAATCCATTAAGCCTCGGCGTAATTGCGTCCAGATTTTGAATCGAGCAAACTCGATTCAAAATCTGGACATCCGCCGGAGGCTTTATCTTCATTCACTGAATGAAGATAAAAAAAACTCTCGTCCAATGAACGAGAGATAGAATAGGTATAAATCTGCTAGGTTACCATTTGCCAAGCTGACTTACACGAAACCTATCCTCGTAGGTGTTAATGTGTATATCCATAAAGGCAGGTTTTCTGACTCATGATAGCGGACTATCACACACAGTGGCGGGACCGTGCTGGATTTGAACCAGCTTCCCTTTTAACTTGCTAGTTTCATAGCAAGCACCTTTATGTTCAAAATATTTTGTATGCATCGACTTTATTATACATGAAATCACATGGTTGTCGACAGGGATTTTTGGGGTACAAAATAAGGAGAAAAGTGTGGTTTTACAACTAAACGATACTCCCATCAAAAAACACTTCGACCGAGTATGAAATAGATACATTGTCGATAGTTTTTTTGGTGAATGGGGTGTTTGTCAAATTGTCCCCAGCTTCTCTTTTTCGGTAATCATGTGGCGGATTTTTGTCCGTCGCCCTCCTAAAATGTTCAGAGACATAGAGATTTAGATTTGGATAATGAGTGAAATAATCCTTTCCTACTCATAAGGGGCATCCGAAGATACAATTTCGTATGCTTTTCGCTTCTCTATGTGACGAATGCTATCTACTTTTCTCGAGTTTCACTGGATAAAATGAGATACAAAAGAAAGGTGATACCATACTGCAAGTCACTTTTAGAAAATCGGACATATGGATTCTTGCCGTCTTCATTAATCCTAAGCAAAAAACCATATTATCTCTTAAGAAAATCTCAAGAGCTCAATGAGCAACCCAGATCCTTTTTTTGCTATAAACATTTAATTCACTGTAACACTTTCACTAATACTTTCATTTCTCTCTTTCTTCAAAAACATCTTATAGATTGGTGCCAATGCTTCTGAAGTAAGATTAATATCATTTTCATGTGCATATTTCACTGCATAACCCAAAGCAATCGTCATCGCACCAGCAACACTTGCTCCCGCAACCATGCCTGCCCCAGGTACTAACTTTACAATCTGACGAAAAATCGTTTTTCCTACGTTTCCGGTAATAGTTGCGATAATTAATTCTTTCGCATTGTCTTTTGAAATCGGTTTACCATATAGCGTTGATAAGCGTAGCATAAGCCCAATTTGCAGAGCTGTTAGCGGAACAAAATCTGCACCTGGAATTGGTACTGCTCCAATTGCTGCCGCAGAGCCACCCGCTGCCAAAATCCATTTATTCGCAACGGAAGATTTATCTGCTATATTCGCCGCCATCAATATATCCTTTTTTTTAACCTCTAATAATTTCAATACTTCATTTTGCAACAGACCAATATTTTCTCCTGTCCGCGATGAAATCGGCGTAACTGGATATTCATTATCCGTATGATTCTGAACATACTTAACTAGACTAGCAATATCATCAGCTGCATCAATCTTATTCAAAACAAGAATGATGTCTTTGTTAATTTTACTAATCTTATTCAATGAAGCTAATTCGGTTTCAGATAGTACTGTACCCGCTGCATTTAAGAAAAAAAGTACCAAATCTGCCTTTTTATAAAACTTCATCGTTTCTTCCGAATGCTCACTTTGAATATCGTCCAATCCCGGCGTATCGACGAATACAATTTTATCCTTATAGATGTACTTCTTAATTTCCTGCGTTTCACCCGGTTTCGCTCCAACTTGGGCAACTTCCGCCCCCATCAACCGATTGATTGTAGACGACTTCCCTGCGTTAACGTCGCCAATCATCGCAATAAGAACCTCTCGCTGCAATTGCTCATTAATTTCTTCCGTTTCCTCATCAAAAATGCGGTCAAACTCCTCATCAGAAAAAGTGTGATTATGCTTCATTTTTATGCTACCTCCCTATTATAAATATCATGTTTTTGTTAGATTGATATTGTGATTGTTAGTGTATCATCATTTTTTAATACCACTTTGCTTTACTATTTCTGATGCAGACTGTCCTGTTAAACATGCATTTAGTGCTCCCATTTTAAATTCCATCAACTCTGCTACACTTTATTATCTGTTAATTATAGCAGAAGTATTATATTTCACTAGTTTCGCATAATTAATTACCAAGAATTCACCCTGTTTTTATTAGTGAAGAGTATCAGGTTCCGACACAATTAGTCACTTATCCTAGTTAGAATTCAATGAAAAGTTAGTACCATAATTTAAAAAAGTGCTAACATGCAATTGTACATAATATGGAGATAGTAAAGAGCGGTCGAAATAATATTCTTAAACCGACCTATATATAATTGGTATTTTCCCTTTCATTTACCAAATTCAACCTGAGCAAGGTTTATTTGAGAACATTGGTCAGATGTCATCACATGATTACCCAGAAGAAAAAAACGTTGGAAGTGAGGAATCATCTCTATAGTCTGTCTGATTCTCACACAAGTACCCTATTCCGCCCATCAAAAAACACTCCGACCAAGGTCGAAGTGTTCCATTTTACATTTTTTCCGGAGCGGCAACTCCGATTAATCGAAGTGCGTTGGCAATTGTTTGACGAGCAGATGTTACTAATGCTAGACGAGCACCTGTTAGAGCGACGTTGTCTGAATCGAGTACTTTATCTGCATTATAGAAACTGTGGAATGTTGCTGCTAGCTCTTGGATATAAGTAGCTACACGGTGTGGCGCACGAAGTTTTGCAGCGTCTGCTACTACTTGTGGGAAGTCACCGATTTTTTTCAATAAATCTAATTCTTTTTCGCTTTGCAATAATTCCAGTGAATCTGTTGATGCTTTTAGCTCTTGTGTTTCAGCAGAGCGTAAAATCGAGCAAATACGTGCATGCGCATATTGTGCATAATACACTGGGTTTTCATTTGACTGAGAAACGGCTAAGTCCAAGTCGAAGTCCATATGGGAATCGCCTGAACGCATACCGAAGAAATAACGAACTGCGTCTAGTCCTACTTCTTCTACTAGCTCACGCATCGTAACTGCTTTACCAGTACGTTTACTCATTTTCATTTTTTCGCCGTCTTTATACAGTTGCACCATTTGAATAACAGATACTTCTAGTTTTTCACGCTCGTATCCAAGTGCTTCAATTGCAGCTTTCATACGTGGGATATAACCGTGGTGGTCTGCTCCCCAAATATTGATTAGTTGGTCGAAACCACGTACTAATTTATCTTCATGGTAAGCGATGTCTGGTAATAAATAGGTGAAAGAGCCGTCACCTTTAATCAACACACGGTCTTTGTCATCTCCAAAAGTTGTAGAGCGGAACCAAGTTGCTCCTTCTTCTTCGAAAATATGACCATTCGCTTTTAATTTATCTAGTGCTACTTCGATTTTTCCGTCTTCGTATAAAGAAGTTTCAGAGAACCAATTATCAAAGCCTACACGGAAGTCCGCTAAGTCTTTTTGTAATTTCGCAAGTTCTACTTTTAAACCATGTGAACGGAATGCTTTATAGCGTTCTTCGTCAGACATTTGAACAAATTTATCGCCATGCTCTTTTACTAGATCCGCTGCGATATCGATAATATCTTGTCCACGGTATCCGTCTTCCGGCATTTCTTTTTCTAAGCCTAATGCTTCAAAATAGCGAACCTCAATAGACACCGCTAAGTTGTGGATTTGATTACCAGCATCATTAATATAATATTCACGAGAAACATCGTATCCTGCAAAATCCAGAACATTACTTAGTGAATCTCCTACAGATGCACCTCGAGCATGCCCTAAATGCAAGTCACCAGTTGGGTTGGCAGATACAAACTCGACTTGAACCTTTTCGCCAGCTCCTGATTTTGTGCGACCATAATCTGTTGTTTCCGCAAGTACTGCTTTAATTACTTCTTGTAAATAATCTTTACGGACCGTAATATTCATAAATCCTGGACCAGCAATATCGATTTTGTCCATCATCGTACCGGACATGTCTAAGTTTTCCACAATAGCATCCGCAATTTGACGTGGATTTTTTTTCGCTAGCTTTGTTAATTGCATCGCGATATTCGTTGCGTAATCTCCATTTGCTTTATCTTTCGGTGTTTCTAAATGGATTGCTGGAATTTGGTCTTCCGCTACTAATTCCGCTTTTACAATCGCTTGTTGCAAAGCAGTTTTAATCGATTGTTGTACTTTTTCTACTGCGTTCATTTAATTCGCCTCCGTGTATATTAGTTCTAACGTATATGTACCTGCAATTTCTTCATTTATTAAGAGTTCATATTCTACTCGAAATTGTCCATCTTCAAAATGTAGTTGTTTCGTATTTGTTGTAATCATCATAGTGCCGTAGCCTGAATCATAGCTTCCTGTTTGAAGCTCTCCTAATACGAATGGCAGTCTCATTTTCACTCCACCGCTACGGAGAATTAAAGCAGAATCACCATTTAGTTTCGCCGTAGTTTTGACTGTTTTTTCATTTTGCATTTCTTCGTAAACTAAATAAGGTTGGTCCCCTTTTATCGTTAGCTCGCCTTTTGTTTGTATGTCGAAAGTTTCCGCTGCAGTATCAGGATGTTTAATCGTTGATAACAAGCGGACATTTACTGACTTTTTTATTGGTTGAGACATTGCTTTCATCCTAACGCATTTTTAATATAACCTTTTTATTATAAAGCTAAAAGTACAATAATGACAACTAAACATAAGCGAAACACGAAAAAACGTGATGCCCAAAAAAGGACAACACGTTTCCAAATTATTTTACCCAACCTAAAATCATTTCACGTACTAACTTCGAGGCAGTGTTTGCAGTTTGCTCCGATGAATCATATATCGGCGCAACTTCTACAAGATCAAAACCAACTACGTTCACACCTGAGTTTGCAATAGCATGGATAGAAGCAAGTAACTCGCGGCTTGTAATTCCACCGCAATCTACTGTGCCCGTGCCCGGTGCATGTGCAGGGTCTAGTACGTCTATGTCAATCGTGACATAAACCGGACGACCTTCAAGCGTTGGTAATACTTCTTTTAATGGCTCTAATACTTCAAATTTCGAAATATGCATGCCATTTTCTTTTGCCCAATCAAACTCTTCTTTCATACCAGAACGGATTCCAAATGAATAAACGTTCTCCGGACCGATATATTCGGCAATTTTACGAATTGGTGTCGAGTGAGAAAGTGGTTCTCCCTCATATTCCTCGCGTAAATCCGTATGCGCATCCATATGAATAATCGCCAAGTCTTTATGGTTGTCCGCCACTGTTTTCATAACCGGCCATGATACTAAATGCTCGCCACCCATACCGACTGGAATTTTCCCATCTTGCATTAACTGGCGAATAAAACCTGCGATTAGATCTAAACTTTTTGATGCATTACCAAAAGGAAGCGGAATGTCTCCTGCATCAAAATAATTTACATCATCTAGTTCACGGTCTAAGTATGGACTATACTCCTCTAGACCAATAGAAACTTCACGAATACGTTGCGGGCCAAATCGTGAACCTGGACGGTAGCTTACTGTCCAGTCCATTGGCATTCCGTAAATAACCGCTTGCGCTTCATCGTAATTTTGCTTGCTCTTAATAAATACATTTCCTGAATAAGCTTCGTCAAATCGCATCGGCTTACTCTCCTGCTAAGTCTTTCACAAATTTCGGCAATACGAATGCTGCTTTGTGAAGCTCTTTTGTGTAATATTTTGTGTCGATTTCATGGAACTGCTCGTCCGGAACTTGAAGTGGATCGTATTTTTTCGAACCAATTGTAAAGCACCATAATCCACTTGGGTACGTAGGAATATTGGCTAAGTACATATTTGTAATTGGGAAAATTTCTTTTACGTCCTTTTGTACTTGGCGGATTAAGTCCGCTTTGAACCATGGGTTGTCCGACTGTGCAACGAATAATCCGTCTTCTTTTAATGCTTTTGAAATTCCAGCATAGAAACCTTTTGTAAATAGGTTTACTGCAGGACCTACTGGCTCAGTAGAATCTACCATGATTACATCGTATTCGTTTTCCGATTCTGCAATATGCATGAAGCCGTCGCCTACTTGAACGTCTACACGTGGATTTTCTAATTCACATGCAATTTCCGGTAAATATTTCTTCGAATACTCAATAACTTTTCCATCTATATCAACAAGCGTTGCTTTTTTTACTTTTGGATGCTTCATAATTTCACGAATTACGCCGCCGTCTCCTCCACCAACAACTAATACGTTTTCTGGGTTTGGATGGGTAAATAATGGAACATGCGCCACCATCTCGTGGTATACGAACTCATCTCTTTCTGATGTCATAACCATGCCGTCTAAAAAGAGCATGTTGCCCCACTCTTCTGTTTCTGCCATTTCTAATAATTGAAAATCTGTTTGCTCCGTATGAAGTGTACGTTTTACCTTCATCGTAATTCCAAAATTCTCGGTTTGTTTTTCAGTAAACCAAAATTCGCTCATCTATTTATCTCCTTTGTGAATACGTTTGTATATAGTGTATCAAAAAAATAATACAAAGAAAGTATAGAGCTTTTTTACAAAAGTGCAATACTTTTTTCTTTTTTTCGTTTAATTTGAATCTATTGTTCTCATACTAATAAAAACATCCAACAAGAGACGGGGGAGATTTTATGGGGCGTGTACAATATAGAAAAAAAGCCACACGATCTAAACGCATGAAAAGAGTTTTTTTATTAAGCATCGTGGCGAGCTTTGCTTTAATTGGCGCACTTGTTACCCTCCGAGTTTATGCCCAAATCGTCGGTGCCCCTATTATTCAAGTCCCTATTTCTTCTGTCTTTCTAGATGACCAAGGAAATGTCATTGGAGATCGTTTCGAAGATCAGCGGCGCTACTGGGTTTCACTAGAGGAAATGTCACCATTCATTCCTCAAGCTATTATTGCAGTAGAAGACCAGGAATTTTATAAACATCACGGATTTGATTATACACGAATTGCTTCTGCACTTTTGAAGGATATTAAAGCGATGCGAAAAGTAGAAGGTGCAAGTACGATAACGCAACAGTATGCCAGAAATCTATTTTTGACGCACGAAAAGTCATGGACACGGAAGATTAATGAAGCATTGTATGCTTACCGATTAGAAGTTTTTTATGAAAAAGATGAATTGCTTGAAGGATTTTTAAATACCGTTTATTTCGGCCATGGCATGTACGGTGTAGAAGCGGCAAGCCGTTATTATTTCGGGAAAAGTGCAAAAGATTTATCGCTTGCAGAATCGGCTTTATTGATGGGTGTACCAAAAGGACCTACCTATTACTCCCCTTTAGCCGATGAAGAAAAAGCGGTAAACCGACAACAACTTATTTTGAAATTAATGGAGAACCAACAATTTATCACGGCTGATCAGCGAGAACGAGCTGTGGATGAAAAATATGTCTTGAAAACAGAAGATTCGCTTGTGAAGAAAAAAACAGCCCCTTACTTTTTAGAAGAGGTTTGGAAAGAAGCAACTGATATTCTGCAGAAAAAGGGACGGCGAGTTGAAGAAGGTGGATGGACCATCGAGACGACTTTAAACAGAAATCACCAACAAACAGCAGAAGAAGTCATCGACAAGTGGATGCCAGAAGGTGAGTTACAAATTGGCTTTGTCAGCATTGAACCAAAAACAGGCTATGTTACAGCAATGGTCGGCGGGCGTAATTTTAGTGAAAGTCCATTTAACCGCGTTACGCAAGCAAAAAGACAACCAGGTTCGACTATAAAGCCTCTCCTTTTTGCATCGGCATTGGAGAATGGATTCACCCCCCTGACGTATATGAAAAGTGAACGCACTATTTTCACGTATGATAATGGACGGCAAGAATATGAACCAAAAAATGTCAATGATAAGTTCGCGGAACATCCTATATCAATGGCACAAGCACTTGCTATTTCAGATAATATTTACGCTGTAAAAACGCTTGAACAAATTGGATATAAGCCTTTTGAACAACTGATTGAGCGATTCAATGTGCATATGGATGTCGATGAAACGCCAGCAACTGCGCTTGGTACTTCAGAAGCTTCTTTATTGGACATGACTAAAGCATATAACGCAATTTCCGCAAAGGGAATCTTAAGAGAACCAACTTATATTACAAAAATTACCGATAATAAGGGCAAGGTGCTTTATGATTTAGAGAAGGATAAAAGAAAAGATAAAAAAGTGTTGCTGGAACAAGATGCATTCATGTTATCTCATTTACTAACCGGTATGTTCGATCCTATTTTTAATGATTACTCTCCTGCAACTGGCTTAAGTATTCGTGCAAAACAAACAAGACCGTATGCAGCAAAATCTGGGACGACGATTTCCGATCAATATTTAATCGGCTTCTCCCCTCAATTGACTGCAGGTGTTTGGAATGGCTATGACCAAGGTAGACAGGTGAGTGAAGCGGAGGCAAGACAAGTAACGAAGCAAGTGTGGATAGAATTTATGGAAAAAGCACATCAAGGTTTGCCATCGGAACCATTTATCGCTCCTGCCGGAGTTCGCGGAGTTATTGTGGATATTGAGACAGGAGGAATTGCGACTTCCGCTTGTGAAAAACAACGGCTTGTTTATTTAAAAGAGGAAGATATTCCAACTAAATTATGCACAGACCCAACTTTGAAACAGCAAACATTTGAAGCATCCGATAGTGAAGATACAACCCCATGGTCCATTTTCCCCTTTTCATTTTTTGGAGAGTAAGTGGGGATTTATGGATGATGGCAATCAATTGGGAGTGAAAGCAACCAGCTCTCATTGAAAAGAGTTAACTTGGCTTGAGAAATACGCAGAATTGGAAATAAACGGTTTAGGGCAACCAATCGGGGATGAAAGCAACCAGTTCCGTGGCGAAAGCAATCAATTTACCAGGGAAAGCAACTAGTTCTCAACGAGAGCAACCAGTTTGCCAATGAAAGCAACCAGCTCTCATTGAAAAGAGTTAACTTGGCTTGAGAAATATGCAGAATTGGAAATTAACGGTTTAGGGCAATCAATTTCCTTACGAAAGCAACCAAAACAAAAATAAAAAGCTTTCTATTACCTAAAAAAGGTAGTAGAAAGCTTTTTCTTAGTGTTGCGTTCTGCCAAAATCATGCACGCACAGGATTGGGTTTCACAATGATTGCATTTTTCTAGCTTACTTACGACTCCTAAGTGTCCTAGCATTACTGTGAAGTAAGCTTTAAGTAAATTGTACTGTCTTTTCGATGTGAATTCAACCTCATAACGCAAATATACCAAATTATTGACTTATTATTTGGAAGTTACAAGCAAGTCATTATGTAACTGCTCCTCGCTGTGGTCCCACATTTCACGATTATGCGTTTGTAAAAAATCACGCAAAATATTTTTGGAACGATCATCCATAAAATCTACCATAATGTGGCGTTTCATCGATTTGTCCATTCGATTTACATGGTCTGCAAGTAATTTGTAACCACGGCGTTTTTCACGATTGACCACCATTTCACATGCTGTAACCCCCGCGTAATACGGTCCTTCTGCTTTATAATCGATTGTCACCCAAATTAGCCAATACGGTTTTCCACCTTCTGAATCTTCACGGTTCGTTGTAAACTTGATGCCTCTTTCTGTGTCACTTCTCGCATGCATCGCACCAATTTCAATTCTTGCAATGTCTTCTTCAACGTCAATAATAACTGGTGACACGTTTTCTAGAGATAGCGAACCAATCCCAAATCCTTTGTGTCCATCAGTTGGATCATTTTTTATAATGGTGAAGCCTATTTTTTGTTTTGGTTTTTCTTCATTTGCCATTCGAAAGTTCCCTCCGTTCTGTTATGATACTAGTATTTTCACTTTGCATGATGTGATCCTACATCTTTCAAAACCTCTATATATCAAGCATTGAAGCTTTGTTAAATTTTATCATAAACAGAGGTTAAAGCATAGAAAAGCAGGCTTTGGGTTCTAAAATTGAGGGCTAATAATAACTTTAAACGGTGGCGTATATACTGGAATGTGTAAGTTCAATTAAAGGGAAAAGGTACTGACTTGAGAACCTTTTGAAATTCAAAGGGAGGTTTTACATTTTTACTGTTCATACATTTATAGGCTATATTAAAGATAAAAGCTGATTAAAAAATGAGCTAAGAAGCGTAACTCCGAGCTCATTGTTTTGATGACTTTTTATCTATAGACCCTCATAATTAAACCACATCTTATCCACTATGAATTTCAAAGCAAAAATATCCAAATGGCAAATGTTCTTCTTTTAATTCCATTTCTGATTTTGCTATTTTCATCATCCTGAGTAGAATCTCTCTTAAAGAGTTTTTATATTCTTCAAGTGCCTTTTGATATGAAACAATATCATTATTTTCACATAATGGATATAGTATGGAACCTAGTTTCAGATCATCAAGTGCTCTAGGGGTATCTACTGGATTTAGACAATCTAGGATGTGCAACTCTTGGATTTTTTCATCAAACCAATCTCTGCATTCTAAATAAAACATGTATTCTTCAAATTCGATTTGGTAATTCAACTCTTCATTGACATAGAATGGAGTAATTCTAATGTAATCGGTGGTTGAATCACAACTTATAATTTCTTCTAATATCCCCTTTAATTCTGTAATGGTAGGATAATGTCTATATTTTCCGTTATAATGAGCGGTATTATTGTATACTATTTCGCTAATCCGTTTTCTTTTTTTCTGCAACAAGATTTACCACCTACCTTTTTATCCGTGCTAACGCTGTATATTTTATAATTGCTTCTGCCACTTCGCTTCATCTATTTTCTATCCTACTTTTCATCATCGGCAAACCTATCCAATACACTTATAGCAACACTTCCTTCATGTACACTTTTCGCGTTAACGGAGTAATACTGAGTTACTGTCCATTTTCCATTCGTGGATTTCACACCCTCTCGCTCCTTGAATCACATAAGGGTCTTGTTTTGCGATTTGTTCCACTTCTTCTATTGAGTCAACTCGGTAAATGACTAATCCACCAGTACCGTCAGCAAATGGGCCATTAGCAATTATTTTGCCTTCACTGCGCTTTTGATCTAAATACTGAAGATGCTGTGCGCGGTATTCTGAGCTCTTCTCCTGATTTAACATTGGTAAAAAAACAGCGAAGTATCTCATTTATAATCATCCTCTCTTTCATAGGCGTCTCTTTTCAAGCGCATGAAGGAAAAATTAAATGTCCTTTTATTGCGCTATTGTTCGATACTTAGCAATTTCCTGTTCATAAAGGTCTTTTCCATGTACATCATAGACTACTAACACTGGGAAATCTTTTACAACAAGTTCACGCACCGCCTCCGGGCCCAAATCGTCATAGGCGACTACCTTTGCTGCTTGTACCTTATCACTTAGAAGGGCAGATAAACCGCCAATGGCAGAAAAACAAATAGCTTTATCATCTTTGCATGCATCTTTAACAGTTTGACTGCGAGGTCCTTTACCAATCACACCTTTAACCCCGTATTCAAACATAGCTGGCGTATAGGGATCCATACGAGAAGCTGTCGTAGGGGCGATAGATCCAATAACCTGCCCTGGTTTAGGTGGTGTTGGGCCAGCATAAAAGATGATCTGGTTTCGTAAATCAATCGGCAGTGGATGATTATTTTCAAGCTGCTCCAGAAAACGCTTATGTGCAGCATCCCTCGCCACATAAATAACTCCATTTAAAAAAACTTCATCTCCTGCGTGTAAATTTGAGACATCTTCATTAGTAAGTGGTGTTTCTATATAGACTTTAGCCATTAATGAGCACCTTCTTTTCCGAATTTATATTACACAAGATTTTTTTCGTGCTGCATGACATTGAATATTTACCGCCACTGGTAGAGCTGTAATATGACATCCGTATATTTCGACAGCTGTCCATAAGGATGTAGTTGTGCCGCCCAGCCCCTGTGGACCAATACCCGTCTTGTTAATTTCTTCAAGTAGTTCCTTTTCTAGTTGAGCAATATGTGGTTCAGAATGGTAGTGGCCGATATCCCGCAGGACCGCCTTCTTAGCTATTTCTGTTACTTTGTCAAAGCTTCCACCGATACCAACACCAACTACAATTGGCGGACATGCTCTTCCACCTGCTGCCACAATCGTGTCCAGCACAAACTTCTTCACTCCTTCTACTCCCTCTCCCGGAAGCAGAAATTTCATGGCACTCATATTTTCACTTCCACCGCCTTTTGGCAAAACCGTTAGTTTAATTTGATCCCCAGCAACGAGCTTGGTGTGTATCACACCCGGCGTATTATCATTTGTATTTTTCCGAAGTAAGGGATCTCCAACGATGGAGTTGCGCAAGTAGCCTTCTTTATAGCCTTTGCGAATTCCTTCGTGAATAGCATCTTCAAAATTTCCTCCATCAATGTACACATCTTGCCCCACTTCAGCAAAAACAACCGTCAGTCCAGTATCATGACAGTACGGACGATCTTCTGTTGCAGCCAGTTGAGCATTTTCAATGAGCTGTTCAATAATGGATCTTCCTAACGGCGACTGCTCGGATTCCCTCGCTTTATGAAATCCTTCTACAATGTCATCTGGCAAGTTGTAGCAAGCCTCCCAGCAAAGTGTTGCTATTGTGTCACGAATTTGGTCAACGGAAATTTTTCTCATTGTATTGCGGATTTGGTCAACTGAAACTTCACTCATACTTTCTCCACCTTTATATTTTTTATCTTTCATTTTCTTAAGATGCAATTTCCATGCCAACATTCCCTCTACCTAAAAAAGTTCCAAAAAACATCCACATCCTGTTGTTTACAGCGTTTTGTTCAGAACGGCTTTTTTTTAAAAGAAATAAATACTCTTTTAATCACCATTTTCATTTTTTCATATTTGAAAAATGCATTTAAATTTTGAAACACAAAAAAAAGAGAAGATCAATTTCCTAACGGGTTCCGTTTCCTATCGCAAGCTTTAAAAATGTAACGCAAAATAGACCTTCAAATTGCATGGTAATTTGAAGGTCTAAAGGGATTTTGATAATTATTTTGGTAGATTTTGTAGTGCAATTTGTCTATTAAAATGTGGGGGTACACTAGCAAAATAAACTACCTTTTTACTTACAAATTGATATACAAAAAAATAGATGGTCAGTCTAAGGTAAACTTTCTATTGATTTCTCTGTGTATGAAAAATAGACGGATAAATTCCGGCTAAATTGGGAAATACCCATATTTCCTTAAAAATAAGGGGAGTTTTTCCGCTTATATTAACCAAACCCTTGGATTTTTTCTTATTTTGAGTAGTTAGTCGGAATTTCTCCGCTTATATTCGCTACTTAGACTTCCTCTATATACATTAGCAGGAAATTCTCCGCCTATGAATTCTCCTACTAGCCTTACAAAATATCCTACATTTTGGTTTGCATTTTCCAATGCAAATTGACGTTTTGCGATAGATAACAGAACCCATTATCAAGCTCGCCTTCTCTTTTTTTACTCTCCTATTAGTTCATTATTATCGATTTGTAATTTTCTCCATAAAGTCGTTTTGCTAATATTGTAAACCTGGCATAAGCGCTCTTTGTTTCCGCCATATTCGTTCAACAGCTTTCTCCAAATGTCTGTTTCCATTTTTCTAAAATCTGTTGAAATCTCTACTTCGAGTTTGGACTTTGTTTTTTGCTTTTTTTTCATCGATTGAATAATTTGTGAAACAAAATCTTGTGTAATAGCTCCTTCTGACTTGAGAATAACTAAACGATGAATCGTATTTTGAAGTTCTCTTGCATTTCCAAGCCACTGATGATCAACTAAAGGAAGAAAAACGTCTGTATTTTCCCAAACCAACACTCGATTTTCTCGCTCCATTTCTGCTTTTATAAATGAAACAGCTAAAGGAAGGATATCCTCTTTCCGATCACGAAGCGGAATTAAATTCAGCTCCAATACGCTAATTCTGTAATATAAATCTTCCCGGAACAATCCTTCTCGCGTTAAATGGAGTAACGACTTATTCGTTGCACAAATTACGCGAACATCAATTGGAATAATTCGATCTGCTCCAATCCTTCTTACTTCTTTTTCCTGTAACACACGCAGTAATTTGGCTTGAAAAGATAGGGATATTTCTCCGATTTCATCTAAAAAAATCGACCCGCCGTGCGCTAATTCAAACAAGCCGGACCTGCCACCTTTAATCGCACCGGTAAATGCCCCTTCCATATAGCCAAACAATTCACTTTCCAATAAATTCTCGCTTAGTGCAGCACAATTAACCGAAACGAACGGTCCTTTGTTTCTTTTGCTAGCATTATGAATACTTTGTGCAAATAATTCTTTTCCCGTTCCCGTTTCCCCATGGACCAATATTGTCGCTTCAGACTGGGCGTATAATCTTGCATCGTTGACTAACTGCTTCATTTCAGTATTAGTGGTGACAAAGTCTTCAAAGGTATTTTTCGCCGTTAACCCTCGATCATTCAGTCGTGTCCTTATGTTCAGTTCCATGTTTTGGATTTTGCTTATTTCCTGATAGATCCCTACTGATCCCTGAAAAACAGAATCAATGTAAATAGGAAGGTGATGAATGACGATCTTTTTCCCATTCGCTAACGTATGAAGCATTTGACGCTCTTCTTTTTTCTCCTCAATAATGTTTAGCAAAAAGGGGTCAGAAAAACACTCCGAGTATTTTTGTCCGGCAATATCTCGAGTTAACCCGAATATTCTTCTAGTTGCATCATTGTATACTTTAACGATACCGTCTGGATCAATTGTAAGTACCGCCTCTTGGATAACATTCAGAATCGACTGCATTTCTTTTGTTTTCGTACGTTCATGTGTCTGCGCCCGGAGTACATTCATGGCCATCTCCAATGCCGCCAGCAAAGATTCTTCACTGGACTTCAGTAATTGACCATGAAGGTGATGCTGAATTGCAATCTGCGTGGAAACTCTATCTCCGATTATAGCCTCCACTCTTTCATCCTGAATTAGTCTTTTCACAACGTCTTCCATACTACCATCCACATCTGTAGCAAATATTAATTGTAATTGACCGGATAATTCCATCGTGCGGCTTGTTTCGGACAGAATATTCACTGGGGTAATAATCGCAATTTTTTTGTACCCGGCACGAGCAACCGCACTAATCGATTGCAGAATATCAGTCGGTGTAACTGGTACATCAATTACCGGTAAATCCTGCGTTTGCCTAAGAGACGTAGCCGTCCCTCCCCTTGAAATTATCACGCGCGTCAATGGATTGATTTGTTGATGGTCGAGAATGGCGGAGTCACCTGCTATAAGCGAGAATTTAATATCTGTTTTTTCACGAAGTTTTACCGCATCCTCTGTAAATTCCGGATACGGGGCAATAATTAAAATTTCCTCCAATCTCATCATCTCCTTTCCAATGTTCAATATCTATTCATACTTAATAGAATTACAAAAACGGGTCAAATAGATAATTGGCGTCACAATATTATTTCTTTTCTAAAAATTATGTATTCCTTACACTGTTAGATTAAACCAAGTCTATCAGATCTCCAAGCTTTGTTTTGAAGAGTGAGTTATAGAAGAAAGAGTGAGTTCAAGCGGTTTCATTMATGTTTTTCACTAAGACTTTCATAAGTAAAGGGAATCCGTCGTAGTTCAAAAGCAAGTGATTAAAAAAAGAAGATAGGAGCGTTGATATATCTGATTTATTTTACAAATCACTATGTTATGATACTACTATACAGAAAATTTCACTAAAGGAGGAAATGAAATGCCATATGTAACAGTAAAAATGCTAGAAGGTCGTACGGAAGAACAAAAAAGAGCTTTAGTAGAAAAAGTAACAGCTGCAGTATCGGAAACAGTGAATGCACCAGTTGAAAATGTTGTCGTGTTTATCGAGGACATGCCAAAAAATCATTACGGCGTTGCCGGGAAATTATTTAGTGATAAATAAAATTAACAAGACGACACTTTGCCTCGGCAAAGTGTTTTTTTAGGTTTTGTCGTGTTGGGTGATTGGTTTGTCGCGTTCGCGGCGGGGATTGTCTCGTTCAGGAATATCCTAGAAAAATTCTGTCCTTGAATGACTATTCGCACAGAGCTTCCTTTTGGCTATATTTTTCGCTTTCACAAAGAGCTTCTTTTTAGTTTTAGTCGAGTGGCTTTCTAAAAAAAAGAACCATCCCTAGTGGATAGTTCTCATGTTCATTAAATTCATAACGAATTCATATGCTTCGGTTATTTCTTCTTCCGTGAAATTTAACTTTCCTTTGACGGCATGAAGCTTTTCGATTTGTTCTTCTTTTGGAAGATGGTCGAAAAATAATAAAGTCGAAACTAGTTCCAGAAAGCGGGAACTTTTATCTTTCATTTGCGAAATGCATCCGACTAGCGCTGGAGTTGCTTCGTCCACTTGCGCCATTTGAGTAAAATGCTCGCCTGCATCCGTCATTTGATATTTGTACTGCACGTATGATCCTTTGTCTTGTCGCTCTTCTTGTAAAAACCCCATATTGCAAAGCTCTTCCACGCGTAATGTAAGCTCATGTGAATACGGTCCATATACATGAAACTCGTATTTTTCTTTATATGGATATTCTAACTTTTTAGCGATGTATACCATTTTTTGCAGCTTTTTTCTGCCAGTTATTCCGTCCGCTGCTCCGATAAATTGTATAATTTTTGCATGTTCTTCTAGCAATTCTAGCCCACCTTATTTAATCAAATTCGCCTTGGCGTATTTGAGTCCAGATTTCGCACCTGGCTTGCCAGGTGAACTCCTTACGAAAGCTGCGACATCCGCCGGAGGCATTGAAATAATTCAGCAACGATTTCCTGCTGAATTATTTCAACAGATCTAATATTTGTTTTTTTAATACTTTTTTCTTTCCGTCTTCTGTTAAAAAGTCTTCCGGAAAATATAATTTATGATCAGTACGACGTTTTCCTGAAATAGCTTCTACCACTTCTGATTCACGGGAAAGTTCTCGAATTTCACCAGATGGCATTTGTAAATGGATAGGAATACGTTCTCCTTCTTCTCCAGGTCGATAAAAATCGTACGGTAAATCCGATGACGAATCAAACACTAAATAGTATTCTGGATCTATACCCGCTTTTTTAAATAATAACTCCAACTCTTTCATCTTCGTATAATCTTTTGCTAGATCAAACTCAATATATTGAAATAGCTTACGATTGACAAAACGATAACTTAAGTCTGCTAAAATAGGATCTTTCTCCGTCACCCAAAGCTGGAAATACGTCAATAAAACCCCTTCGTCTAAAGCCAAATACTCATTCAACGAAAACGTACCATCAAAAAAACCTTGGAAATGAGTTGGTTGCTGAGCAAAATCATATCCCTTTTCACTTAAAGCCTTGGCACGATGTAGGATTTTTGTTAAAACTACTTCGGCACTTCTTGAAACAGGATGAAAATACACTTGCCAATACATTTGATATCGGCTCATAATATAGTCTTCTACTGCATGCATGCCGCTCGATTTGATCACTATTTGATCTTCGCGTGGACGCATTACGCGCAAGATTCGTTCCATATCAAAATGCCCGTAGCTTACACCTGTAAAATACGCGTCACGTTGCAAATAATCCATGCGGTCTGCATCGATTTGACTCGATATTAAACTAACGACTTGTTTGTTTACATATGTTTTTGCAATAACATCTGCTACTTTTTGCGGGAAATCTTCGCTTACTCTTTTTAATATTTCATTTACCTCGGTATCCCCAAGTAATATTTTTCTCGTAAATTCCTCATGATCTAGATTAAATACATTTTCAAAAGCATGAGAAAACGGTCCATGCCCCAAATCATGTAAAAGTGCTGCACATAAAACTAATAGTCTTTCGGAAGCATCCCACTCTGGTCTGCCGTCAAAACTATCATCCACAATGCGACGAACAATTTCATAAACTCCAAGAGAGTGACTAAAACGGCTATGTTCTGCACCGTGAAATACTAGATATGTAGTTCCAAGCTGTTTGATGCGGCGTAGCCGTTGAAATTCCTTCGAGCCGATGACATCCCAAATTACTTGATCTCGAACATGGATGTAGCGGTGAACCGGGTCTTTGAACACTTTCTCTTCTGCTAATTTCTGCGTTGCATAGCTCATTTGCCCACCTCCGTGTCTTAGATGTTATTTACCCTTCATTATAAAGAAAAAAACCGCTCATTGTAAGGCGGCAAAAGTTTTGTTTGTAGATGTCTAGTCTTCTATCTTGGCGCGTACTTTTTCCATTAATTCGTCTTCTGTTAAAGCAGCAACTGGACGATTATTGACAAATGCGAATGTCTTTTTACGTCCTGGTCCGCAGTAAGATTGACATTCTTTAATTTCAATTTCTGCTTCTGGATCTATTGTTTTTAACTTTGGAATTAATGTTTTTAAATTGACGGCCTGACACTCATCGCAAACTCGAAAATGGTTTGCCATTTGTCCACAACCCTTTCTCTTTATGATAATAGTCTACAGGCCATTGTATCTTAAAACATATATTGCTATCAAGTGTATTTTACGTGAATAAAAGAGCGCTATGTTGTCCATGATGTTAATAGAGTAACGAAACTATGAACATGGTAGGAGGACCAATATGGTAAAAATAAGACAAGACGCATGGATGACAGAGAACGATGAATTACTAGCAGAGATGGTATTACGACACGTCCGTGAAGGAAGTACACAACTCAATGCATTTGAAGAAGCAGGTGACGAATTAAACCGAACTGCCGCAGCATGTGGATTTCGCTGGAACGCAGTTGTTCGCCATCAATACGAAACAGAGTTAAAAGAAGCAAAAAAAGAACGAAAAGAAAAATTACGTATATTAGGAAAAGATTATCGCCGAAGAGGGAATGGTATTTATTTAGCAAAACCTCAAGAAGAGGGCGAACGCACAGCATCGGTTCCAGTTTCTGCTTTATCGATTGATATTATTATTGCATATCTTGTGAGATTGCAGCATAGCGATTCGGATATATCCAGATATCGCCATTTAGCTTCTATATCAAACGAGAAAATTCGTAAACTAGAAAGTGAACTTGCAAAACTCGAAAAAGAAAATGCGGCGATCAAACAAGATTACGAGCAATTTGTACAAATTATGAACCGCGCAAGACGACTCGTTACATTGAATGACGAAGAATTACCTGCAGTACCTGTTTTCCAAATGGAGAAGAACGGAAACCTTGTTTCAAAAGAACCGCCAACTATGTAAGTTGGTGGTTTTTCTTATTCTTTTGTAAGCATCTTTTGATTGCGATCAACAACGCGTTGTAAATAAAACTGGTATAGCTCCATCTCTTCTTGCGTGACCGATTGCGAGGCTATTTTTGTAGATAGTTGCTGCAATACTTGTTGGATGCGAATTACAATATCCTGAACAGTAAAAGATGCATTTAGCAATTCATTTAACGAAGCCATTACTTCTGGTTTAATAAGGGGATAACTGAATTTTGTTTCTTCTCCTTGCACACCGGTTTCATAAAACTCGCGTATCAAGTCTGCACGTTCACTTCCACTACCCTCTATACACAAATACACTTGCACTGCGATTCCTTGACGAAGCCTACGCTGTGAAATGCCCGCAAATTTCTTCCCATCAATACTTAAATCATATGAACCTGGACAATAGGAGCCGACAATTTCATAAGCTTCTATTTTCCCTTCCGCTTCTGGAAATAGGAGTTGGATAAAAGCAAGCATCACTTCGTATCCTGTGTCAATATCAACCGGCTGTTCTTTTTCAGATAATACGATTGAAATATTTAGCACTCCTTCATCCAATACAACGGCGAGGCCTCCTGAATTACGAACAATCGGTGTATATCCTTGTGTACGTAGAAAATCTTGGGCATCTTCTACGAATGGTAATCGGTGGTCTTGAATGCCTAATACGACGGTCTGGTCATGTACCCATGTTCGAATAGTTGCTGGCGACAATCCTTGTCCAACTAAATGGCAAAGAAGATCGTCCGCTGCAAAGGATTCTAATGCGGAGCGACTTTTTCCACTTAATGATTGATCCCAAAATCGCCAGGCTTTTTGCTGTAATAATGTTTCTATTTGTGACATGCTGCTTACTCCTTAATCTCACGCTAGCGTTACTGTTTTCATTAGTTCAAGCATACACGACTTTGTCACATATTGTCATGTAATATCGAAGTCATTACGAGATAAGAATCTTTTCTTGTGATAAACTAAAGATGTAAATTTCTTATATAAAAGGAGTGTCTGATAAAATGAATGAAGCAGCAATTACACTAGACGGTTGGTACGTTCTACATGATTTTCGTCAAATGGACTGGGCGTCATGGAAACAAGTGGACCCAGAACTTCGCAAAGAAGCGACAGACGAATTTGTAGCATTTTTAGACGAACTTCAACAAGCAGATGACGCAAAAACAGGCGCACATGCTTTTTACACTATTGTCGGCCAAAAAGCAGACTTCATGCTAATGACTTTACGACCAACAATAGATGAACTTCAAGAAATCGAAGCGAAATTCAATAAATTAACGATTGCAGATTTTACGATTCCTGCATATTCCTATGTTTCTGTAGTAGAATTGTCTAACTACTTAGCTGGTGAATCGACAGAAGATCCATATCAAAACCCACATGTACGTGCTCGTTTGTATCCAGAACTTCAACGTTCCCAATACATTTGCTTCTATCCAATGGACAAGCGTCGTAACGGCGAGGACAACTGGTATATGCTATCGATGGAAGACCGCAAAGCACTTATGGCAAGCCACGGAAGAATCGGTCGAGGTTATGCTGGTAAAGTAAAACAAATTATTTCAGGTTCTGTCGGATTTGACGATTTCGAATGGGGCGTAACATTATTCGCAGATGACGTGCTTCAATTTAAAAAGTTAGTATACGAAATGCGTTTTGACGAAGTAAGCGCACGCTATGCAGAATTCGGTTCCTTCTTCATCGGTACAATTCTTGCAAGCGAAAAACGCGGAGAATTTTTCCATATCTAATTTGTATCAAATGATCGCCAGTCAAATAAGAACATTCAAGTAGAGGGTGGAAACTATCAACGTTTCCCCTCTACTTTTTTATTGTTACAGGATTGTTACTGGTGCCAGGCACCAGTAACAATCCTGTAACAATTCATCTATCAAATATCGATATGTATCATTTCTCGATTTCAAACATAGTGTATATATAGGAGGTGATGCATTGGCAGTAGTTCAATCCAATTCAAAACAGCTAGATTTACTTGCGAGACTAATGCGTGCTGAGGCAGAGGGTGATGGACAGCTTGGCATGTTATTGGTTGGAAATGTTGGAGTGAACCGAGTGCTTGCCGATTGCTTAGATTTTCGTAATATACGTAATTTGGAAGAGATGGTTTTTCAAAGACCAGGTGGCTTTGAGGCAACAACCAAACCGTATTTTTATCAAAGAGCTCGTGAGCAGGATCGAAATTTAGCAAGACGCGTTATTAATGGGGAACGTTTTAGTCCCGGTGAACGCTCCTTATGGTTTTTTGATCCAGGTGGCGATTGTCCTCCTCAGTGGTATAACCAATGGAACACAGGACGTTTTAAATCACATTGTTTTTATTCTCCAACCGTTGCCGATTGCCCAAGCGTGTAATTCCATTTCCAGAAAGGATGTATGAATGGTTCAATATTACTGGTATCCTGGAGCTTATCCACAACAGCAACAACCAATGACACCTCCTGCTCAACCACCAAGCCCAGGCCGACAAGAAGAATCTTATATCGAGAATATTTTAAGAATGAACAGAGGAAAGCTTGGTACATTCTATTTTACATTTGAGAATAACAAAGAATGGAATGCAAAAGTGATTAAAGGCTATGTAGAAGCAGCTGGTCGCGATCATGTCATCATTAGTGATCCAAATGGCAAAAGATACTTAATGTTAATGATTTATCTAGATTATGTAACATTTGATGAAGAAATTAACTATAACTTATAAACAAAGAGACTTATCCGAAATTAAAGGATAAGTCTCTTTGTTATACTATTTAGCTTGCAAACTTCGCCGCGGCAACAATAATCATAATCCATCCAACTAAAAACGCTACGCCGCCAATCGGGGTTATGGCTCCCAAAATACCGATACCTGTCAAACTCAATACATACAAAGACCCTGAGAATAAAATAATCCCAGCTAGCATTAAATATCCAGCCGTATTCAATGAAGAGACAGAACCTAATAACTTGCTACTCATCAAAATACCGATTGCGATTAATGCAAGCGCATGGAACATTTGATATTGAACAGCCGTTTCCCAAATCGCTAAATACTTTTCAGACAGCCTCTCTTTTAAAGCATGTGCCCCAAAAGCTCCAAAGGCTACTGCTAAAAACCCGTTAATAGCCCCTGCAATGATAAATAATTTCACAATCATTCCTACTTTCTATCTGTCTATTTAGAAATCAAATAATGATTCTCCGTTTGCATCGTTTTCCTTTAATGCTACTGGCTGTTGTATCGTTGGCGATACGGATACTGCTTGGACAATCGGTGGAACTTGCGATGTTGATACTGATTCTAAAGCTAAATCGCATAATGCCCGTATGGCAGCGAGCGCTTCTCTTTTTGATTGTTCATTGCCAGTTACTTTTGCTTGTTGCAGTTGTTTATCTATTTGCATAATAATATGTTCATTGGAAATCATCCTCTTTGCCCCTCTTCTTGCTTTCGTTCAAATTTCAAGCAGTCCATGCCAGAGGTACGTTTTACTAATACCGATGGGAGCTCTTTCGTTTTAAATCCGTAAGCTTTGCATCCTCGAGGATGACGGGCATCCCATGTAGTAAAAAAATGGCGGCATTTAAAACAGTTTACAGCCACTGGACTCACCCTCTTTCCATTCCATATAATAGCATAGCTATAGGCAAAAATCGATTGGCGTCTCTCCCCAGACTTCGAGCTGTGCATTTACTTTGGAATATGGTTTGCTGCCGAAAAATCCTCGATGTGCACTTAATGGACTTGGATGTGGTGCTTCTAAAATCGTATGTTTCTTCGTATCGATTAGTTTTTTCTTCATTTGAGCAGGCCTACCCCACAGCACAAAAATAACGGGCTTTTCTCTTCCAGATAACCGCCTGATCACTTCATCCGTAAACCTTTCCCAGCCCATTCCTTTATGCGAATTCGCCGCTCCTGCACGGACAGTTAAAACCGTATTAAGCAATAAAACCCCTTGCTCTGCCCATTTCAATAAATAACCGTTCACAGGAACCGGACAACCTAAATCATCAGCAAGCTCTTTTAACATATTTCGTAAACTTGGAGGTACCCGAACACCTGGCTTCACTGAAAAACTCATTCCATGGGCTTGTCCTTCTCCGTGATAAGGGTCTTGTCCCAAAATGACTATCTTCACTTCGTCAAAAGGCGTTTCAAGAAAAGCACTCCCTATATCGGGTCTTGCAGGGTAAATCGTCTGCTCGGCATATTCTTTATCTAAAAATGCCTGTAACTCTAAAAAATAGGGCTTTTCTCGCTCTTCTTTTAATACTTCTTTCCAGCTCGGCAATGCATGTCACTCCTTAAACTCCACTTGTACGTCGTAATCTACTAATTGGAACATTTCTTTCACCGATTTTGCCGCATTTTCTTCCGCTAACTGTAAAATACCTTGTCCCGTTGCTTCCTCGACCATCATTTTTTTTGCAGTTTCTGCTAACTCATATGCTTCTGTAATATCCGCTTTTTCCCGAAATAATCCTTCATATGAAAATACTTCTACTTGATCGAAGAATATTTCCGGTCCACCTAGAAATTGTGGCATTGGTAGTGTAAGTGTAGCCATCTTGTTCTCGTCATCTACTTTTATATCCGCTTCCGTCACTTGTGAAAAATCTATTCCAGCTCGAACAGCACCGGGTACTACAACAAGAAGCTGTCTTTTTGTCCCTGGTAAATCTATGCCGATTTCTTTGCCGAATAGTTGATTATCTTGTCTTTCGATAATTACTTTTGTATAAGCTTCAGCGGTCGACAATTCGTTCAAGGCCTGCACTCGTTCGACGATTGATCCTTTGCTTTCCGTAAATGTGCTACCTTGAATTGCCCAATAGGCTGCAAATGGTAAGGCAGCTATTAATAGAACAAGAATAATTCCGATTCCAAGAAGGACTTTTGCTTTCAGTCCAAAAAAAGGGCGTGTTAGCTTCCGAAAACTAAATCCTCTTCTCGAAGGATATTCTGCAATTGTTGCGGCTGTTTCATCTTGTGCTTTCAATTCTTCCAGTATTTTTTCCATTTCACGAATTTTGTCGTCTTTTCGCATTTCATGCCTCTTTTCCTCTTAATCTACTACGTTAACAGTACAAAAAAATTGCCCATTTCACAACTATTCTATATCTGTTAAGCTAAAAAAAAGGGGATATGTCTATGGCAGATTTACATTATCGGGAGAAACTAAGAAAAATTGAAAAAGCTGCAAGTACCAATGAAGTTTCCAATTCGGCTAAAAACTTTGGACTCGGCTGTTTCACATTGGGAATGATTCTATTCATCGGCTTTCTACTATTTTTGGCAATCTCTTTATTTATACATAACATTATATTCGGTTCAGTTGTCACTTTTATCGTCACAGCAGTTTTCATTTTCATTCTGGTTAAATTATTTACCGCACCTAAACTTCCTTAATTTAAGTTTCGACTATTGTCTGATATAATAAATAAAATTAACTTTTACTCAAAAGGGGAAACGCTAAAATGTCTATAAAAAAAACACTAACAATCGCAGGCTCTGACACTTCAGGCGGAGCTGGTATACAAGCAGATTTAAAAACATTCCAAGAACACGGTACTTATGGCATGAACGTTCTAACGGTTGTCGCTACAATGGATCCTGATAACGGTTGGAGCCATGGTGTCTTCTCTTTACCAGTAGACGAGATTAAACGACAAGCAAAAACTGCTCTGTCGACAAATGTCGATGCAATTAAAACAGGTATGTTAAGTACCGAAGAAATTATCGAAACAGCTGGAAATATAATTGAAGAGGCAGGAGTTAAAAGTGTAGTAATCGACCCTGTTATGGTTTGTAAAGGCGAAGATGAAGTATTAAATCCGGGTACAGTAGATGCAATGATTACTTACTTACTTCCACGCGCTTTAGTTGTTACTCCGAACCTTTTTGAAGCTGGACAACTATCAGGTTTAGGTGCATTAAAAACGATTGAAGATATGAAAGCAGCTGCTGAAAAGATTCATGCACTTGGTGCGAAAAACGTAGTCATCAAAGGCGGTAAACAATTAGCGCATGAAAAAGCAGTAGACCTTTTCTACGATGGCCAAACACATACGCTACTAGAAACAGAAAAAACAGATACTACTTATAATCACGGGGCTGGCTGTACATTCGCAGCAGCCATTACTGCTAACTTAGCAAACGGATTAACGGTTGCAGAGTCCGTACTCGAAGCGAAAGAATTCGTTTCAGCTGCAATTGCACATGGTTGGAAGCTTAACCAGTACGTGGGACCAGTTCTTCATGGAGCAAAAGGTAAATATGGTGCACCGGAAGTTACGAAAACTACTGTATAAAACAAGAATGAGTGTCAATTTTTATATGAAAATTGACACTCATTTTTTTATTGTGTAGCCAGTGATATTTAAAATAAGCGGAAGTTTTCCTGTTATTCCGCAAAATAGAGCTCGTTCGTGGAAAATAAGCGGAGATTTTCCGATTCAACAAAGCAAAATTAGCTATTTTCACATTTCTCGTGTCAATAGGCGGAATTCCTCCGTCTATTTAAGCAATTTTCAGCGCTATTTCCTAACTAAGAGGAATTTCTCCGCTTATTTATCAAACCAGGAGAATTCCTTATCTGAGTCCGCTCTTTTCTTCTACTCGTAAAGTCATACTGACTTTACGAGTTTTTTCATCTCAATCATTCGCTTCCAAAACTAATTTTCATTATACTTATAAAAGACAGTATGTTAGGAGGCTACAATAAATGGAACTTGTTAATGTGGAACAATTACAATCACTTTTGAATAAATTTGCAAACGAAGATGTATACATACATTTAGAAACAACGAATGGTGCATACGCTTCCCATTTTGATGAAAAAGTTTTCAATGCGGGAGCTTTTATCCGCAATGTTATGCTTCGCTATGAGCTTGGAAAAGTAGCGGGTGAATCACCACATCGTGTCGGACTGAAATTACCCCATGGATGGGTATACGCACAAGGGATTACCCATTTCGAATTAGATGAACATGACCGTTTACTAATGGCAGGACACGACCAAAGCGGAAAACTTGCAGTAGCATTACAAATTAGTAAAACACCATTCACTTATTAAGGAGGACAAACAAATGACTTTACCAATGGAACGACATGTACTTGTTGTATTTCCTCACCCAGATGACGAAGCTTTCGGCGTTTCCGGTACAATCGCAACGTACGTAAAACAAGGAATTCCAGTTACATATGCATGCCTAACTTTAGGCGAAATGGGAAGAAACCTAGGAAACCCTCCTTTTGCAACACGCGAAACACTTCCACAAATTCGGAAAGAAGAATTGCTCGCTTCTGCCAAAGCAATGGGCGTTACAGATCTTCGAATGATGGGACTTCGTGATAAAACGGTGGAATTCGAAGATGATGAAAAGATGGTAGAAATGATGGAAAACTTAATCGAGGACACAAATCCATCCCTTGTCATAACGTTCTATCCGAACTACGCTGTACATCCTGATCACGATGCGACTGGACGCGCAATGATTCGTGCGATTCGTCGTATGCCAGAAGCGTCCAGACCGACTATCTATGCACTTGCTTTCTCCAACGATTCTAAATCGGTTCTTGGAGAGCCGGATGTGGTGCATAATATTAAGGAATCTAAAGATGAAAAAATGGGTGCAATGCGCGCGCATATTTCGCAAACTGCTTGGATGCTAGAAGAAATGGATAAACGTTTAGCAGATGGTGAGCCGGAAGCGGAAAACTGGCTACATTACGAACGTTTCTACACCTACGATTTCAACAAAGATTTCGAATAATAGAACATGTCTTGTATATATAGACTTCTCTATGCAAATGAATTACTATGTATAAATGATTTGATACAACGTATAATTATTCATCCATAGAAAGTTGGTTTATAAACTTGAAAAAGTTCTCGTTATCTACATGGCTTTTATTCCTGCTTCCATCGATTGCAGGAGTTATATTATTTATGATTCCCCTTCCTACTTCGGAAGGTTTTAAAATTCCTATTGCGTTATTCGGCAGTATACTCTCTGGCGTACTAGAACCAATCGTACACTGGGTTGCTCTTGCAACCATGTTTATTGCTGCATTAGGTTCGGTTGTGTTTCTATTCATCCCGCAAAAAAACACGTTTATAAACAATTTATTTAAAGTATCGATATTTTGGACAGTCACTCGAGTTGTTGGTGCTATTTTTGCGGTATTAATCATTTTCCAACTTGGACCCGAAGCAATTTGGAGTGAAAATACAGGTGGACTATTACTAAGCCCGGATGGATTAGTGTCGTTCTTATTTACGATTTTCTTATTTGCAGGTTTATTATTACCACTGCTATTGAACTTTGGATTACTTGAATTTTTTGGAACAATGATGGTAAAAGTTATGCGTCCTTTATTCAAACTTCCTGGACGTTCTGCAGTAGATGCGCTAACTTCTTGGGTTGGCGATGGAACTATCGGAGTTTTACTTACAGCTAGACAATACGAGGATGGCTACTATACGAAAAAAGAAGCGGCGATTATTGGTTCTACTTTTTCCGTTGTTTCTATTACTTTTTGTATCGTAGTAATTGAAGAAGTTGGGCTTGCTAATTACTTTATCCCCTATTATTTAACTGTACTGCTATGTGGAATCGTTTTAGCATTTATTATGCCAAGAATTTATCCACTAGCGGGTAAGGAAGAAAAACATATCGACGGTCGTCCGTTAAACTTGGAAGCTGAAAAATTCCCAGAAAACTATAATGCACTTACGCATGGTCTTGAAAAAGCATTAATAACAGCAGATAGAAACCGCTCGATTGGTAAGTTTTTCTCAGACGGTTTAAAAAATGTAATTGATATGTACATTGGTGTAGCGCCGGTTGTACTTGCATTCGGAACAATCGCTCTAATGCTTGCAGAGTATACGTCTATATTTGCTATACTCGGAAAACCATTTGAACCATTATTAATGCTTTTTGGAATTCCAGAGGCGGCAGCTGCGGCTCAAACAATGGTTGTTGGATTTGCCGATATGTTCCTGCCTTCAATTTTAGGCGGATCGATTGATTCTGAAATGACTCGATTCTTTATCGCTACTATATCTGTAACTCAGCTTATTTATATGTCTGAGGTTGGTGGACTGCTACTAGGTTCGAAAATTCCAGTTAACTTTAAAGATCTAATTGTCATTTTCTTACTACGGACACTGATCTCATTCCCAATCATTGCGGCAGTGTCACATTTATTATTCTAATAAAATGAAAAACAGCGAACCCCTTTTACAAGGAGTCCGCTGTTTTTTTAGTTGCTAACTTTTCGAGCATATCTTTCGTCATTGCATGTAGATCGTATTTATAGGTAAAGCCCCACTCATTTTTTGCTGCAGTTGCATCTATTGCATCTGGCCAACTATCTGCTATCGCTTGGCGAACAGGATCCACATCGTAATCCATTGTAAATGTCGGAATTACTTTTTTAATAGAAGCAGCAATTTGCCCTGGTTCAAAACTCATGGCCGTTACATTGAATGCATTACGGTGAATTAATTTCGTAGCATCTGCTTCCATTAAGTCCACGATCGCTTGCAAGGCATCGGGCATATACATCATATCCATATACGTTCCTTCCGCAATATACGATGTGTACTTCCCTTCCTCTAACGCTTTATAATAGATATCCACCGCATAATCGGTCGTTCCCCCACCCGGTAATGTTTCAGTAGAAATTAAACCCGGAAAACGCACACCACGAGTATCTAAACCAAATTTATGGAAATAATAATCGCAAAGTAGCTCGCCTGCTACTTTGTTGACACCATACATCGTAGTCGGGCGTTGAAGTGTGTCTTGAGGTGTATTTTGTTTAGGAGTAGAAGGTCCAAATGCCCCGATTGAGCTTGGTGTGAAAAATTGCATATTTAAATCACGAGCAGTTTCTAAGGCGTTCATAAGTCCACCCATGTTTAAGTTCCATGCAAATAACGGTTTAGCTTCTGCAGTTGCCGATAAAAGTGCAGCCATATGCATTATTGTGTCTGCTCCAAAACTTTTAGCAATTTCATGCATTTTCTCTCCGTCTGTTACATCGAGAATTTGGAAAGGTCCGCCTTTTGTTACTTCCGAAGACACTTCCCTTATATCTGTTGCAAGTACATTTTCTGCACCGTATTCTTTGCGTAGTTTTGTAATTAGTTCAGAACCAATTTGGCCTAAAGCCCCGGTGACCATAATTTTCTTCATGCTGTCTACTCCCTCTCGAAAACAATTGTATTTTTGGAAAGAACACTTTATATTCAATAACGTTGTTTTAATAGCGTTTATTTTTTTCTATTATATGCTGTTCTTTTAGGAAATACAATAAAATATTTATATAGGGATTTGATATAATAGAAATAAAAGAATTAAAAGAGGTTAACATGAAAATTTTTCCTTATGTTTTGATTATTTTACTAGGTTTGGTATTAACAGTTGTGATGAGCTTTTTAGAAATATCCTTCTGGATCATTTACTTGAGTATCGTCATTTCGTATATTCTTTTATTAGTTGTTCCCCAAATGTATATTGTGTATAAATCGAATAACCTAGCACGGATTGAGCGCTATTTAGATGAAAATAAAAAGAAGCCGCTTTTTGCTTATGCACTTGCGGTAAAAGCTGGCGATCGTGATTCCATTATTCAAGTGACTCATGAAATCTTGAAGAAATACAAACAACCATACATGCAACAAGTATACAAAGCCAATTTGGCGCTATATGAAAATGATGTTGCTACATTCGATACCTTTGCTAGGCAAATTTGTAAGGAGCCACTACGTACATATTACATTGCATATGCTGAAGCGTTAAAAGGTAACTTTGTGGAAGCTCAGGCATTGAAAGCGAGTTTAACTACTACTTGGATGCAACATGCAATTGAAGCGATTATTGCGAAAGAAATTGGAGATTTAGAGACGTTTCGGGATGAAGCGAAGGCTAGTGTTGAAAGTGCGAGGGGTGTTCAGAAATTTAATCTTGTATATTCGTTTCAGCATATAGAAAGCGATTTTTCATAAAGAAAAGCAGCCGATAATGGCTGCTTTTTGAGTCGAAATAAGAAACTGATCTTATAATTATTATTTACTTATATGCGAATTAATTTGTTCCCTATGTTTCAAGTCATGATCTATCATTCCCACAAAATACTCACTTAGTGTTGTATTATCTCTCCCTCGAAGAGGTTGATAGAACTTTTCTTCAGGAATTATATCAATGAGGTTCAGCAATTCTTCACGCACAGAAATAAACTCATTTATAAGATCATCTTTAGATATTCCTGATCTTGCATATTTGGATGCCTCTTTATTAATAAACTCTACATCTACAGTAAAGTTCGGGAAACATTCATCTCTCATTAAATATGACATCCTATTATTAATAATAAATTTGTCCCACGAAATAAAATGAGAAATTACATCTGCTATACCCCATGCCCCTTCTCGAAATGGTTTCAGCCATAAGTCATTTGAGATATTCTTTAAGGAAAGAACCCAATGTACTAAATTCCTTTTTTCTTGGATTATACCTTCTTTGTCCAAGTGCTTCCCACCTCTTTTATTTATCCAATTTCCGCTATTACTCTTTCGATAAAACCAAATATTATCTTTCTTATTAAGTTCATTAAAATTGAAAAGTACTAATATTAATTAAAATACGGGACCCCTCACTATTAGCAGAGATATTAAAAAGAGCGCACCGTAAGAGTGGCTCTTCTCAATTTAAATCATTTAATTACCCCAAGCTCCCTACCAACTCTCTCATAAATCACAAGCGCCTCATCCAGCATCTCTTTCGTATGCGCTGCTGTTGGCATATTGCGGACGCGGCCTGTGCCTTTTGGTACGGTTGGAAAGACGATTGATTTGGCATAAACGCCTTCTTCAAATAGTCGTTTGGAGAATGTTTGTGTTAGTTTTTCGTCTCCGATGATGCATGGAGTGATTGGTGTTTCAGATGCCCCTATATCGAAACCAAGTTTGGATAGACCTGCTTTCAAATAATCGCCATTTTCCCATAGCTTGTCATGTAGCTCTGTTGAGTCGATGATCATTTGAACAGCTGCAGTAATTGCTGCTACGTCACCTGGTGGTAATGCTGTTGAGAATAAGAATGGACGTGAGCGTACTTTTAGCCAGTCGATTAAGTTCTTTTTACCGGCAACGTATCCACCTACGACACCGATTGCTTTCGATAAAGTTCCGATTTGGAAGTCGATTTCTTTTTCTAGACCGAAGTGTTTTACTGTTCCTTTTCCTTTACCAGTAACGCCTGAACCATGTGCGTCGTCAACATAGGTAATCAGGTCAAATTCTTTTGCGATTTCTACGATTTCTGGTAGTTTGGCAATATCGCCATCCATGGAGAATACGCCGTCTGTGATAACCATTACTTTATTGTATTGACCAGATTCTGTTGCTTGTTTTGCTTTCGCGCGTAAATCTTCCATGTCGGAGTGATTGAATGGAATGATTTTTGCTTTGGAAAGTCGGCAACCATCGATAATGGAAGCATGGTTTAATTGGTCCGATAATATGGCATCGTTTTTGTCCATTACCGCTGAGATTGCTGCCATGTTACAGTTGAAACCTGACTGATAAGAAATGGCCGCTTCTGTTCCTTTGAATTCTGCTAGTTTTTGCTCTAGTTTTACGTGAAGGTCTAGCGTTCCGTTAATCGTACGGACTGCTCCTGCTCCAACCCCATACTTTTCCACTGCGTCTTTTGCGATTTGTTTGAGCGCTGGGTTGGTTGCAAGCCCTAAATAGTTATTAGAAGATAAGTTAATAAGTTCAGAACCTCGAACATTTATCTTGGCACTGTTTGGACCCTCTACTGGATCGATTTCATTGTATAGGCCTTGGTTTTTTAGTGCATCTAAGTTTTCTGTTAAAAAGTTGTTTAGTACGTTTGACAAGGTCATCTTCCTTTCAAGCGAAATAGTCCTCTCTAGTTTAACATGTTCCCTGAAAAATACGAAAAAAAAATAAGCAGGATAAAATCCCCTGCTCATTCGATGGTTGCAATCATTTCATTTTGGAAAGTTGTCCATTTCTCTTCATCTATTGTAGAATCATAGAGCATTCTAATCGTTCTGGATTCGCCTGCGTAGGTAGAAATATAGTCTTGGGCAAGTTCCATTTCGTTAGAATATCGTTGTCTCACTTCTACAATTTTTTTCTCCTCTAATAATTCTTGATTAATATGTGGTAAGAAATCGACAATCTCGTCACCTTCACGTTCTGGGTCATATATATGGGGACTTGTCGCGTCTACCATGCATAGTTGCAGTTCAGGGATGACAATTCCATCTACACTATTTGCATCTAACCCGCACCAGATGAATCGAATATCTAATCCTTGTAGTCTAGCTGCTTCACCGAACTTTTTCATAAAAGAAGATTTTCCGCTTCCTGGTAATCCTTTTATATATAATCTAGACTTTAAGTTTTTGGAGATAGACTTCAACGTATCTTGTGCACCTGTTGGAGTAAGCGACCCCATTAATCGATGCGTCACTTCTGGATTCTTTTGAAGCTGCACATTGCCAATGCATTTCTTTTTGATCGTTTCCAGTAGTGTATTTATGCCATCCCAATCGATTGCTGGTTGGATCAGTTGCTCCCATTCATCATGAATTACTTTCGCTCTTGATAATGTTTGTAGCCCCTTTGTCAACCAAACTTCATTGGCAATTTGTTTATCGCGTATTAAAGGAGCTAAATCATGAAGTTTTCGATCGTCATATGATTCATAATATGGAACCCATATATGCCCAGCTCCAAAATAGATTGGATCAACGGCATCGGTGTTTAAATAAAGCGTTTTCGAATCGGTAATATATACTGCTTCTAAAATTTCTTCGTGTAATGGATCATAAAACCATTCCATATTTTTACCTCTACGAATAGCAGCATATCCTATTTCTTTTAAGGTTTCTGTTAGCCGATAAGAAGTCGGTCCTTTAAAGAAATATACTTTTTTCGCTTCATGAATTAGTTCTTTATAAAAGTTTTTCACACCTTGGCCTGTATATGATTTCCCCATATAATGTGTAACTGTCCCGCCCAAATTATCACCCTTTCAATCTCTTCGTTCAATGGATACTATATGCGAAAGAAGAGGAAAAGATGAAAAAAAGCACCGAAAATCATTCCTGATCTTCCGCACTTTTTGTATAGACAAGCGAATAACCGCTTATATTGAATAACAGTTTCTGAAATAATGGCAATGTATATTGAATGAGAGGACCAGTAAATAGAGCAAGTGCAACCGTACCTATTCCGACTGGACCACCGAGTAACCAACCAGCGAATGCAACAAATACCTCAATACCTGTCCGAACTGTTCGAATACTCCATCCTGCCCTTTTTATAATAAGTAACATAAGAGAATCACGTGGCCCAGCTCCTACATTCGGTGAAACATAGACACCAACCCCAATTGCTATAACAAGTAGTCCCCCCAAAAAAATAATAATCTGACCGACGAAGCTCGTAGTATCTGGGAGAAGCCAGTTGAATAAATCGATACATGAACCAATGACGAGTATATTCAGCCATGTTCCTATTTGCGGCCAACTTTTTGTACCGATCATTGTCGCAATAACTATTATTATTCCCATTAATATAGACCATGTTCCAATCGACAATCCTAAATGCTTATAAAGACCAACATGTAATACATCCCATGGACTTATCCCAAATCGTTGCCCTTTAATCGTCATGGAAATACCGAGAGACATGAGAAGTACTCCACTTATAAAAAATGACCAACGCCAAATAAATTCTTTACTCATACGATTCCTTCTCTCTCTCTAACTAGAATGATCAGGATATTACGATTCCTTTTCCTGTTTACTAATCGCAGCTATTTTGCCTTTGGTTAATTTCAGTAAATCAGCTAAATTAAGCTTCACTTGAAGACCTATTTTTCCAGCACTTACGATGATAAAATCATTCTTTTCTGCACTTACATCCACTACTGTTGGGAATAGTTTTTTCATCCCGATTGGAGAACAGCCCCCACGAATATATCCAGTAGTCGGAAGTAAATCCTTTAGAGGAAGCAATTCTACTTTTTTCTCCCCTACTACTTTTGCGACTGCTTTTAAGTCCAATTCATTGTTCACCGGGATAATGTATACATAATATTTTCCTGCTCCAGCTGTCACTAGTAGTGTTTTATACACGACAAAAACGGGGTAGCCAATTATGTTTGCTACTGTTACCCCGTCTACTTTGTCACCAGACAATTCATATTCAATTAGTTCAAACTCTATTTTCTGTTGCTCCAATATTCGAACTGCATTTGTTTTTTGTTTTTTGGCCATTACTATTTACTCCTAAGCTATTCGGAAGAAACTAGGTTCTAGATCTGCAAAACCGTATCTCTTTAAATTTACTTGATACGAATATTTTTCTATCGCTTGTTCTTTCCAACGTTTTTTCTGTAAATTCTCTAGGTCTTCTTGTAGTTGTTCTGGAGATTGAAATTCTGATGGAACAGATCGATTAGAAATGGACGCTTCTTCCTCTAGTTGTTGCTTCACTTCTAAGTCAATTTGACGATTCGCTTCCATATTCAAGGATATTTGTGCATTTACTCGTTGAATTTTCGCGGAAGCACTAGTAGCAACACGTAGATCCTCAGGCGTTGGCTGTGCCGGAGCAAGCGCGGTGCTTCTGACTTTTTCCAATAACTCCACTGTTTTCTCCAGGGTTGGCCCACCAATTGTTTGCACCGGGATGCTTGGCCCTTTTATATCGAGCATACTGGTCGATTGATTGGTTGATGTATCTGCTTGTCTTTCTTTATTCCCTAATAGTAATTCTTCTAATTCTGAAAGGGTTGGTACTTTTGGTTGGAAATATTCCGCTTGTTTTCGGTAAGCATCACCTGCGTTATGACGTTGCGACAGACGTTTTCTTTCTTCAAAATCTGACCATTGTCCGAGCATACCGTTTCCAGTGGATCGCACTATACTCATATAGTTCACCTCGCTCATGCATTTCTATTATAGAATATTTTAACACATTGTCAGAATAATCAAACATACTATAGTCATAGTTATTTTACTGTACAAAACAGGTCTAAATAATCATCTGATTGTAGTTATTTTAGAGATAAAAAGCTCTTTCAAGAGTCGACCAATCAATATCAAAGTTCCATCTTCCTTAATATTATATAGTTCTACAAGAAATGAGACCAGAAAATGGCAGAGAGCAACAAAACGGTCATTGAAGTCAACCATTTCTAGTCTGAAAGCAACCAATTTGTAAGTAAGAGCAACTAAATCTCAAAATAACAACTTTACTTAGAATGAGATCGCGATTGCCGTGATGCTTTATACCTAAAGAATTATATACCTCATATCATTCTATTCATCAGTGCCCCCTTTCAAAAAAAAATAGTACAAACCACAGCTTTGGTTTGTACTACTTTTGTAAGCATTATTTAGTTCGGCATTATTTGTTCCATATGGCTTTTAATCGCTTCATCACTCATTTCCCCAGTAATGATTTTCTCTATTTTACCTTCTGGGTTTACAAGCATTGTTGTTGGCAACGGATTAATATTATATGTCTCCATGACACTTTTATTGCCATCAATTAATACCGGAAAAGTTAAGCCTTTTCTATCTACATATTTCTGAACAGCAAAATTGGATTCCCCGATGTTAACAGCGAGGATTTGAAGCCCTTGATCTTTATAGTCTTGATAATGTTTGTCCATTAGTGGGAATTCTCTTTCGCATGGTTTACACCAAGTTCCCCAAAAGTTTAAAAAGACTCCTTGCCCTTTATAATCGGATAATTGATGCTTTTCCCCGTTCATATCAATCAGTGCAAAATCCGGTGCATTGTCCCCTACTTGCAATACGGCTGTTTTCTCTTTCGTTAAGTTCGAGTATATAGTGAAAACGATTGCCACAACTAAGACACTCAAAATAACTGAGCGCATGTAAAACCGTTTTTTCTTTTTTTCCATTGTTACGATTCTCCTCTCCTACTTACGTTTCCAAAGTATCAACATCATAATAGTAATAAAAACAAAAGCAATAAACGCTAAAAAAGGAATTGTCACAAATCCAAACCAGTTTATATACTGTCCAGAACACGGAACCCCGCTAGTGCAACTACTGAATTCATGCATAGAGGGAATCTTTTGCAAAGCATAGTGATAACTGGACATAAGGACACCAGTAATGGAAATTGGCAATATATATTTATAAATCTCCCGATCATTTCGGTAAAAAGCAATGCCTAGAAAAACAACAAGGGGATACATTAAAATCCGCTGATACCAGCAAAGCGTACATGGGATAAAACCCATGCGCTCGCTGAAAAATAGACTTCCTACCACTGCAATGATGGAAGTGATCCATGCAAGGAGAAGTGGCTTATTGACCATCGGCTGCCTCATCTACCATTTTTGCAAAGTCATCCATTGTTGCGCCAGTGAATTCCTTCCCGCCGATATAAATTGTTGGAGTCGATGCGACGCCTAGGTTATTTGCAACATTCATATCGTTTTGCCATGCTTCTTTTCCTGCACTTTCGCTATATGCAACTTTTACCTTTTCCACTTCTTCTGTAGTTGCAACTTCCGCTAAAACAGCTTGTAAAAACTCTTCAGACATTAAATTCGCTTGTCCTGATTCAGTTGTCTGATTTGCAAACAACAAATGATGGAATTCCCAAAACTTTTCATTGCCAAGTTCTTTGTACACTGTTTCTGCGAATTGTGCAGAGGTCGTCGAGTCCGGTGCGATGAATGAGTAGTTCATAAAGTAAAATTTAGCTTTTCCTGTTTCTACAAATTGCTCGGTAATCATCGGTAAAAGGGTGTTATTGAAATCTCCACAATGTGGGCATTTATAATCTCCAAATTCGATGATTTCTACTGGTGCGGACTCTTCTCCTATGAATGGTTGTCCTGCGTATTCAATTGCTACTGCTTCTTGTTTCGCGTCTGTTAGTACAACGATTCCTATTATGCATACCGCGATTATTCCAATAATCCAAAATAATTTTTTTGACAATTAAAACACTCCTAATTCAGACTACGTTATGTAGTGTAATATGATAAAAAATTTACGCTAATGCGTAAATAAAAATAGCGCAAATTAAAGAAAAAATAGCCAATGATATCCATGCTACTTTCAATGGGATTTGCATTTGAATATTTTTTAATGGATTCAATATATATTCAATCCGGTAATTGACGGAAGTGTCCGCAAAGGATGCATATGCAAATGGCATTTTTTTAGCCACTCCTACCTTTAACATTTTCAACAGTGCGCTACCTAAGTGGACAGATGTTTCTTGTTTCTTAATCGCAAATTCATCTGCCAATACTTCTTGAATAATTCTATATTGCTTGTTAAACCATTTTAAAATTGGGATATACCCAATGGTGGACGAACAAAGGGATAATATAAATATCTTTAGTGGATCACGATTTGCTTTATGATACATTTCATGTGCGATCACTGCTTCTAGTTCATCATCTGTTAATAAGTTGATCAAACCTGTTGAAATAACGATTTTAGGTTGCACAAATCCCATCGTAATCGCCATTGGTGCAGGATGCGAGATAATGATGAAATCTTCCTTTTCGTTGCCATATGTTTGATTCAACTCGTTCGTAAGCATTTTCTCTCTATATTGCTCTAATCGTTTTTTCATACGTGCAGTATGAATTAATTGCCAACTAATATGCCAAACCGTAAAAATGAGCGTAAAGATTACGAGTCCGTCTAAAGCAAACTCTAGGGAAGATAACCCAATTGCCTTCAACCAGCTGTGGCATACTACCACCAAGTTAAACTTAGCGTTCCAACCTACTAGCATGGAGACTGCGTATATGGCCATCTGTATGAAAATGGTACCTGAAATAACTAGTGCTGCAAAAAATAGAAACGATGATTGACGTTTGGACATAGGCTACTGTTCCTTTTTCAATTCTTTAATTTTTTGTTCTAGTTTAGCGACGAGGTCATCGTCCACGTCTTCAAGCGCATCTAACATATGACTAACGACGACGTTTCCAAATTCGTCCATCAGCTCATTTGTCATTTCTTTCGATTGCGCACTTAAAAACTCTTCCCTTGTTTGAAGTGGTTTGTAAAGAGAAGATCTTCCTTCTGCTCTCTTTTGCAAAATGCCTTTTTCAACAAGTCGGTTCATGACAGTCATCACTGTGTTAAAATTCGTTACCTTTTCCTTGTCGAGCATTTGTTGGACATCTTTAATGGTCATTTCTAGGTCATTCCATAAGATATCCATAATTTTTGCTTCCAGAGGTCCAAAAAAGCGATTCAATCCACTTTCATTCATTTTAAACTTTCGAATTTTCATAGCTTTACCTCCTCACATTACACATTGTAGTTTAAACGTTATTACCGGTCAACTATCTTTACTTGAAATGGAGTAGTGAGCGAAATAGCTGTATTTTATGAAAATTTCTTGTTACACTACAACTTGTAGTTTAAATGAAAAAGGAGAATTATGCAATGAAAAACAAACGATTGATTATTATAGGTGTCGTCTTAGTTATAGTGCTTATCTCACTGTTCACCTTATTTAAAAAGGACGATACAACTTATGAAACTTATAATACAGACTCTCCTACAAGAGTTGGTGAAGTGCAGTTAGTTGTTTCCGATGTCGAACAAATGACTACTTTTTATGAAGAAGTGATTGGCTTTAAAGTGTTAACTTCTGAACCTAGTAGAGTTACTCTTACTGCTGATGGGAATACTCCCCTACTTGTATTAGAGGAACAAGATGATTCCGTAGAAAAACCACTTGGAACGACTGGTCTCTATCATTTTGCCATTCTAGTACCAGACCATGCTAGTTTAGGAAATATACTTTTACATTTAGCCGAAACCGAATATCCAATGCAAGGTGCGGCCAATCATCAGTATAGTGATGCGCTTTACTTAGCGGATCCAGATGGCAATGGGATAGAGATTTATGCGGATCTTCCTCCTGACACTTGGGAAAGAGACAAAGATGGTGGTTATGCAGGTGGATCCTATCCGATTGATTTTGAAAAATTAGTGGCAGAAGCTACACCTACTTGGAATGGACTTCCGGAAAACACACGTATTGGTCATATGCATTTGCAAGCCACTGAACTAGCTATTACAGAAAAGTTTTATGTAGACGGGCTTGGGCTTAATGTAACAAGTAAAGATAATGGTAGTTTATTTTTATCCAAAGATGATTACCACCATCATGTGGCTCTGAACACTTGGTCCGGAACTGGAATTCCTGCTCCACCGGATAATGCTAGAGGGCTTAAAAACTTCACACTTCTATTTTCTAAAGAAGAATTAGATGAGGCAAAAGCTCGACTTACGGACTTGGATTTTCATTTTGAAGAAAAAGACGGTTCTATTATCGTTCAAGATCCATCAAGAAATACAATCGAAATCATAAGTAAATAATGACTTTCTAAATACTGCTTGAATAAAAACAAAAGTATAATGCGTCATAGTTAGTTACCGCTAGGACTTAGCGCGGGAGACGAGCCGCTTCGTCGCTAACGCTCCTCCAGAGTCCCAAGCCGCGGAAGTAAATTCCAAAATTATGCATTTTATGGATAAATAATTCCGGAAAGTGGTAAAGAGCAACTAACTAGTCACCGAAAGCAACCAGTTCTATTCGGAAAGCAACCAAATTAGCACTAGGGCAACCAAATTGCTGGTGAAAGCAACCAATCCTTAAAATAACAAGCTTACATGGAGCAAGACCTCAATGAATGAAAGGTGTTATTCCAATAAATGGTTGAACTAACGAACTTTATCATAGTATATGCTCCACTTATTTTAAGACAGCATTTTTTAATGATTTTTACTAAATATTGCATATGTGCTTGAAAAAAGTAATCCGCATGTCTAGATTTTCAAAATTTTTTAAGCAATAAAAAAACAGGAGAAGAAAACATCTATTCCTTCTCCTGCTATATTTTAGGTACTTATTAATCAAACTTCATTCCTTTTAATAAATCTGCAAAAGCATTATTAATCGGCTCTTCCTCTTTTTCCTGTTGTTTCAAATACTTTTGCACAGAGCGTTTATCCACTTTACCGCCGCCTTCTTTTTTACGGCGAGCTTCGAAAGCAGATAACTTCTCACGATAGCCGCATTTACAAGTAAAGATTTGACCATCACCTTCACCACGAAGTTCTAACTTTTTCTTACATTGTGGACATCGGGCATTCGTCACACGAGCCACATTTTTACGGTGACCACATTCACGATCTTGACATACAAGCATTTTGCCTTTTTTGCCGTTTACTTCAAGCATTGGTTTGCCACAATCTGGGCAAGACTTAGTGGAAATGTTATCGTGTTTGTATTTCTTATCGCTGCTTTTAATTTCAAAAACGATTTCTTTCGTATACTTCTTCATTTCCGAGATGAACACTTCTTTTTTCAGTTTGCCGTTTGCGATTGCTTCCAGCTTTTGTTCCCATTCACCTGTTAATGTAGGAGATTTTAATTCTTCCGGTACTAGCTCGAGCAACTGTCGACCTTTTGATGTGATATGAATGTCTTTTCCACGTTTTTCGATTAGGAAGGAATTGAATAGCTTATCGATAATATCGGCACGTGTTGCTACAGTACCTAATCCACCAGTCGATTTTAATGTATCCGCTAACTGCTTATTTTGTGTTTCCATATATTTCGTAGGGTTTTCCATTGCCGTTAGTAATGTTGCTTCATTAAAGCGTGCAGGTGGCTTTGTTTGGCCAGACGTTTGGGCGATTAATTTCACGTTTAATGTATCGCCTTTTTCGATTCGCGGTAAAATTTGTTCTTTTAAATCATCTGCGGCATCGTCATCTTCCGTGTGATTTTGGTATACTTCTTTCCAACCGCTTACTAAAATCGTTTTTCCTCTAGCAACAAAGTTTTCATCACCAATTTTCGCACGTAGCGTTAGTTGTTCGAATTCAAAGGCTGGGAACAGGACTGCCAAGAAACGTTTTACGACTAAATCATAAATTTTGCGTTCTTTATCGTTGAAGGCAGAGAAGTTCACGTACCCTTCAGTTGGTATGATTGCATGGTGGTCCGATACTTTGCTGTCGTCTACAAACGATTTAGAAGTTTTTATAGGCTTAGTCAAGATTTTATTTGCTAATGAACGGAATTCACCTACCCCACAAGCTCTAAGACGTTCAGGAAGCGTTCCTACAATATCCGATGAAATATAACGTGAATCTGTACGAGGATATGTTAACACTTTGTGCTGTTCATACAGTTTTTGCATAATGTTCAATGTTTCTTTTGCAGAATAACCAAAGATTTTATTGGCATCACGCTGTAGCTCCGTTAAATCATACAGTCCAGGTGCAAATGATTTCTTCGGCTTTTTCTCGATTTCCGTTACTGTAGCGTTTCCTTTACCAAGCTTTTTCACGATAGTATCGACTTTATCTTTATCGAAGCTACGGCCATTTCCTTTTGCATCTTGCCAAGTGAGCTTTAAATTATCCACTGTTTGCGCTTCAATGCCATAGTAGGTTTGTGCTTGGAAATGCTTAATCTCGTCTTCCCGTTTTGCAATAATCGCTACGACTGGTGTTTGAACCCGTCCACAATTTAACTGGGCATTGAATTTTGTAGATAGAGCGCGACTAGCGTTAAGACCTATATACCAATCTGCCTCAGAACGAGCTACTGCGGATGCATAAAGGTTTTCATAGGCTTTACCAGGCTTTAAGTTGGCAAAGCCGTCTTTAATCGCTTTATCTGTTACAGATGAAATCCACAAGCGTTTAATCGGTTTATTCACTTTCGCTTTTGCGATAATCCAACGAGCAACAAGCTCCCCTTCACGACCAGCGTCGGTTGCGACAATAATTTCATTAATATCCCCACGGATTAGCTGTGATTTTACCGCATTATATTGTTTACCAGATTGTTTAATAACGGATAGTTTCAGATTTTCAGGAAGCATCGGTAAATCTTCTAAATTCCACGTTTTATATTTAACATCATAGCTTTCTGGATCCGCTAATGTTACGAGGTGGCCAAGTGCCCAAGTCACCACATAATCCTTACCTTCCAAATAGCCATTTCCTTTTTTATCACATTTAAGTACACGCGCAATATCGCGTGCAACTGATGGTTTTTCTGCTAATACTAAGCGTTTTGCCATACATAATAACATCCTTTCGTAAATCCCTATGCTAAATATATCACACGTTACGTTTAGATTCAGTTAGTAGACTGGGAGGAAATACAGATAATAGGGATAATGTGTCTTAGTGAAGTAACCACTAGCCTTCGCGCTTGCCGCACCTTGCATGAGCCAACTCGTGTTGCACACGAGTGGGTCTCATGACTGCGGCTCATGCGGCCCGGCGCACTACGGCATCAATATCCACTCTATTTATTCGGAGAAGATTGTCCTACAAAAAATGAGTAACGTTGCAGTCGTTACTCGTAAAATCTCTCTTTAAACTCACAACATTATAGACCATTTGCGCAACCTTTATAAATAGTGCTTCTTATTCCTGGTCATCTCAATCCAAGTAAAGAGCTATTTTAAGAAATGGTTGCTTTCACCGGCAATTTAGTTGCTTTCCTGTTGATTTGATTGCTTTCAGAATAGAATTGGTTGCTTTCAATAACCGATTGATTGCCCTTAGCCATTTATTGGATTCATACATTCGAAAAACTGTATAAGATTTTGTTTTTAGCTAGTAGATACCGAATAAATAAGCAATTTCCAATGATTTTCGTGAAAKGATGGCGACTCCTGCCGGATGAGTGGGCAGATKAGCCTTCACATCGCACGCGCTAGCGTCGGTGAAGGCTCATCGCTCACCCGGCGGAAAGCGTCCATCCTGTAACGAAAATCACAGCGGATACCTTAAGACGCATTATTCCTATTGTATGTCGAATTCATCGTCGTCTCACTCCAAGTATACTTGCTGTTTTGGAAGTTGGTTGCTCTCATCTGCTTTTTGGTTGCTCTCACGCTGATTTGGTTGCTTTCGGCATAAAATTAGTTGCTTTCGATGACCGATTGGTTGCTCTAAGCCATTTACTGGATTCATATGGCCGAAAAAATGTAATTTTAAAAAGCTAATCGGCTCGGTTACCGATTAGCTTTTATTACTACTTTGGTCTTTCAATAGAAAAAATATCACCAATCGCTGCATAACTAGATCCTGCTAAACGACTGACAGCCTTTAAGCCTCTCGGGTCGATTCGGCCATCTTCGTAAATTGCTTTATCCATGTGAAAGCGTACAACTTCCCCAATAAACAAATCACTACCAGGTCCGTCGCCACCGAAAGGAATGGATTGTACTAATTTGCATTCCATTCGAACTTTCGCTTCCTTAACTCCCGGTACAGATACGATTTCACTTTGTATAAGCGTTAAATTCGCCAACTCGATTTCACTTTCCGTTGCAGGTAATGAAGCGGCAGTTTCATTGATTTTCGCCACATTTTCATCATCTACAATATGCACTACGAATTCCCGATTGTTGTAAATATTTCTTGCAGTATCTTTCAGGTCACTAGGTCTTTGAATAGCAAGTGACACCATCGGCGGGTTGGATGAAACAATATTGAAATAACTAAATGGTGCTCCATTAACGATACCATCCTCCGATTGTGTCGTGACAAAGGCAATAGGTCTTGGAATGATAGAACCAATTAATAGTTTATAATTATCTCGTTCACTATTTTGCTTTGGATCGATTGAAATCAATATGTTCAGCCCCTTTATTAGTCGATTGGACGCACTTGAATTGGAATAAGCGAATTAACTAATCGCTCCCGATGTTGTTCGTATTGTGCAGGTAACATTAACTGAGTTCCCATTGTTTCTGGAGACTCATCATGTGCAAATCCTGGTGGGTCTGTTGCAATTTCAAATAGAATTTCACCAGATTCACGGAAGTACAATGCGTTGAAATAGTTACGATCTTTCAACTCTGTTACATGTTGACCAAGACTCATTGCATGTTGTTGCCATTCAAGATGATCTGCATCATCCTGTGCTCGCCAAGCAATATGGTGAACAGTACCTACACCCATCGATCCTCTTACACCTGTTACCATTTTCAAATCGATGATATTGCCGATATCAGCTGGAGCCTTGAAGCGTGTATAATCACCTTCCGTTCCAACTAATTCTAACCCCATAACATCTGTTAATGTTTTAGCTGTTTCTTCTGGTCTGCTTGAGTAAAGCGTTGCACCACCGAAGCCTTTAATCGCCACTTCTGGTGTTACACCGCCAAATGTCCAGTTGTTTTGTTCCCCTTCTGCACGTTCTACAAGCTCTAAATGCAGACCATGTGAATCGTCGAACTGAATCACTTGTTCGCCGAAACGCTCGGCTTTTTTAAATGGGACCGCAAATGTTGCAAGACGGTTGACCCAAAAACTTAATGCTCCTGTTGGAACTACATACGTTGTAACGCCGACTTGACCGTCTCCAATTTGTCCTTGATAAGCATTTGCCCAAGGGAAAAAGGTAATAATGGTACCCGGTTTCCCTCCACCATCTCCGAAATATAGATGGTATGTGCCAGGATCATCGAAGTTCACTGTTTGTTTGACTAAACGTAAACCTAATACCCCTGCATAAAAATCAATATTTTCCTGTGGATGACCGACAATTGCTGTAATATGGTGAATACCTGCTGTTTGTTTTTTCATTATTATTTCCTCCTTAGTTGGAATTTCTACCCTTTACTCAATGGGTTCTAATTTTGCCTCGATTTCAGCTCGCTTGCTTTCTAAAAATGGCGGTAAGTCCAGCTCTTTACCTAGGGATTCAATGGTCGAATCCACTGTAAATCCTGGACCATCTGTCGCTAGTTCAAATAAAATCCCATTTTCTTCTCTAAAATATAAACTCTCAAAATAGTAACGGTCTGTTATTTTCATAACTTCAAAACCAAAATCTTGTATACGCTGTTGCCACTCCCTTAGCTCTTCACCATCTTTTACTCGGATAGCTAAGTGATGCACACTACCTTTTCCAGGTTTTTCTTTCGGGCCATCTTGTTCGACTATTATAATTTCACCAAAAACCTGTCCCTTTACAGATTGGTAGATAGCTTCTTTTGCTGTGCGTGAAGCAACCTCATAGCCAAACAGGTTTGCTAAAACATTTGCTAAACTATCTAGTGATTGCACGGTCATTTCCACAGCACCCATTCCAAGGATACGGTGCTCCTCTACAACGATTGAATCATCCCAAGACTGCCAAAAGGAGGGGGTCTCATCACCATTATTATTTAATAGTACAAGTCGTAACCCCTCGCCATCTTCAAAGTGGAGTGCGTCACGTCCTGCATACAAAGTCAGTTCCCCGTGTTTCACATCGAGTAATTCAAATCTTTTCTTCCAATATAGTAAGCTATCATAAGAAGGAACAAGTAACCCGATTCGTGTTATAGCATCTGTTCCTCTCTTTGTTCTTCCTACCATCGGGATTTCAAAGAAAGACAATTCTGTTCCAGCACTTCCCGTTAAATCTCCATAGAACAGATGGTACATACTCGGATCATCTTGATTGACGGTTTTCTTCACTCTACGAAGTCCAAGCACTTTTTGATAAAATTGATTATTTTGTTGTCCTTTTTTCGTAATCATGGAAATATGATGATGTCCTGCTATTTTGTTCATCTTAGTTCCTCCCATCCATTTGTAAATTCAGCTTAAATTATCTTGTATAAATTCTGAGCAAAACCTTCAATCTGCTTGATAAGGTTTGGCTCAGAATTCATAATATAAATCACAAAATGTACATGGACTCATGCACATTTTGTGACTTGTAAAGAATTACATTTGACGAAATTATTTACGTACAGTGTTTAATGCATTTGTCCAAGGAATAACTTGATCTAACATTTGGTTTACAGAATCTGCTTGTACAGCAGCTGGTTTGAAATCTGTACCGTTTTCGAAGTCAGTAAATAATGATAATGCTGGATGCACACGTACATGCGCTACTAGTAATTCACTCAAAATACCACGTAAATGTTCTGTTGCACGAGCCCCACCTACTGAACCGTATGATACGATACCTGCAGCTTTGTTGTTCCACTCTTCACGTAAGTAATCTAAAGCATTTTTAAGTGCACCTGTGATTGAGTGATTGTATTCTTGAACGATGAATACAAAACCATCTTGTTTTGCAATGATTTCTGACCATGCTGCTGCACCTGATGCGTCGCCGCCTGCTTCACCTAAAAGTGGTAATTTGTAATCTGCGATATCGATGATTGTGTAGTTTGCATCTCCACGTTTATCTGCTAATTCTTTTACCCATGCTCCTACTTGTGGACTTACGCGTCCTTCACGTGTTGATCCTAAAATAATACCTATATTTGATTTTGTCATTGTTTTTTCCTCCTCAGGTTGTTGTTGTGTTCCAAATAATTTATTTAAAAAGCCCATTTTGTTATTTTTCACCTCCTTATAAATACTCTTTTTCTATTTTAAGCGTGCTACGTACTGTATTGATCGGTCGCACAGTTGCCTCAATTTGTTGGCGTTTCCCTTCTAGGAAAGGTGGTAAAGATAGTATTTCTCCTACAGTTTCGTAAGGCTCATCCCCCATGAATCCTGGACCATCTGTTGCCCATTCAAAAAGGATACCAGGTGCCACTCGTGCATATAAAGATTCAAAGAAGAAGCGATCTATATATCCTGAGGTACTAAAACCGGCCTTTTGCATATTGTCAATCCATTCATAGAGTACTTTCGTATCTTCTACACGGAAAGCTGCATGGTGTACTGTACCGAATCCTTGTCGTCCTGCTGGAAAAGTCGTATTATGTTCCACAATTACTTGTGCGCCATTGCCACCTTCACCGATTTCGAACAAATGAAACGAACCTTCTTGTGCGATTTCGCGCATTAACATTACTTTCTCCAATACTTCTTTAAAATAATCAAATTGTGCGATACGAATATGAATTGGTCCTAATCCTGTAATCGCAAATTCAAGTGGTACTGGCCCATTTTGCCAAGGTGTCCCAGATGCAATACCCTCGTTGAATTCATCTGAAACCAACATATATTGTTGATCATCAAAATCCACAAATGAAATAGTTTTCTTACCGAATACTTCTTCGATGCCCGTATTTTTCACTTCATATTTTTCAAAACGTTTCACCCAATATTCAAGTGCAGCATCTGTTGGTACTCGGAAAGCTGTTTTATAAATTTCGTTCGTTCCATGTGTTCCTTTTGGAATTCCAGGGAAATCGAAGAATGTCATATCTGTACCCGCGGATCCTTTATCGTCTGCGAAGAATAAATGATACGTTTGAATACTATCCTGATTCACTGTTTTCTTTACTAGACGCATTCCTAATACATAGGTGAAAAATTCATAGTTTTTTTCTGCGCTACTTGTAATCGCTGTTACATGGTGAATACCTTTTAAATGGTTCATTATTTTTCCTCCTCGTTTTACCTCTAAACAATAATTCTTGAATTCGAGATATTTACTTAAAAAAATTTATAGTTTCAATACATGGTGTTTAAGTTGTTAAAGTTGTTCAATCTCGTTATTACTTTATGTGCACTTAATTAAGATATCTTTAATTCAAAGTAATATTATCATAGGTGGAACTTCAATGTCAATACATTTTCCCTAATATTTTTAAATTACGTCTATTTACTTCTTTAAAACAGCAGCGTATGCGATTCCAAGAGTGTCGTTTAACATTTTATCTTCAAATTGCTGATATGAAAATACTGATCTTGACCCAAAATCTGAATTTGATATGGGGACTCCTTTGTTTCAAACTTCAATCGAGGAACCTTTCGCATAATCGGTTGTCTTGGAGATAGATTATTGTTTTGCAATGCGGCAAGTCCAAGTAGACAAGAAATCAGTAAATAGCCGATTCATCCAAGGGTTGAATTGTCTGGCAAGAGTTGATTCCTTGCAGTGTTAACATTTTGCGTGGGGATGTTAAGAGAATGGGAATGAAACAACTTATCGCCCATTTCAATTATGCCAATTTTTTTGGCACCCTGACCTTTCCACAGTTCGCAGAGCCTTTGCAAGGTTGCTCCTCCACCAAGACCACTTCCGACAATGAGAACATCGTAGTCCACTCCTGACATTTCTTCAAGCGTCTTAGTTGGAATCCAATTATTCTTATATTTCACCACAGTAGAAGTACACTCTCCTTTTCATTAAACATCCTTTTAAGATATGCACTACCTTTTGTCCAAGATAATAGATTTTCTCCAGTACAAGTGGTCATCGAAAAAAATAGCCGCCAGAAGTATGAAAGAACTTGAAACTGTTAATTTTTTCATAAACAAGAGCCTCCACGTCTTTTTTGACATGAAGGCTCTTGTTTATGATCTTCTACAATTAAGTATTCGCTCTTTTATTTAAATAAAGTTTCGTCAATTGATAAGAACTTACTTCCATTAATAGCTAAAAACAGTGCAATTACTAAGAATGCTAGATCAAGCTCATATCCAGCCATCTCAGGCGTCCCTAAAAATCCGATAGCAAATTTTACTTTAACTATTGCACCGATCATTAATATAACAAACAATGCAGAAAATACGCGAGTTCCAATCCCTAAAATAAGTGCAATTCCGCCAACCAATTCCAATGTTGCTACTGCATAAGCAAAGAATCCTAAAATTCCAATGCTATCAAACCATCCTGCAGTATTAGCAATACCATCTTTAAACTTTACAACACCGTGTATAAAAAAGCTGATCCCTAACACAAGTCTTAATAATAATGTACTAACTCCTAATTTATCCATCAATATTTCCTCCTTTATTCTCTTGAAGATATTTTATTCATATAAGTAAACTAATAGTGCAAAAAAATATTCCTCGTTTAAGTTGGGCCCGTTTAACGAAAGAAAAGTTCTCTACTAAGAATATTTATTTCTTATAAGATAACATCATGTTGTAGATATCGTCAACAACTTTGTGTTACGATATATGCAACTTAATAATTAATGGGAGGGATGAGCGTGGAAATCGGTTCTAAAATCCGGGATATACGTAAACGCAAAAAGATTACCATTGCACAAATGAGCGAACAAATTGGGCTGTCAAAAGGATTTATTAGTAATATCGAAAACGATAATACATCCCCTTCCCTTAATACGCTACAAACGATCGCAACCTATTTGGATGTTCCGTTACCTTATTTATTACTTGAAAAAGAGGAACATATGAAAGTAGTCAGGAAGTCTGAGCGGGTATATACGACGCATAATAATATTAAAATAGAACATCTTACGTCTCAAAGTGGACTTCGAATGATGCATGTGGAATTAACTCCCGGCGCATCTACTGGCGAGGCGATTGCGCACGAAGGAGAAGAAAGTCATGTCGTCCTTAAAGGCACTGTACTCGCAGAACAAGGCGAAGACTCAGTCATTGCACATGAAGGCGATTCATTCAGTTGGAACGCTTGTGTACCACATTTTGTAAAAAATATTGGAGAAGACAATGCAGTCTTACTCATCGCCGTTTATAAGGAAGATAGTCGATAAGGGAATAAGATAACCGCCAAGGAATAGAATTTCCTTGGCGGTTTGTGCTTTAGCTGGTTTCGACTTGCCTGGCTATTTTATCTGGAGTAAGGTTTCATGATTATTCAATTTTTGTGTCTGGTTATCCGATTAATCAATTCGTGCACGCTACTTTTGTGTTATTTAATCTGAATAGATACAGAACCGTTCAAATAATTTGGGTATGCAATAAAGTCGATTCTGACCGGATCAATTAAATTTGCTGCATCCACAGTTATTTCTGAGTATTGATATTCATCATCATTCCATGTACTTTGGGTTGGTATATCAACTATTCCTCCTTTTGCATTTTTTCCTTGAKAAAATAAGGAATAGGAGTGGTTTTCACGTAATGGAAGATACTTCACTTCCAATGAATTGCTATGGATGTTTGTTACTTCTACTTTTCCTTGCGAAGGCTGTTCAAGAAGTTTTTTCTTTCCAAAGTCAACTAATAAATAGCTCTCCACTTTAGGCAAGGCTTGCACCTTATCAAATTTAAAATAAAGTTCTTTTGGTTCTTTAAAATAATTACTCTGTAAAAAGTAAGTTCTTTCTTTATTATCCACGCCGCCAAAACCACTCGTTCCATTTTGAATAGAACTCCATACTTCCCCATTTTCATCTTCTAGGCGCATATCTTCAAATTGCAAGATTTGCATATCGTTCTGCTCATCAAATTCTATATCTACCGCTACACGAAGGGGGTGGACTGTAATTTTTTTCACTAACATCTTTTGTCCGTTCATTTCTACTTCTTGATTTAAGGCATATACTTTTCCTTGTTGTATTGTATTTTTTAAAGTAAATGGTACTTTAAAGGTCGTTTGTTTATCGTTTTCTATTTGAAAGATCAATTCGAATTGTTGAGAAGAAAATTGCTTTGCTTCTCCAAACGTATAACTAAAACGTTCGACTATTCGATTTGTTTTTTCACCAAAATGTCCAAATGAATAAGCTGAATCTTCACTAAGGTTTCTTCCATCGATTAACACATCAAGTTTTCCATAGTCAATATTTTCAATAGAAAACGGCGCTTCTAGTGTATAAAAAATCTCCATACCTGTTTCATCTAAAATAACTCCATCTATGGTGAACGTCATATTGTCCTTCACCTGACTGACTCCTACCGCCTCATAATATTCGTTTTCTATAATTGCTTCTAGCCCTTTATCAAACTGAATTAAATCAACAAACCTTTCCATGCCTGGTAAAGATGCAACCGCATTTGCAAATGCAGGTGATACCCGGATAGTGGTGATAAATGTAAGTATGAGTACTGCAGCGACCGATATAGTCCAAAGTGCTTTTTTACGTTTTCTGCTTTTACTATTGGCTCTGTAAATACCTCGCCGAATGGCATCATCTATCTGTGGATCAGGTATTGCTAGGCGCTCCAGTTGCTCTTTTGCTTCATTTAGCATCGCTTCTTCTTTTTCATACATGATCTTCATCCCCTTTCTCTGTCAGAAAACTTCGCAGTGACTTGAGTGCTTTATGGAGTCTCGATTTGACGGTGCCTTCAGGTATTTTTTCGAGTACCGCTATTTCTTTAATTTTTGTGTCTTGGAAGTACTTTAGAAATATTAACTGCTGCTCGCTACTCGAAAGCGATGCAATGGCTTCTTCTATTTCAAGAGTAGAATTATTTGTATGAAATTCAATTTCTTGTAGTACTTCATTCGAGATAAAACGTTTCTTCTTTTTTAACTGATCTTGGCAGTAATTTATCATGATTCGGATGAGCCATGTCTTCATATATTGTGGCTCTTTTACTGTATGTATTTTTTGATAGGCTCTAAATGTTACTTCCTGTATTGCTTCGATTGCATCATGTTCATTTTTTAGAAATGCAAAAGCTGTTCGATATAGTGCACCTTTATGCAGCTGCATTAACTGTATAAAGGCTTGTTCGTCACGCTTTATTGCTTTAATCGTAATTTCATTTTCCTCCACCCTGTCACCTCATTTCACTTCTTGTTACACATTAGACATCTGAATTAGGAAAAAGTTCATTTATTTTAAAAATTAAAAAAGGACATCACCAACTGAATGGGACATCCTCTCTACTATTTTAGTGCGTATCAATCGGCTCTTTGCAAAGACTTTTGCTCATTTCTGCATATTGGACGAATACACGAGCTAGCTCGCGTAGACGATTATGTACATCTTCGTCCACTATTACGTTATTCTCATCGAAATGACTAGAGTGTGTATAGACATAGTTTGGTGTCACCAGACATCTGAAATAGTCCAAAATAGGTTTCAACTGATTTTCGATGACTAAGTGATGCTGATAAGTTCCACCATTTGCAACAATCGATACCGGTTTATATCGCATCGTTTTCGGATGTAAAAAATCAAAAGCATTTTTTAAAACACCTGGAATCGATCCTTGAAAAATAGGCGTTGCCATTATATAGCCATCTGCTTGCTCAAACTTACTGACAAGCAACTTCATATCATCATTGTACTGATCGAATGGACGACCATCTACAAATTGGTGCTCATAATTAGCAAATCGAATAATTTCTAAAGTATGTTCTGAACTGATTTCTTCTATATAGTCTTTCACTTTTTCAAGAATGACACCTGTTTTCGTGCCGATAACCGTTCCATCTACGAGTAGAATTTTCATCGTTGTAGAACCTCCTTTACCCGTACTACATTGTATCAAAGAAGAGGCTCAGTTGTGAGATAATTGTCATGCTTCTAACAAAGTTCATTCTTTAGACTGAGAAATCTTATCACTGATACGATCATCCATTTTTTCCTCTTCCACAAAAATATTTTTCCGCTTACTCCAATCAAATAATTCTTCCCTAGAGATTGGTTTTTCATCTTTATTTTCTACAGGTCTAGCATTTAGAATGTCGATTGATCTATATGTATTTACACTATTTCTTCTTCCATGCACTGCATAATGATACATGGCAAATGCGAGTTGCTGCCCTTCAATTGCCCGAAGTCCCCTAAAAGGGCCAATCAATAACGGATTGAGTAGTTGAAAGATCCCTTCTGCTAATCGTTCCCCCATTCGAAATTCTGCTCGTTCTCCGGTTAATAATGAAGGGCGGAAGATAGATAGATGAGGTAGCTTCAAGTCGATCAGTCCTTCCTCCATTTTTCCTTTCACACGGCTATAGAAAAAAGGAGATTTGCTATTGGAACCGGCTGCAGAAATGACATGAAAATTAGGAATACCCCTTTTTTTAGCTAATGAAGCTATTCGTAGTGGATATTCTAAATCCACTTTTTCGAAGTTTTCCTTTGTTTTCGCTTTTTTTATCGTCGTCCCTAAGCAGCAAAATAAATCATCCGCAATTTCCAAATCTTTTTCTTCTATTTTATCGAAATCTCGAATCTTCACATCTAGTTTTGTATGTGTGTATGTACTATTTCTTCTAGCAATAATCGTCACTGCAACGTATTCTTCACTTTGGCATAATTGCTTGACTAATAGTTGCCCGGTAAAGCCCGTTGCCCCAATGACGATGGCTGTTCGTTTCGCCACTTCCATCCCTCCTCGCTTTTCTAGTTGTCTAGCTACAGCGCCTTGCCCCTGCGCAAAGCTCGTCGCAGAAGAACGTTGCCCCTCGGGTCAAATAACCTTCCACAACGAAGTTAAAGTGCAACTTCTTTTGTGGAAGAACATTTGCCTGTCGGGGCAGTAACAGGCGCTTCCGCTTTTCTAGTTGTCATATACACCCGTCCATCCCCATACACTACTAAATATATGCACTTAGAAAGGAAGATGAAAAATGAAACTAGCTTATCTATTAAATACATTTCCACACCGTGGTTTATACCCTGCAGATCGGGCGAATGCACTATTACCCGCTTTGAAAACATCCGATTATAAAGTTTTTGTGCCTAGTACTAATACAAGCCTTCTAAACTATTTAGAAAAACGACATATTAAAACTTGTGCATTTAATAATAATGCACAGTTATTTGAAGAACTGAAATCATTTAATCCAAATTGTATAATTCATGATAGCGGAAATTCCGAAAAAGATTTAATTCGCCGTTTAAAATCATTAAATACTCCACTTATTCATTTTGATGATCATGGGGACGGCAGTGCTTTAGCTGATCTTGTTTTTCAAGCCTTATATGAAAATCCAAAAGATCTTTCCAAAGAACATTTTGTTTATGGACTAAATGGGTATATTCCATCAGAGAATATTCTTCCTAAAGATAATAACACGACACAGGATCCACCACATATTGTTGTAGCTTTTCCACATGAGGATCCGGAAAACTTAACGTATCGAACGCTAAGACATCTTGTTCAACTTCATATTCCCCTACAAATCAGTGTTCTAGTAGACGAACATTACAAACATGATATTCTGGATCTCAAACGGTTTGCGCTCACTCGTAAATCGATCAAAATTATTTCAACGTCTGAACCAACGTCTATTATTACTACTAGTGATATCGTCATAACTTCTGGATCTTATATGCCTTTTTTAGTGGCACAGTTTCAAATTCCATGTATTATTCTGTGTGCACATGAAGAGGAAGTAAATTATGCATTTCCTCAAGAAGGGAATGGATTTGCGAATCTAGGACTTGGTCGAAAAATAAAACAATCGTATTTGCAAAATGCGGTAATGGAAATTATCTTACATGATAATCGCAGAAAGGCTTATATTCAGAAACAAAAAAACTTTGACTTTACTCCTAACTTAGTAGAAGTAGTGGAACTAATCGAACAAACAATTGCAAATAAAAAAGCCGAAGAAGAAATCGCACGTTAAGCGCATTTTTATGCTACAATAGGGCAAAAAGCTGAAGGTGATTATTCATGACAAAAGATCAACTACAAGCGGAAATTGCTGAGTTAAAAATGGATTACATCCAATTACAAGGTGACATGGAAAAACTAGAATCTAATGGCCACCCCACTCAAGTAGAAAACGCCGAACGTAGATTAGCCAAAATGGAAGAAGACCTTGCAGAACTAAACAAACAGCTCGCGGACCTGTAATCCGTAGAGCTTTCTTTTTGGAGGAAATAATAAATGAGCTTATTAAACGTAGAAAATTTGGGACATACATTCGGAGATCGCACACTATTTAAAGAGGTTTCTTTTCGCTTAGTTGAGGGTGAGCATGTTGGACTTGTTGGTGCAAACGGTGTTGGAAAATCCACATTGATGAACATTTTAACAGGGGAAATCATTTACGATGAAGGTCGTGTGGAATGGCTTCCTGGAACACATTACGGTTATTTAGATCAGCATACTCGTCTGCAACAAGGACGTTCGATGTTCGATACATTACGTGATGCATTCTTGCCTCTGTATAAAAAAGAGGAAGAGTTAAATGAAATTATTGCTAAAATGGCGGACGCGACGCCAGAAGAATTAGAAGTATTACTAGAAAAAATGGCAGAAATACAAGATGTATTAGATGCCGGAGATTTTTATTCATTGGACATGAAAGTAGAAGAAGTTGCGCGTGGGCTTGGACTAGACGCAATTGGTTTAGACCGTCCCGTTGAAGCACTTTCTGGTGGTCAGCGCACGAAAGTTCTGTTGGCAAAATTATTATTAGAAAAGCCAAAAGTCCTTTTATTGGATGAGCCTACCAACTATTTAGACGAAGAACATGTTAATTGGTTATCCAATTATTTGAAGAACTATCCATATGCGTTTTTATTGATCTCGCATGATACAGAATTTATGAATGGCATTGTAGATGTTATTTTCCACTTAGAATTCTCTAAACTTACGCGCTACACTGCGTCTTATGAGAAATTTTTAGAGCTTGCCGAGTTGAATAAACGACAACATATCGATGCTTATGAAAAACAACAAGATTTCATCAAAAAACAAGAAGACTTTATCGCCAAAAATAAAGCACGCTACTCAACAACTGGTCGTGCAAAATCTCGTCAAAAACAATTGGACCGCATCGAACGAATCGATCGTCCAGAAACAGCTGCTAAACCAGAATTCAGTTTTAAAGAATCTCGAAGTTCTGGACGTTATGTTGTGGAAGCAGAGCATTTGCAAATTGGGTATGATAATCCACTGCTCCCACCACTTACATTTACAATCGAGCGTGGAGAAAAAATTGCACTTGTCGGCATGAATGGTATTGGTAAATCTACCTTGCTAAAAACGATGTTAGGCAAGATTCCCGCACTAGGTGGGAAAGTAATRCGAGGCGATTTCTTATACCCATCTTATTTTGAGCAAGAAGTAAAAGCTGGAAATATTACACCAATTGAATCCATTTGGGAAACTTATCCTAGTATGGAACAAAACCAAGTTCGTGCCGCTCTAGCTCGTACTGGTTTAAAAAGTGAGCATATCTCTCGCCCGCTTTCTTCTTTAAGCGGTGGAGAACAAGCGAAAGTACGTTTATGTAAGCTCATGATGGAAGAAAGCAACTGGTTAATCTTCGATGAGCCGACCAACCACTTAGATATCCACGCCAAAGAAGAGTTGAAACGTGCGATGAAAGAATTTAAAGGCACGATTGTCCTCGTCAGCCATGAGCCTGAGTTTTACGAAGGTTTAGTGACGAAAGTATGGAATGTGGAAGAATGGTTTTCTACTGGTAAAGAAGTTATTGAAGAATAAGATTGTGTGAAGCCCTTGAGCATTTCAGAAGCTCAAGGGCTTTTTTTCGGGCGGACCTTTTCTCCCTTGGGGCGCTTGCATCCCAGTTAGGGGCGGATGCAACCTCGGTAAGGGCGGATAACCCAATTCTTTGCTCGGTCCCCATTTATGCGTGGACACCTCCTCTTTACCCGGTTATTTCCATTCAACAAAAAAGCCTCCCCAGCCACTTTTGGACAAGGGAAGCTCTTACACATTATTAGGCTAAAACTAAAGAATCTTTCGCAATTTCATCATTCAAAATAAGCTCTTTTAAACGTTGCTTCGCTCTAAATAATCTCGATTTTACTGTACCGATTGACACCTTCATCACTTCTGCAATTTCGATCAACGAAAATTGGTGTACATAAAAATACATGACTGTTTTTTGGTAAATACCATCTAACTCAGCGACTTTCGAACGAATAATTTCGCCGACATCTTCTTTCTCCAACTGTTCTTCTACCGATAAAACATCTGCAGCGATTAAATCCAACAAAGAGACATCTAGTTGTTCTGGTTGATTGGCAACGTATTTGCTGCGTCTTACTTGTTTACGGTATCTGTCACGGAATGTATTCATACAAATAGTCGTTAACCAAGCTTTCACATGGTCCACTTCTTTCATATATGATTMATATCGTACGACTTTCATCCACACTTCCTGCATTAGATCTTCTGCGTCTATTTGATTTTTCGTTAGTTTCAGGCATAAGTAATATATGTAACGGTTATATTCTTCGTAAATATTTTCAATTTTAACTTGCATCATTTATTCCTCCGCTCGGCTTTTCTTTATATCTCTATAATGCCAAACTCCAACCTTACCCTCTATCGTATTCTCTTTCAATATAATTACAATCGTGTAAGAAAGAAAAGCGCAAAAGGAAATGCTATTCCTCTTGCGCTTCATCTATTTTCGGTTCTTCTCTCTTCGTAATCGTTAACGTCACAATTCGGCTACGATCCATTTCATTAATTTCTATGAATAAATTCTCGTATGTAAATTGCTCGCCTTCTTCTGGAACATGCCCTAGCTGGTCCAGTACGAATCCTCTTATTGTTTCATTTTCATTTACTATCGATAGATCAAACAATAGATTTACTTCTTCAATTTCCACGCGACCCGCGCAAATCAAACGATTTTCCGTCATTTCATGTATTAATATTTCTTCATCATCATCTGTTTCATCTTCAATTTCTTGCCCGATCATTTCTTCGATTAAATCTTCATGGGTGACAATTCCAAGTGTTCCACCATATTCATCTAAAACGATTGCCATATGCTTTTTATGCGTCAGCATTAGTTCAAATACTTTCTCTATACTTAACGTTTGCACGACAAACAGCGGTTCTAAATCGATAAGCGTGTCGAATGGAAGTGACGGATCCATAGACCATTCGATTAATTTTTTCGAATAAAACATACCAACAATCGTGTCTAAGTTTTCATCATAGACAGGATATCTTGTATAGGAGTGTTCGAGTATGGTGTCCCGTACTTCTTCATACGTAAATTCTATAGGTAAGGCAACCATCTCTGTTCTATGTGTAAATACTACGTCCGATACGTCTTTATTTTGGAAATCGAGTATTCCTTTTATGCGTTCGGATTCTTCTTCTTCAAATGTGCCATCTGTTGAAGCTATATCTACCATGTTCAAAAGTTCTTCTTTGGTAATAATCGTTTCTTTAACTGCACCTTTAGACCCGATTCGGATCAGCATATTGATGAATTCAGCAACTAAAAATGTTATGGGTCTTAATAGTCCGACCAATAATCGAATCATCGGAGCAACGATATATACGATTCTTTCCGAAAAAGTTGCGGCGATTGTTTTTGGTAGCACTTCCGCAAATAAAATAATGATTACGGTCAGTACGATAACGGACCAAACAATATTCCACTCATAATTTTCTGCGATGAGAATTACTAAAACAGTCATTGCCACATTGGCAATTGTGTTACCTATTAATATCGTTACAATCATTCGGTCCGACTTTAATAAAAGAACGAGCAACTTTTCTGCTGCCCGGTCCCCTTGTTCTGCTCGCAGTCGGACCTTCATCCTATTTACTGTCATTAAAGCTGTTTCACTTCCCGATAAAAAGAATGAAACAAGTAGTGCAAATGCTAAAAGTACAAATTCTATGTACAAGTTTGTATCCTCCTAAAATGATAACATCGTTGCTTATTTCTTTTTATTACTATAGCACACTACGATTTTAGTTGTCACAGTTCTTATGCTATACTATTTCTATTCACGAAACTTTATGAAAAGAGGGATTCTAGTGAGCCATTTGACAGCATTAAATAACTACTTTACCGAGAAACGAGAGACACATTTAGAAGAGCTAAAACATTTTTTACGCATACCGAGTATCTCTTCTCTATCTGAACATAAAAACGATATGCAAAAAGGTGCCGAGTGGTTGGCTGACTCATGCAAAAAAGCTGGATTAGAAAATGTAATCATCGATAAAACAAATGGACATCCCGTCGTATATGCGGATTGGTTACATGCAGAAGGCAAACCAACTATTCTTGTGTATGGCCATTATGATGTGCAACCAGTCGATCCATTAAATCTTTGGGAGTCAGCACCTTTTGAACCAGAAGTACGCGACAATAAATTATTTGCACGAGGAGCAAGCGACGACAAAGGGCAAGTGTTCATGCATGTAAAAGCAATAGAAGCACTTCTTCAAACAGAAGGATCACTTCCTGTTAACGTAAAATTTTTAATCGAAGGCGAAGAAGAAGTTGGTAGCCCAAACTTAGAAGCTTATATTGAAGAAAATAAAGCCAAGCTTGCTGCAGATGTCATCGTCATTTCTGATACTGGCATGCAAGGACCAGGTCAACCTGCTGTATGTTACGGTTTACGCGGCCTTTGTGGCGTGCAAATTGACGTAAAAGGAGCTAAAGGTGACCTACATTCAGGTCTATACGGAGGTGGAGTTCAAAACTCTATCCATGCCCTTGTTTCGGTTTTAGATTCTTTCCGTGATGCAGAAGGTACGATTCAAGTTGAAGGATTTTATGAAAATGTACGTCCCCTACTTGATGAGGAACGTGAAGCTTATAAAGCACTCGGTTTTGATGAAGAAGAGTTAAAAAAAGAAGTTGGAGTCGACGAGCTATTTGGCGAAAAAGGCTACTCTTATTTAGAGCGTACTTGGACTCGCCCAACGCTTGAAGTGAATGGCATATTCGGTGGATTTTCTGGGGAAGGCATTAAAACAGTATTACCGAGTGAAGCCGGTGCCAAAATTACTTGCCGTTTAGTACCTGACCAAGATCCAGATGAAATCGTAGCGAAATTAAAAGCGCATATCGAAAAAAATAAGCCGACTGGTGTTACAGTTACTATCACTGAATTTGATAAAGGAAAACCTTTTATCACGCCTTTTGATCATCCTGCAATTCAAGCAGCCGGTCGTAGTTATGAAAAAGTGTATCATGTTCCAACTGCCTATACACGTGGTGGTGGTTCTATCCCAATCGTAGCTGCATTTGATGAAATTCTTGGCTTGCCAGTCGTATTAATGGGCTTCGGATTATCTTCTGAAAATTTCCATGCACCAAATGAGCATTTTCATTTGGAAAACTTTGACCAAGGGCTACGCGTAATTGGTGATTATTACTACGAACTAGCAGAGCTATCAAAAGATCAGCTTAAAAAATAAAACGTCACTTAAAGAAGACAAAATAGAGCTATCCCTCGTCTATAAGGAGATAGCTCTTCTTTTATTCACCAAATATCGTAATTAGCTCTTCCACATGCTTACGTTCTTTCGGTTTTGGCATTTCGTCAAAATAACCTACTTGTAACATACTAATAATACGTTCCCCTTGTTTAATCCCAAGTGCTTCACGGAATTTAGGGTTGTCTAAAAAGCCCGGTGTTTTCCAGCAAGAACCAATACCACGGTCCCAAGCAAGCAATTGGATATTTTGAATAAGCATGCTTGCGGCAGCATAATCTTCTAAACGCTCTTTTTGGCGTGCATCTTCCGGGACAATGACGAACATATATCCCCCTGGATTTGTAAACTTTTTCATTTGTTTTTCTAATTCTTCATCCGTCAGCTCTTTCCACTTTGGAATAGCGAATTCTTTTAGTACATCATATAAATCTAATAGTTCTTTCCCGCATGCAACGACAAATCGCCATGGTTGTCTATTTTGATGGTTTGGTGCCCAAACAGAATCTTCCATAATTGAAAGTAAAATATCTCTTTCAACCGGTTGTCCATTAAATGCCTTGATGGACCTTCTTTGAATAATCGCATCACGAATAGTTAATGATTGTTGCATCATTGTATGAAAACTCCCTTTTCTTTAGCATCCATTATCACTAACATCATACCAAGTAAAGCGGTATATTAAAAGAGTTGCTATTTTCAAATTCAAACAATTCGAGGTGGTTATATGTTTGTCTATTGGTTAGTAAGTTATATTACGGGTACGTTTCTTACTGCTTGGTGGATTGGAAAATGGAAGAAAACCGATTTAACTAAAATACGTAGCGGAAACCTAGGAGCAAGAAATGCCGGTGCTGTCCTTGGGAAACCTGCATTTTTCTTCACTTTTTTTGGAGACGCGCTTAAAGGGGTATTTATCCTCTATATTGGCTTCCGTTATCATTTTTCTTTAGAGATTGTTGCAATTGGTGGGTTATTGGGAATCGTTGGTCATATGTTTCCATTCTGGCTTCGATTTAAAGGAGGTAAAGGAATTGCCACTTTTATAGGAGTCGCGCTCGTTTTTGAACCAATGTTATTTGGGGTGATGGTTGCTTGCTTTATTATTTTCATTGCTCTATTAAGAAGTGCCACATTAAGTATGATTATAGCTTTTAGTATATACGCCATTTTGTGCTGGATCATCCCTGCATTTACACATGCATGGCCACTTTCTATTGCCGTCCTACTCATTTTATATCGTCATCGATTGGATGTTTTAGAATCTTGGGAAGCACGCTGGTGGAAATCTACCAAATAATTATTATTTCTTTAATAGTAATTCTCAATATTCATAGGCGAAGTAACCAAGTAAGTATGCTATAATTACTAAAAAATAAATAATGAATAAGATAGGATGTCCAACATGACTTTGAAAAAAATTGCTTGGGTTGTAGATAGTACAGCTTATGTAAATCCCCTTTTAAAAAATCATCCAGATGTTTATGAAATTCCACTTAATATTCATTTTGGCCAACAGCAATTTGTAGATGGTGTGGACTTAACTTCTGAGCAGCTGTATGAACGTATTCAAAACGGGACAGAACCAGTAAAAACTTCTCAGCCATCCGCTGGAGAATTTGCGGAAATTTATACAAAACTTAGTAAGGAATATGAATCCATCATTGCAATTCATGTTTCCAAAAGTTTAAGTGGAACAATTTCCTCTTCCTTAAGTGGTGCCGAGATTGCTGAAGTACAAATGGAATGTGTCGATTCACTTTCATTGTCTGCTGGTATAACAGGTCTCGTTGAAAAAGGACTTCAGTTGCAAGCGCAAGGTTTACCTTTTAAGGAAATCGCCCCTTTGTTACGAACAGAAGCTACTAAATTTAGAAACTATATATTAATTGGTAACTTAACACAATTATATAAAGGTGGAAGATTGAGTAGTGCCCAGTTTTACTTAGGCAGTTTATTGAAAATAAAACCAATCATTCAGATTAATAAAAAAGGTGAATTACAGGAACTGGATAAAGTTCGCTCCGAGAAAAAAGCGGTGCAATATTTGATCAATAAAGTAGTAGAATCGGTTGAACAAGAAGGCGCAAAATTGGTGTATATTATGCACGCTAATGCACTAAGCAAAGCAGAAAGTTTGAAAGAGGCTATTTTACTACAATCCCCCGCTCTCGAAATAGAGATTGGAGAAATCAGTACTGTTTTAGCTGTTCATGCAGGAGAAGACACACTAGCAGTGCTTTGGTACGTACCGTAGAAAACCAAGCAGGACAACTTAAGAAAATAAGAAAAGCGTCTATCTCTGACCCGATATGTGAAATAGAAAAAATTTACAGTAAAGGGTTATCACACATAATAGGGATACTGCGACGTAGTGAGTTGACTAGTGACCGCTATGATTTTCGCTGCAGGACGGACGCTTTCCACGGGGTGAGCGATGAGCCTTCACCGCCGCTTGCGCGTACGTTGTGAAGTCTCATTATGCTCAGGCAGAGGAACAAAGGCTAAGAGCGCCACATCGTGTGGCAACGCCTTCGTGACCAACATCGTGTTGGCCTCCACTGGAGTCGCCGCCTGCAGCGAAAATCAATGGAAATTGCTAAATTATTGAGATCCCATATTAACAATAAATGGTTGAACGCGACAATCTCCACTGCGAACGCGACAATCTCGCCTTTGAACACGACAAACTAGTCGAGTAGATGCCGGCCAGGCGTGTTCGAAGGGATTTAAGACATATAATTCCTATAATAGGTCGGAATTATAGTTGTCTCACATCAAGTAAAGAGCCTTTTTAAGAATTGGTTGCTTTCACGAGTAATTTGGTTGCTCTCGTGCTGATTTAGTTGCTTTCGTAGTAGAACTGGTTGCTCCCAGTGATCGGTTGGTTGCCCTAAGCCATTTATTGGATGAATGCAATGAAAAAACTGGTTGAAATTTTGTTTTTTAACGGGATGGTATGGATAATTGGGCAATTTTTTTTGATTTTCGCTACAGACGTCGACTCCTGCCGGATGAGTGGGCTAATGAGACATCTCAGGCGTACGCCTAAGGGCGGCGGGGATGGCTCATCGCTCACCCGGCGGAAAGCGTACGGCTGCAGCGAAAATCACAGCGGACACTTTATTCAACGTACTACGGCACAGTATCCTTATACCGCGTTCGATTGAAAAAATGCCTCACCATATGTTACTTTTAAAAAAGTTATCCACATGTCAAAAATCTTTATAGCTTCCGAAGCAACAAAAAAGAGCTTAGAGAGTAGTTTTCAACAACTTTCTAAGCTTCTCTTTTCAATACACTATCACGTAACTAAAATGGGATCCATATGTAGAGGCTTTACAATTCTTTTTTTCTTATCAAAGGTTACTACTTCGTTCACACCTTTTTCCACTAACATCTTTTTTATATCATCTGAATAAATACCTAAATCATTAGGAAAATGCGAATCCGAGGATGTTGTGAATTTTACTCCTTCGGCAAGTAGGATATCTAAAAACATTGGGCTTGGACACATTTCTTTCACTGGGTAGCGATAAAATAGTCCAGGATTAATCTCTGTTGCCATATCATTTTCAACTAACGTTTTTGCAACCTCTTTATATATTTCCACCAAACTTGCTTCATCTGGTCTATAATTAAATACTTTCATATTATCTAAATGCGCAATGAAATCAAAAATTCCACTTTTCGCAGCTTTTTTTACGGTTTCAAAGTGATTGTAGTAAAGTTCATTCAGATCATATTGCTTAAATTTATGTTGCAGTTCGGGATTATCGAATCCCCATCCTTCATAAAAATGCACAGATCCAATCACATAATCAAAGTCATAATTACTAAGTATAGATTTTAACTCCTCTTCTCCACCGACAAAGTAATCGGCCTCGATACCTAGCCTTAGTTCAACCCCTTTAGAAGCCCATTTTTCCTTTTCAGAAGTAATGAACGTAACAAACTCTTTCAAACTTCTAACCATTACTTTTTCTAACCAATCTGCTTGTTTTTTACCTACCTCTTCTGAACTAACATCCATATATTTGGTGAAATACGCTTTCGTTTCTTTGAATCTGTATAGATGATCGACAATTCCTACCTCTTTAATTCCTTTATTTAAAGCTTCTTGTAGATAAAAATCTAACCACCAAGTGGAATATTCAGTTTCATCCAAGCGCTTACCCATCAACTTCATCGCTTGTACTAACCACTCTTTTGTATGCTTCTTTTCTTTCATAGAACTAAAATGCTCCAATGCCTTCAACGTTTTCTCCACGTAAGCAAGTGAATACGGTCCTTCTTCCAGATGAATATGATAATCTACTTTCATACGCTCAATTCCTTTTTTTCATATGTTCTGATCATTCGTGCAAATCCTTTTTTTCATATGTTCTGATCATTCGTGCAAATCCACTCATATTCCCCTTTAGACCAGTCTAAAGGACGTTCTTCATTACAAATAACTTTTGTAAGTTTGGAAATAGGGCTTATTTCAAATAATGTCTTTTTATTTAATTTGGATGAATCAGTAAGTAATATAGCTTCTCTGCTATGTTCCATCATGACTTCTGATACTAGTGATTCGTCCATATCATAATCATATATAGCATCTTTCGTTACTCCACCGCAGGATATAAAAGCTTTATTTAAATTAAATCTTTTTAAAAAGTCGACCGTAAATGTACCTTTTACAGAAGCTTGTTCAGGATTAGTAATACCGGGTAGCATAATTACTTGTCCAGAAATTCGCTTCTCCTCAATCGCCAAATTAAATCGATTGGCTGCACTTAGTGAATTCGTTACGACCGTTAATGATTGGATATCTTCTATCATATCCGCAATATGTACGGTCGTCGTCCCAGCATCTACTGCAATTGTATCTCCGTGCTGAATAAGTTCGGCTGCTTTTTTGGCTATTTTCACTTTTTCATCATAATTCAATGACACTTTCTTCTCATATACCATTTCTTTTTGAGTCGGAACATAAGGAACAGCTCCGCCATGGATTCGTGTCAACTGCTCATTCATTTCAAGCTCTGCTAAATCTCTTCTTATTGTTTCGGGCGTTACATTTTGATGCTTGGCAATATCTATCACCATAATTTTGGAAGAACTTTGTAGTTGGCTTAATATAAATTGGTGTCGTTCATCTTTATTTAACATTCCATTCCCTCCACCGTTATCTAGTCATTAGTATTAATCTACCAAAATGTTCACTGATTTCCAACGTCTTTTTTTCCATCGCAAAAATAAAAATAAAGCACGAATCCACTCATCTAATATGAATACAATCCAAATACCAACTAATCCATACCCCAACCATACGCCTACTATAAAACTCATCGGAATAACAAATCCCCATACAACAACAATGCTTATAAATACAGGATACTTCACATCCCCTGCAACATTTAGATTAGAAACGAGGATAACATTTGCTGTTCGAGCAGGTTCTAACAAAATACTGAAAAAAACTAACATAATCGTAAGATGAGCGATTTCCTCATTTGAAGTGAAGAAGGAAATTACTGTGGAAGATAGTAGTGCGATAATAGCTGTTAAAGTAGTAGTAATAGCAACACTTTTCACTAATAAACGCACCGAAAAGGTATAGGCAAGATCATGCATTTTAGTTCCAATGAGCTTACCTGTTATGATTTGACTTGCTTGAGATATTGCCATTGAACATGCAAAAACAATGGAAGTAATCGTTTGCGTATAAATTTTAGCTGTAACTGTTGCAGCCCCTAAGCTGGCGATAAAACCAGTGATGATTACTTGCGATAAATTATAGGAGACATGTTCGCCAGCTGAAGGGATGCCAAGCACTAGTATTTTTTTCATTGCTTTTACATCTATTTTTAACCACTCAATAAAACCAAATAGTAATTGCTTATGTTTCACAAAGTACAAGCATAATATGATCATACCAATCATTCTACTTAGGTTCGTCGTAACAGCTATACCAAAAACACCTTCACCGAAAACCGAAATCGGTGTAAATAATACGATATAGTTAAAAATAATATTAATAATATTAATGAATATAGATACAAACATAACAAATTTAACCATTGAGTAGCTTCTAAATATGCTCCCTAATAAGCCCATTATCGAATGGAAAACGAGACCATAGGTAAGTACTTTTAAATAGGTAGATGCTTCACTCATTAAACTCTCTGGTACTTGAATCATTTGAAGTAATTTTTCATGAAAGATTACTAAAACGGACGTCATAATAATAGTAAAAATCACATTTAAATAAAAAGCTTGCGAAACAACTTTTGCACTTCTTTCCTTCTGATCAATGGTCGAAAGCTGAGTTAGCTGAATGGCTGTTCCAATATTGATAAATCCGTAAATCATAGTCGTCACAACTAGTATTTGGTTCGCTAATCCAACCGCTGCAACACTATTATCGGAGTACTGACTAAGCATTAACACATCCATGTTTCCAAGTAGCAGTTGAAATAGCTGCTCCACTAACAAAGGAATAAAAAGAAACTTGAATGTAGGTATTTCTTTATAACTTTTCATTTATTTGTAATTTTGTTGGGAAGTTGTTTCGATTATATGTGTTTGAAACAACTGTTTGGAGTTCATTTCAATTACACGCGCCCCACGCGTAAGTTCTCCATAACACTGGAATCCACTAATTCTACCGTAACATAACTTAATATCTTGAAATGCGGCAACGAAGTCATTGTCATGATCATGGCCACAAAATACACCTGCGACATTCCCATTCAATAATAGCGATGTAAATAACCCAGTATTGACCATTGGCGAAGAAATACTTTCATTTTTTTGACCACTAGCTTGGCCATCTTCCCATGCTTCTTTGTATTCTGGAAGAGGTATATGTAAGAATAATAGATCTTGCTTGAAATCTTGCTTTCTACCACCATAATGCTTGGAAACTTGGTTAAACCATGTAACTTGATCTGGGTGAACAAACTCATATGTCCCAATTTTTAAGGGATCTAAAGCACCACTATCAATCATGTAAAGAACATTTGTCACAGCATTATCTTCATTCTTTATTTCCACACAATAAGCTGCACGATCCTCCACCACATGTAAATGCTTTTTCTCTACTAGTAAATCAATTTTTTCTTCCATTTCTCTTAATTCGGAACGGGTAACGCCTTCTTCTGTATCATGGTTACCATATGTAATGGCAATTGGTTTTTTTAATTCATTTAGCACATGGATCAATTCATCAAAACTTTTTTCCGGTCCTACTACTCCTTCAGACCATATTAAATCTCCTGTAATAACGATTAAATCTGGATCGGCCTTTGCAGTCATTTCTTTTATATGGTGAAACGTTAAATAATCATGTTCGTGAAACGGCATTGATCCCACATGTAAATCAGTCAATTGCATAATCGTAAATTTTCCATCATTTTTCATTACTAATTCCATCATTCCATCCTCCTACTCTTTTACCGAACCGATATTAACACCTTTAACAAAATACTTTTGGATAAAGGGATAAATCATAATAATTGGTGCTACAACAAGAATAATAGTTGCCATCTTTAAAGAATCACCAGTAACCGTGATTTTCTCTATAAGCTCATATGCACCTGAGTTTTTCATCAAGGCATCTGCTAATGCTTGTTGTCTTGTCAACATTTCTTGTAAAATGGTTGCAAGTGGTTTTAGTTCCGGATTCCTTACATAGAATGATCCAGAGAACCAATCATTCCAATGGGCAACAGCATTAAAAAGTCCAATGGTCGCAATAACTGGTTTACTCATTGGTAGAATGATTTTAAGGAAAATTTGAAATTCACTACAACCATCAATTCTAGCTGCTTCTTCAATACTGTCTGGTATTTGCAAAAAGAAAGTTCTCATGATTAATATATTCCACACGCTATAAAGGCTTGGAATAATGTATACCCAAATCGTATTTGTTAAATGGAGTTCCGTTAGCACTAAATAATAAGGAACAATTCCGCCACTAAATAACATGGTAAAAAAGATGAAAAATGTTATAAACTTTCTACCAGGCAATGTTTTCGTTTTAAGTGCATAGGCAGCCATTGCAGTTAAAAAAACGCTGATAATCGTTCCTACTACTGTTCTGAACAAACTGATCCCAAAAGCATTTATAATAGTTGATTGCTTAAAAACTTCCATATAGTTTTCAAAACTAAACTCTCTAGGGAAGAAAGAGATTCCGCCTCTTTGCGCATCAGTTCCTTCATTAAGCGATAATGCTAGTATATTTAAAAAGGGGAGAATGATAGACAAGCAAAGCAGTGCCACAATGACCAAATTGAATATTTTAAAGAAACGCCACGTTTTATCATGCTCGTCGAACATATTTATACCTCCAATAAGTAAAGCTTCCTTTCCCTCACTCAGATAAGAAAGGAAGCTTTTTATTTTAGAATTTAATTGTCGTTCCTTCTGATTCTTTTTCTTGAATTAGATTGATATAATCATTTAGTCCAGCTTTTTCTAATTGTATTTTAGAATCATTTAATATTTTCTCCGCTTCTTCCGAAGACTTACTATAGTAAGCACGAAGTAAATTTTCATTGTACGTATCTAGTGCAATGTTTAAATTATCCCCATTTTGGAATTCGAAAATAAATGATTTAGGTGTTGAACCATCAATTACTTTTGCATTCTTAAACTTCTCATCGTAATTCCACATTTGAATTATTTTTTCTGCTGCTTGAACATCTTCTCCAGCAACTCTTGCACCGTATTCAAACTCACCGAAGTCTGCTAAATTATCCATATCTGTATATCCTAAATGTTCTGCCCAGTATGATCGAACGCCTCTAAAACCTAACTTAGCAGCTGCTTCTGGATCATTTTCTTTTAACTCTAATACTTCTTTTTTCACTAACGGATTACCTTGTTCATCTAGTGTGTAATCTCTTCCTTCAATTCCATAATGGCTAAGTAACTTTCCTTCACGACTTGATAAAAAGTCAGCTAATTTAACAATATCCTCAGGGTGTTCGGTTGTTTTAGGAATAGACCATCCAGCATAACCAGATTTGTAGTTTAATTGCATTTGATAGTCGCCTTCGACCGTATCAATTGGGCCAAGTGGAATATATTTCATATCATTATTTTGAACAACATAGTTATGCATATCCGAAACAATCCCAAATGACTTGTTCACAATACCTTCCTTAGCTCTGTTTTCTTCCATCGTGAAAAATTCAGGATGCAGAAGATCATCTGCTAATAATTCTCTAATAAAATTAACTCGTTTTAAACCGTACTCCGTTTGAGATTCATGCTTGATTGTTCCATCTTTATCTTTTAAAAACTTCTCGCCTGTTGCCCCTGACCACACAAGATCATTGAAAATGGAGTCTCTGTCTGCCCCACCCCATGCAGTTGGACCAATCGGTGTCATCGGTTTACCATTTACATCTGTTAAATTGGCAGCTTTAATCTGTTCTGCTACTTCACGTAATTCTTCTGTCGTATCGATTTCAGTTGGATTGATGCCTAATTGGTCAACAACGTCTTGTAATATATATGGTCCTCCAACATATTTACGGGTAACAGTTCCAGCTTCACGTGGAATAGACATATGAACAAAATAACTTGCATCATTAAATTCATCCCTGAACATGACATTATCCTTCGTGTCTGTCGGTAAATAGCCTTCTTCAAAATATTTACTATAAATAGTTGTATCTTTTAACATTGGCGTTAAATCGTGGAACATGCCTTCACGAGCGCCTTTTAATAATATTTGCATTTCTGGTCTTCCACTATGATCTAAGTAGTATGCAATGAAATCTGGTAAATCTCCAGATGCTAATCCAGAAGTTAAAGCTTCTGTTGAATTTTCAACTGTAATTCCTTGTAATTCTAAAGTAATCCCTGTTTTTTCTTTTAATTCGGCAGCAATTTCAGGGTTCATTTCGGCTGAAACGTCTCCATCACTCATAAATATAAGCCCTTTTACAGTTCTATCTGCAATCCAAGTTTCTGGAGCTCCTTCAGGTTTTTCATGGCTAATTGCTTCCTTGTCATTTGTACATGCTGTTAGTAACAAAATGCTTACTAATAGCACCATTAATAGTTTATAAGTTAGTTTTTTCATCTCTTTTTTCCTCCAAGTTTTGAATTACCATAATGAAGTATTAAACTTTTTGCTGGCAAAACGATTCACCGCAAGTACAACGATTAATCCTACTATTCCTTGCATCATTCCTACTGCGGTTGCATAACCAAATTGGCCACTTTGAAGCCCAGTACGAATAACATACGTATCGATAATCTCCGAAACTTCCATATTACCTGGTGTTTTTAGTAAATAAATTTGATCAAATCCTGCTGATAAAATATTTCCTAATGATAAGATGAACAAGATTAGTATCGTTGGTCGTATACCAGTTAAGGTGATATGCCATATTTGTCTCCATCTGTTCGCACCATCAATCGCGGCTGCTTCATATAGGGATGGGTTAATACCCATAATAGCGGCAAAATAAATGATAGAGCTCCAACCAATATCCTTCCAAACATAACTCCAAAACATGACAGAATGAAAACTCGCTTCTTCCATTAAGAAGAATCTGCTCCCATCGCCTCCTAAAAACGAAATCATCTGATTCAATAACCCTGAGTTAGGTGCCAGAATACTTTGTAATATCCCTACAACAACTACCCAAGATAAGAAGTGTGGCAAATAAGTGATACTTTGAAAAAAGCTTCTAATTTTATTGTTTTTTATTTCATTAAACATAAGTGCTAAAATAATCGGAAACGGCAATGCTAATATTAATTTCATCCCGCTGATGATGAGTGTATTTTTGACAAATGTCCAACTTTGAGGATCCTGAAAAAATCGTTCGAAATATTGGAGTCCTACCCAAGCACCACCAAATATTCCTGTGTCAAATCGAAACTCTTTAAACGCTAGTACCATACCAGCCATCGGTAAATACGAGAAAATAATGAAGAAGATAATACATGGCAGGAGCATAAAGTATTGCGCCCGGTGTTGCCAAATGTTTTCTAAATTGATCTTCATTGGCTTGACTTTATTCTTTTTTTTCAAGCTTGATGGTTGTTGAATTTTTTTATCAGCCGTCATCACCATAAAATAACTCCTCCTTTCTAATTCATGGATTAATTTTCTGAGAAATAAATGGGATTTGTTAATAAAATACGATTTAGATTGTTATCAAAAGCTGATACTCTCAACCATTTCAATTGTTTAATCGTATCGATTTTGTATTGAATATTTAATTGATCACTACTAACTAAATCTCCTAAATTCGATTCCACTTTCACGACATGCACCTTGGCAGCATTTGTAAGATGAATATTTACTACCATGTCATCGACACCATTTGAAGTTATCCGATCTCCAATTGTCCACTCGTTATTAATGTTCCACTCCATTTGAGGTGCAATTGTCATATAGCTTCTTCCAAGCTTTATGGCTTGTAAGATGTCCCGTTCCCTTGCATTTTTCTCCGCCATGACATAAAGAGAAGGTGGCATTTTAGCTGTATTTGAATGATGCCAATCCCTTCCGCATGTAGCGGGGATTTCAATACCACTATTTAATAATTGCGTCCATTTCCCAATGGCATCTGCACTGGATAACGAATAATGAGGATCCTCTGAATTCCAAACTTCGATAAAATCAATATACTCTAGCGATTCCAATACATACTGCCATCTACAGCCTGTACAATATGGACTTCCAACATCGAATGGATGAGCAATACCTATTAATAAATTTTGCTCTTTCATTTCTTTTAATTTTGCATTGATATTAAATCGATCAATGGATGTCCAATCGATCGGCTTTTGATCTTGATAGCCTAATGTTAAGAAATGTCCGTGTAATGTTGTCATTTCTAATCCTTTAATCAACTTGATTGATTTATTCTCCGTTGCAAGTTCATTAAACGCACTTAATGTATTATGATCTGTTATCGCTAGCCAATCGATGTTTTGCTTAATAGCTTCGTTCACTAATTCGGAAGTAGTATGAATAGCATCACTATGCTGCGTATGCGAATGCAATTCTACTTTTTGGAAATGGCGGTAATCCATTTTATTTCTCTCTAATGACTTTTTAGAAATATCTTCTATTGCTATAGGTTGATGTACATTCAATTCCTCTTCATGTAGAGCTTGAATTGTGCAATCGATTTGCGTCAATTCCGTCACCAATGCATGTAGATTAAAAGAGATATCCCAAAATCCTGGCTCGATTTCGCCAGTATTCATACCTGGTGTAGAACTAGTGTTGTTAATAGTAATCGTTCCAACTGTTTCAAATCGATGACAACTTCCTTCGAATCCTTTATTGGAGCGAGCTGATATAGTAATTAGGTTTCTTACGGATTGAATATGAGCTCTATCTGAAGAAGCCATATGGTTGTCTTTCTGATATTTTAAAAATAGTTTATCTACATTTGCTTCTACTTTTTCTTCCGTTGGTGAGTAAGCATAATGGATAATAAGCTCTTTCGTTAACTTCGGGACTTCCACTCTAAATAATATATGGGACTGATGTGCGTCCGGGGTAACTGTAAGTTGATAGTTCCCTAAAGTGGTTTTAAACGGCGACAATTGCTTCACCTTTCTCCATCTCTACTGGATGTAATTCAATTCGTTCGGTTGATTTTTCATCAAAATAGTGGATATGTTCAAAGTCAAAAATCATGTCAATGGATTGACCTGATTCAAATGGTTCTACTGCATCTACTTTTACAACCATTTCATTAGTATTCAATTTCACATGTAAAATGGTTTCAGACCCTGTTAGTTCTGCTAATTCAATATTTGTTTGAAAATGATAGCTATTTTCACTTTCTGTATGCTCTTTACATAATTTAATATGTTCGGGTCTGATACCAACAACAATGCTTTTATTCATATATCCTTTTGTTTTTAATCGATTAATCTGATCAACTGGTAAAGGAATAATAGTTCCAGTTATATCTAGTCCCGCTTCTGTTAAAATACCTTCCAGAAAGTTCATAGCAGGAGCACCTATAAAGCTCCCAACAAAAATATTATTTGGTTTTGCGTAAATTTCCCGTGGTGTTCCAACTTGTTGAATGACGCCATCTTTTAATACAACGATTCTAGTCGCCATTGTCATTGCTTCCGTTTGATCATGTGTTACATATATAGTTGTTGTTTTTAATTCTTTATGAAGCTTCGTAATTTCTGCTCGCATTTGTGTTCTTAACTTCGCATCTAGATTAGAAAGAGGCTCGTCCATTAAAAATACTTTGGCGTCCCTTACAATCGCTCTTCCTAAAGCTACACGTTGTCTTTGTCCACCTGACAAGGCTTTAGGTTTTCTATCTAATAACGATTCAATATCTAAAATCTTTGCTGCTTTAAGCACACGTTCTTTAATTTCCTTTTTCGGTACCTTTCTTAACTTTAAAGAAAAAGCCATATTACCGAATACAGTCATATGTGGGTACAGTGCATAGTTTTGAAAAACCATTGCAATATCTCTGTCTTTCGGATGTAAAGAATTTACTATCTTATCGTCTATGAGTATTTCACCACCACTTATACTTTCAAGACCTGCAATCATTCGGAGTGTAGTGGATTTACCACAACCTGAAGGACCAACAAACACAATAAACTCTTCATCATCTATTGTTAAATTAAAATCTTTTACTGCTTTTACGTCACCACTATACTCTTTCGACAAATTGCGAATTAATAACTTAGCCATGGTACCTCCTAGTAAAGTTCGTTTAACTTTTGCTTCTTGATTTTTTATGTTTGTTTTGTTTTTGTTTACAAGAGAAATTTAACATGCAAATATTAAGTAGATATATTTCGGAAGTAAATAATTTGTAAATACCAAAAAATCAGCATAATAAAAAAGGTAACTAAAGCGCATGAGCGTTTAGTTACCCTTTTTCTATTAAAACTGATCTTTGACATGAAAAAAGACGTATTTTGTATTTGGTGTATGGGCATAGGAATCTGAATAGTTCCAATGCCTGTTTCGACTATTATTCGTATGCGCATTTACATAGGGGATCCCATCTTGAACGCTTGTTACAATCGTGGAATGATCGTATCTCCCATCCCCTTCAAAATCATAAAAGATAAGATCTCCCGGAATCAGCTTACTTGGAGAGTCTACTTGAGTCGCCTGTAAGCCCTTTGTAGATCCCGCCAAATACCAGCGTAAACCATGAGGAGTACTCCAACTGAAACTCCATGTATTATTTCCTAGCCACCATCCTCTCTCCCTATTATATTGTCCTCTCATAGGGGCACCACCGGCAAATAAGCATTGGGAAATATAATTGGTACAATCCACATCAAACACGGGAAACTTGGGGTTGTAGCTATTCCACCACTTTTGGGCATAAGCTACCGCAGCATCGCGGTTATAAGTTGCCAATTTTCGACCTCCCTCTATTTGTTTATATGATTTCAAAGGAATTATATGCTAGTATTGAGTCAATGAATTCAAATTTTTCAACAAAAATTAAAGACCCCGGCGGATGTCACCATTTTTGGAGAAATGGCAACCTACTTTTTAGAAAGGAAGATGGCAAGTGATACAGCATGCAGAAAAAGAAATAACCGAGTCGACTTTACTTTGCGACGACAAAGGTAATTTGAATCCAAAGGCAATTGGATATGCCAAAAAGCCAATCATTGAGAGCAATTTAAAAGGTCATTATATGCGGAAGAAAAAGTGGAATTATTGGTGTATCTTTGGAGATGATATACTCTTTTCTGCAACCATTAGCCATTTAGATTATGCAGCAGTTTGTTCTGTATATTTTTTAAATTATGAAACACAACGGTTTGTCGAAAAAACGGTTACAATCCCTTTTGGCAATAAAATAAAAATGCCTTCGAACGTTTTAGAAAGTCTGCAACTTCATTCGAAGGAAATGTCTATTCATCTATTATATATACAAAACGAAACACATATGACAATTACGATACCTGATTTTGATGGAGACTTTTTGCATGCTGATTTACATATTTCACATCCTTTAGAAGATGAATCTTTGAATGTAGTCATCCCTTGGAATCGGACTCAGTTTCAATTTACAGCAAAGCAGCATATATTGCCTGCTACAGGTTTTGTAAAAATGGGAGACGCTCGTTATATTTTTCAAGCAGAGGATAACTTCGCCGTACTTGATTACAGTAGAGGGGTTCTGCCTAGAGAGATGACACGGAATTGGGGATTTGCTTCTCAACGTGTAGGACCTCGACGAATTGGGTTAAACTTTGGTGGAAAATGGACAGATGGTACGGGCATGACTGAAAATGCCATTATACTAGATGGTAAGTTAATGAAAATACATGAGGACTTAATGTTTACCTATGATACAAATGATTTTATGTTACCCTGGAAAATGAAAACCAAATTTTCGAAAGAAGTAGATTTAACATTTACCCCTTTTTTCCACAGAACTGCAAAAACGGATATAAAGCTTGCTTCTTCTGAAGTCCATCAGATGATTGGTTACTATAATGGCAAAATCCAATTAGAAAACGGTCCAACCATACATATCCGCGAAATGTTAGGTTGCATAGAAGAACAAAAAGCGAAATGGTAATAGCAAAGGTTGCCTACCGAGTATTTTTTCTACTCGGTGGCAACTTTTGCTTTTTAGTCGGAAAACCCATTTTCCTTCAAACAAACTGCTTAACAAGCTGTTTGTTTTTTTCTTTAAACACATCATTATGAGAAGAAACCATGGCCATTTTATATGCATCCGGTTGAATGAATTGTTTCGCTTGGTTTACTGCATTTGCTGCATCATGGAAAGTTCCTGCTATTAAATGCAATTTCCCGGGATGCGCCAATATATCACCTGCTGCATAAATACCTTCCACAGACGATTCGCTCGTACTAGTACCGTCCACATAAAAGTCCTCTACCATCGCAATGTTCACATCACTATTTTGGAGAAGTTCCGCTTCTCTTTCATATCCATGATTAATAATCACTTCATCAATTTCCAAAAAAGTTACTTCTCCAGTTTCATGGTTTGTTAAAGCTACCTTTTCAACTGCATCATGACTATGTGATGCGATTAGTTTGGATATGGAAGTATTGAAAAGGACTGTTGCGGAGCTTGACATTAATTGACTAACTTGTGCCTCATGTCCATTCAAAGCATCCTTACGATATGTCACATACACTTTCTTAGCAACGGGCTCTAATTCATTTGCCCAATCTACCGCTGAATTGCCTCCCCCGGAAATAACAACTGTCTTATCTTTAAATCTTTGTATAGACTTCACTGTATAATTTAAATTGCTTACTTCGAATCGCTCTGCACCTTCGATATCTAACTTCAAAGGATTAAGGATTCCACCACCTACCGCTAAAATAATTGTTTTAGAATAATGCAATTGACCTGTAGCCGTCTTCAAGCAAAAAATTCGTTGTTCGTTTTGTGTGATGGATTCCACTTTCTCATTTAACACAACTTCCGGATCAAAAGTAAGTCCTTGTTGTACTAATTGTTCGATTAATCGTTCCCCCGAAATTGGAGGTTGCCCCCCTACATCCCAAATCATTTTCTCCGGATATACATGTATTTTCCCGCCTAAATGTGGTTGAAACTCAATAATTTTTGTTTTCAATTCCCGAAGTCCACTATAGAAGGCAGAATATAGTCCAGCTGGTCCCCCACCAATAATCGTTACATCCAATATATCATTCATTTTTTAGTCTCCTAAAATTTATTGTTGACATTATGACTTTATTTAAATATAGTTGCTATTGTGATAATGATAATCGTTATCAACTATTAATGCAACATTAAATTTGGAGGTTTCTGTATGGTCCGTCTTTATACAGACGATTTATCTATTGGCTACGGGGAACGTTTAATCGTAAAGGAGTTATCCGTACAAATTCCAGATCAACAAATTACGACGATTATTGGACCGAATGGATGTGGAAAATCCACCCTTTTAAAAGCTATTACAAGAATTATCTCCCATCAATCTGGCTCGATTGTGTTAGATGGAAAAAGCGTTACAAAAGAAAATACGAAACATCTTGCTAAAAAAATGGCTATCTTACCACAAACACCTGAAAGTGCAGCAGGTCTCACAGTAGGAGAGCTTGTTTCTTACGGAAGATTTCCTTATCAAACTGGTTTTGGGCGACTAACAACGAAAGACTATGAAGTGATTGAGTGGGCTCTTCAAGTTACTGGGACGTCTGAATTCAAGTATTATCCAGTAGATTCACTATCCGGTGGACAACGCCAGCGTGTTTGGATTGCTATGGCACTTGCACAAGAAACCGAAATTATTTTTTTAGATGAACCAACTACATATTTAGATATGGCGCATCAATTGGAAGTGCTAGAACTACTGCAAAAACTGAACAAAGAAGAAAAACGCACAATTGTCATGGTATTACACGATCTCAATCAAGCAGCGCGCTTTGCAGACAATATTATTGCCTTGAAAGCGGGTCAAATTGTAAAAGCAGGTAGTTGCCAGCAAGTCATCACACAAGAAGTACTGCGAGATGTGTTCCAAATAGATGCGGAAATTGGATTGGATCCAAGAACAAATAAACCAATGTGTGTTACATACAACTTACTTAAAGGAGAATAACATTATGAAGAAATTTTTATTTCCAAGTTTACTTTTACTTGTACTAATTTTAGGGGCTTGCAATAACGAGTCCAGCGCTAAAAAAACGAATGACGAACAAGAAGAACCAACTACTATTACGTACCAATCAGAAGAAGGTCCAATTGAAGTTCCTGCTGATCCACAACGTGTAGTTGTTCTCGCTTTTGCTGGTAACGTTGCTGCGCTTGACGTTAATATAGTTGGCGTAGATTCTTGGTCGAAACAAAATCCACGATTTGATAAATTTTTTAAAGATGTGGAAGAAGTATCTGAGGAAAACTTAGAGAAAATTATTGAACTAGATCCAGATTTAATTATCGGGTATTCTACGGTACAAAATTTAGATAAATTAAAAGAAATTGCACCAACCGTAACATTTACTTACGGGAATGTCGATTATTTAACACAGCATTTAGAGATTGGAAAACTACTAAATAAAGAAAAAGAGGCACAAGATTGGATCACTGACTTTAAAAAACGCTCGAAATCTGCTGGGGAAGATATTAAAGCAGCTATCGGTGAAGATGCGACTGTATCAGTAATAGAAAACTTTGATAAACAATTATATGTATATGGCAACAACTGGGGTCGAGGAACGGAGATTCTTTATCAAGAAATGGGCTTAAAAATGCCTAAAAAAGTAGAAGAAACGGCTTTAGCACCTGGATACTTTGCATTGTCTTTAGAAGTACTTCCTGAATTTGCAGGAGATTATGTAGTCTTTAGTAAATCAGCTGGTACAGATAACTCATTCCAAGAGACAGAAACTTATAAAAATATTCCTGCTGTAAAAAATAATCGAGTGTTTGAAGCAAATATGGAAGAGTTTTATTTTAATGATCCACTAACATTAGATTATCAACTTGAATTCTTCCAAGAACACTTTTTAAACGGGAAATAATGATGGTCGAGGAGGAATTCGAGTCTAGGATTCCTCTATTTTTTATAGGTAGATGGAAAGGAAATAAACGATGAAATCTTCTATTCGCTTTAGTGTAAAACTCATAATCGGATTATCTATACTTTTTGTTATGTTTATCGTTGCGATGGTTTTTGGCGCAGCAGAGACCTCTGTTCAAGATGTATGGAATGCTTTATTTTCAAATTTGAAGAATGATCAGATCAATATAATTCGTGAAATTCGTTTTCCAAGAGAAGTTGGAGCTATTGTTGTAGGGGCTGCACTTGCTGTTTCGGGAGCTATTATGCAAGGTATTACAAGGAATCCTCTTGCCGATCCTGGATTACTAGGACTTACTTCAGGAGCGAATGCTGCACTTGCGGTTACACTGGCATTTTTCCCTATGGTGAACTATTTGGGAATCACCATTGCCTGCTTTATTGGAGCCGCAGTAGGTGCCATTATGGTATTTAGTATCGGAGCCATGAAAAAAGGAGGTTTCTCTCCACTTCGAATCGTCCTGGCTGGGGCCGCTGTTTCCGCTTTTTTATATGCGATTGCAGATGGAGTCGGTATTTTTTTCAAAGTATCGAAGAACGTAAATATGTGGACAGCAGGAGGGCTAATCGGAACGAATTGGAGCCAGTTGTATATTATTATTCCATTTGTAAGCGTTGGAATTTTAATTGCTCTATTACTTTCTCGTCAGCTAACTATTTTGAGTTTAAATGAAGAGGTTGCAGTGGGATTAGGCCAGAAGACAGTTCTGATAAAAACAATTCTATTTATCATCATCATATTACTGGCTGGGGCATCCGTGGCACTTGTAGGGAATATGGCATTTGTTGGTTTAATGGTTCCACATATTGTTCGAGCGATTGTTGGAACTGATTATCGTTCTATCATTCCTATGTCAGTCGTTGTCGGAGCTATTCTTATGCTATTTGCCGATACGCTTGGCAGAACGATTAACATTCCTTATGAAACGCCTGTTGCAGCAATTATTGCGATAATGGGATTACCCTTTTTTCTTCTTGTAGTTCGTAAAGGAGGAGGCGTATTCCAATGATTCCAAAAGAGGTTATTAAAAAACAACGTGTGTTTGTTGCCCTATTATCAATTCTCATTTTGACTACTGCTATTATTAGTGCTGGTATCGGCTACTCCTCTTTATCGTTTGACCGTTTGTTACCTACTCTATTTGGACAAGGTACATTCAAAGAGGAATTTGTTTTATTTTCCATTCGTTTACCTCGAATTATTATTACGATACTTGCTGGAATGGCACTTGCATTGTCTGGCGCAATTTTACAAGGGATTACACGTAATGATTTAGCAGATCCGGGTATTATCGGGATAAACTCTGGAGCAGGAGTGGCTATTTCTTTATTCTTCTTATTTTCACCCATTGAACCCGGTTCTTTTGTCTATATGCTTCCTTTTGTAGCATTTATCGGGGCTTTACTTACAGCGTTTTTTATTTACATTCTGTCCTACAATCGAAAAGTAGGTTTGCAGCCTGTACGATTAGTACTTGTCGGTATAGGATTTTCAATGGCTTTGTCCGGCTTAATGATTGTCATTATTTCATCAGCTGAGCGTGAAAAAGTTGATTTTATTGCCAAATGGTTAGCCGGCAATATTTGGGGTTCTGATTGGCCATTTATCTTAGCATTACTACCATGGCTGATCGTTCTGATCCCATTCGCTTTATATAAAGCCAATAAGTTAAATATACTTGGTTTAAATCAACCAGTTGCAATTGGTGTTGGTGTATCCATCGAGAAAGAGCGAATCGTACTTTTACTTGCTGCGGTTGCCCTTGCAGCTTCTGCGGTTTCCGTTACAGGAGGGATTGCATTTATCGGGTTGATGGCACCTCATATTGCCAAAGCAGTGGTAGGTCCTAGACATCAATTATTTGTCCCTGTTGCGATTTTAATCGGCGGCTGGCTATTACTATTTGCGGATACAATTGGTCGAAACGTTGTTGAACCAAGCGGACTTCCGGCTGGGGTAATGGTTGCTTTAATCGGCGGTCCTTATTTTATGTATTTATTGTTGAAGAAGTAAGTGAACAAGGAACTGCCTTATGATTGTTTATAGGCAGTCCCTTTTACTTTACTTGTTAAAATGGTTATACAGTTTTTCCGGAAAATCCGTAAAAATGGCATGTACTCCGGCAGCTTCAAGCATATCGGCATAAAACTCCTCATTCACTGTAAAAACACGTAGCTGTCTCCCACTCTCAATAGCCTCTTTCCCCATTTTACGTAATGCCGTTGGAAAAAAAGCATGTAGTGCATCTGCTCCTACTACTTTCGCATATTCATGCGGAGCAATCATCACTTCCATAAATAAAACAGCCGTTTCGACATGTGGTGCTAGTATTTTAACATGTTGAATCATTTCATGATTAAAAGAAGAAATAACGACTCTTTCTTCCAGTCGATACGCACTTAACATTTCTAATACTTTCTGCTCCATTCCTTCATATGGAAAAATATCCGATTTCAATTCAATATTAATATGGTGATGAGTGTCTTTAAATACATATAGTACCTCCCTTAAAGTAGGAATTGTTTCCCCTTTAAAATTGGGAGAAAACCATTTACCGAAGTCATATGCCTTTAATTCTTTCAGTGTTAAATCCTTAACGAAACCTTGCCCATTCGACGTGCGATCAATCGATTCATCGTGAATGACAACAAGTTCTCCATCTTTTGTCAGATGCACATCGAACTCAACACCATGTATTGGCAATTGGGACGCTGCTTTAAAAGCAGCAATCGTATTTTCTGGATATGTCCCTGAACATCCTCTATGCGCATAAATTTTCATGAAAAGCCGCCTCCTCTTTTATTATCGATCCAGCTCCAGCGCCTTGCCCCTCGGGGTCAAATGTGAAAAAGCTGTGGTGGCTGAGGAGCTGCCTCCTCGCTTTTCCCCATTTGCCTGTCAGGGCAGACATAGGCGCTTGCGCTTTTCATTTATTATACTTTTTTTCAAAAGGAAAACGCCATCTCCAGGTGTGAGATGACGTGTATTTATTCACTTCCTTGGAGGAAGCGGAATATATTTAAGTCTCGGGGGTCTAGCTTTTTTCATGATGAACCATTGTAGACTTGTATGTACTTTCTTTCTAATAGAGCTAAATTGTAAAGTATTCAACCGTTTATTCGAAACTTTCATCGTCACATTGCGTTCATTCAAACCCAATAAGTATCTCTCCTTTTCGATTGAACGTTCTCTTCACCATTCATCCTATCGTAAGTTTATGTAGTCCATATTGAAATTATGTTAGGAGATTGTAAAAAGTTGTCTCTTTTCTACTTGCATTCTTCTTTTCTATCGTTTATTATTTAAATCGTAACCATTACGATTTAAATAAGGAGAATAAAATGACTATACAAACACAAATTCCAGTTACCGTATTAAGTGGATATTTAGGAGCAGGAAAAACAACAGTACTCAATCATCTACTTGCCAATAAAGAAGGAAAGAAAATTGCAGTCATCGTTAATGATATGAGTGAAATTAATATTGACTCCCAGCTCATCCAAGATGGCGGATTTTCTAGAACGGAAGAAAAACTTGTGGAGCTAACAAATGGATGTATTTGCTGCACACTAAGAGAAGATTTAATGATTGAAGTGGAAAAGCTTGCAAAACAAGGAGATATCGATTATATCGTCATCGAATCGACAGGTATTTCAGAACCAATACCTGTTGCTCAAACATTTACTTATATCGATGAAGAAGTGGGAATTGACTTATCTCAATTTTGCAAGTTGGATGCAATGATAACGGTAGTGGATGCATTTCGTTTCTGGACTGATTATGAAAGCGGAGAAACATTACTTGAACGAAAACAAACGGATGATGAATACGATCAACGAGATGTTTCTGACTTATTAATAGATCAGATAGAGTTTGCGGATATTTTATTAGTATCGAAAATAGATTTAGTAACAGCTGAATATGCAGCAGCTTTTCAATCCTTCTTGCGCAAAATGAATCCAGATGCGGAAATTCATCTAATAGAAAACGGTGTAATCGATACTTCTGTTCTACTCGCTCGTCATTTATTTGATTTTGAAAAAGCTTCGAGCGGTGCTGGTTGGATAAAAGAATTGAACGAAGAACATATTCCCGAAACAGAGGAATATGGGATTAGTTCGTTTGTGTATAAAAGAAAACGACCATTTCATCCGAAAAGATGGGAACAATGGTTAAGTGGCTTTCCACAAGAAATCGTCCGCTCAAAAGGCTTCTTTTGGTTAGCATCAAGAAACGAAATGGCTGGTTTACTATCTCAAGCTGGTTCCTCTATTCAGTTCCAAGGTGCTGGTTATTGGATAGCGACACTTCCTAAAGTGGAGCAGCAACAGATTTTTGAAGAGGATTGTACCGTTTCAAGTAGATGGGATGATGAATACGGTGACCGCCAAACGGAGATTGTTTTTATCGGTATGGATATGGATAAGGAAGAAATCGAAGTGGCATTAGATGCTTGCTTGTTGAAAGATGAAGAGATGCATATGGATTGGTCATTATTTGAAGATACGCTTCCTCCGTTTGTAAGTGCTAATTAAGGTATTTTTGGAGTACTGTGGTACAAGTGTTTCTTAGGATTATATTTCTAAAAAGGATGACCCACATCGGGTCATCCTTTTTGAAAGAAATGTATATGATCAATCGTTTTAAATCCTGCTTTTTCGTATACGGATAATGCTGTATCATTATCTGTCTCCACGTCTAAGTAAACATTTTCTTTCCCAAGAAGACGGGCTTCATTTTTCGCCCAACTCAGCATAGCAGTAGCGAGGCCTTTTCCACGAGCATGCTCATGCACACCGAGACCTGTCACCCATAACTTATCGGAATCATCCACAATCGTAACGGTACCTACAACACTATTTTCTAATGTAGCAACCATTAGTCTACGGTTTGGTGATTGCATATTAAATGCAATAAAATTCATCACCTCTTCGACTGTATCCCCAAATGCACTGATAAGCACTTCGATTAACTCGGAATCCTCTGAGCTGTATGGAATGATCTCCACTTCACTACTTAACGAAGTCGCCTCTGCCTTAGCCACCATTGTCCGCTCAGTAAAATCATACTCATAACCCAATTTCTTCAACCATTGTCGTCCCGCTTCCGACTTCTCTGAAACTAAGGCTAAATCGTATATTGCTCCGCGAAGTTCTAAGTTTCTATCTAACTCCGCTACAAGCACCGTTCCAATTCCTTTTCTGCGAAGAGAGGTCGAAACAACTGTGCTCCACTCAAATTCTCCCGTAGCGAGTCGGTCGATAGCCGATAACACGCCAACTAATTTATCTGAATCATCGTCATAGGCTAGTACACAAAAACCTGTTAAATGGGAATCTGTAAACTCACCCGCACTTAATAACGATGCGTAATTCACTGTATCTTCTTGTAATAATTCATTTATTTCTTTCCTTGTATCGATATCTAATGGAATAGATACGGTCATTATAGAAATATTCATAAAAGCCTCCTTAAATTTTCGTATCTGCTAGCATATTATAATACCTCCCTTGACTTTGGAGCAACTCTTCTTGCGGTCCCGACTCTACTAGCTTTCCGTTCTCCATTACAAAAATAAGATCTGCCTTACGTACCGTATTCAAACGATGGGCAATAACAAAACTTGTTCTACCTTCCATTAACCGCTCTAGTGCTTCTTGTATTTTCAGCTCTGTCACGGTATCGATATTCGATGTAGCTTCATCCAGTAATAGAATGGCAGGGTCGGCAACAAGTGCTCTTGCAATGGATACTAATTGCTTTTGACCTTGGCTAATTTCTCCGCCGTCTGCCGTTAAAATCGTATCATATCCATTTGGCAACTTCATTATGAATTCATGTGCATTTGCTTCTTTAGCTGCTGTTACAACTTCTTCATCTGTAGCATTTAATTTCCCGTATCGTATATTTTCTCGTACGGTCATTTCAAAAAGAAATGGATCTTGCAAAACAAATGCCGTTTGGCTTCGCAATGTATGTCTTGGTAGTTCCTCCACCTTAATACCATCTATTAAAATACTTCCGCCATTTACTTCATAAAAACGAGCAAGAAGTTGCATGATGGTTGTTTTTCCTGCACCAGTGGCCCCAACTAAAGCAGCAGTATGCCCAGCCTCTACATGGAAAGAGACATGCTCAATGGTCGGATTTTCATCGTTTTTATCGTACCAAAATGTTACGTCTTCGAATGTTACATTTCCTTTTATTTTATAGTCTTGGTGATCAGTTGCTGCATCTATTTCTTCCGGTTCATCGATAATTGCAAACACACGCTCCGCACCCGCTATCGCTGATAACACAGTATTAAACTGGTTGGCTAAATCGTTTAGAGGACGTGTAAACTGGCGTGCATACTCCGTGAAAATTACGATTTCCCCAATCGATATATGCCCATAAAATGCAAGGATTCCTCCAGCTGCAGCAACCAGTGTAAAACTCATATTATTTAAAAAGTTCATCACTTTGGGGATAAACCCTGAATAAGTAAGTGCCCAAAACCCAGTTCGTTTTAAACGTTCACTTTTCATTGCAAATTCCTCTAACATATGAGTCTCTTGAGAAAACGCTTTGACGATTCGTTGACCAGAAACAGTTTCTTCAATCATTCCATTAAGTTCCCCAAGTGCCTTTTGCTGCTCTTTAAATAACTTGGAAGTATGTCTCGTGATCCATCGCATCGCAACATACATAAAAGGTACAATAATCAACGTGATAACAGTCATTAGTGGACTTAATAGAAGCATAACGACCGTTGTTCCGACTAGAGTTAACACACTTGAAAATACTTGTATAAAAGAAGAATTCAACGTTTGACTGACGTTTTCTATATCATTGGTCATCCTGCTCATTAATTCCCCATGTTGTCGTTTATCAAAAAACGATACAGGTAGTTTTTGTAAATGATTAAACAATCCCGTTCTTAGCCTATAAATCGTTTGCTGTGCAATACCAATCATCCAATAACTTTGTAAATACATCGTGACAGACAAAAATACATACACAATGATCAATATGCCAATCATATTGGCAAGTCCTGCAATAACGCTTTTAGCAATATATTCATCGATAATAATACCGATTAAATAAGGTCCAAATAAAGCTAAAGCAGAACTAGCGATGACTAATAAAAGCACCATAATCAATAAAAAACGTTGCTCATCAACTAGCTTCCATACCCGACTGAGAACACCTTTCCAATCAGATGCCTTCTCCACTTTTTTCTTGTGGTCCTTCTTCAAATCTTCCTTGGTCACAATAGGTTCATATCCAAAAGGTTTACGAATGAAGTTCATCACGTCCGCCCCCCTCCTGCTGTGATTCTGCAATTTCCCTATATAAAGAGGAACTTTCCATCAACTCTTCATGCGTACCGTATGCCGAAACTTTGCCTTCTTCTAGCAAAAGAATTTGATCCGCGCCTTTTGCGGTTCTAATTTTTTGCGTAACGACAAGCATCGTTGCATGTTCTTGTTCTAAAGCTTCCCATAAGGCATTTTCAGTCGACACATCTAAGGCACTCGTACTATCATCCAATAATAAAATTTCTGGTTTACGTACTAGTGCACGTGCTATGGACAATCTTTGTTTTTGACCGCCAGATAAATTGACTCCTTTTTGACCCACTCTCGTATCATATTGATCTGGGAAATGTTCAATAGAATGGTGAATTTGCGCTTGTATTGCCGCTTCTTTAAGCGTTTCACCGTTAGCGGTTGCATCTCCCCATCCTAAGTTTTCTTCAATACTTCCTGTAAAAAGTATAGATTGTTGCGGCACAAGCCCAATTGTTTGTCTTAACTCTTTTAGTGGCCATTCTTTTACTTCTACCCCATCAATCCGTATTTCACCTTCTGTCGCATCAAAAAAACGTAGTATTAAGTTTAATAGCGTCGACTTCCCGGAACCTGTTGCCCCCATAATGGCAAGTTTTGTTCCCGATTCTAAAGTAAAAGAAACGTCTTTTAGAACAGGTAAATCGGTCGTTGGATAATAAAAAGAAACATGTTGAAATTCAATTTCTCCCTTCTTCGGAACAGTATTCGCAGGATCTTTACTTATGTCTTCGATTCCTTCTTCCACTACTAAAACCTCTTCCATACGTTCTGCTGAAGCCTTCGCTCTAGAGAAAAATATGATAATGAAAGAAAACATGGAAAATGCACCCGTCATACGCATTGCATAGTTAACAATCGCAACAAGATCCCCCATCTTCGTGTCTCCTGTTTGAATTTCTTTTGCGCCAAACCAAAGCACTGCCATTAAACTCACATTCATGACAAATAAAAGAACGGGTAAAATAAGCTCCATAATACGAAATGCTTTCACATTATCTATTTTTAATGTATTTGCAACAGATGCAAAACGAGTCGATTCAAAACTACCACGTAAATACGCTTTGATAAGGCGAACGGCTTGCAAATTTTCTTGCACTTTCCGTGTTACGTGGTCCACACTTCTTTGTACTTTTCCAAATAGCTTAAGTCCTCTTTTACTCATTAAAAATAGAAAAACGATTAAAATCGGTGCCCCCATCACTAAGAACATAGCTAGGTAAGCATGAACAAAAAAAGACATCACAATGCTTCCAATAACTAATAGTGGTGCTCGAAGCATTATACGCAGCCCCATAAATATTAAGTTTTGCGTAATTGTCACATCATTCGTTAAGCGCGTTATTAGGCTAGAAGATGGAAACCTTAAAAAAGTTGCCATCGTAAACGACTGTACTTGCTTGAATAAGGCCTGGCGAATGTCAAACCCATAACATTGCACAACATGAGATGCGATGAAAGTATTAATGATTCCTGCTAAAAAAGCAATCACCGATATCCCAAGCATTATAATTCCCCAAAAAATAATTGTCTGCTGATCACCCGCTAGTATTCCATCGTCAATAATGGTTGCTATTAACAAAGGCTGGACAAGCTCTACAGAAAGCTCTACTAACATGAGCAGTAACGCGATGACAACAAGCCACTTATATGGCGATAAATAAGAAAAAATCGTCCTCACAAACACAACACCCCTAGATTCTTCGTTACTCGAATTATTTCTATATGGAGTCTATTATGCCATAACATGGACACAACATATAGAAAAAAGATGGCCTCAATTAGCCATCTTTCCTTTTCGTTTCCATTTAATTTCACCAGCGATCGAAAGCCATGTGACGAATACAAGCATCACGACAACTCCTACATATTGCCAAGCCCCAAAAACTTGGCCTAACCAAATAACGGAAATAACCATGGCAGTTAATGGTTCCATACTCGATAGAATACTAGTTTCTACTGGTGATATGTACTTCATACTTGTTAAAAAGAAAATAAAAGCAATCGTCGCGATAAGAATAATGATACAAGTCATTAAGTTAAATGGATAACTTACAAGGACTTCCCACTCGTTCGAACGCCAAATTTGAGAGACCAATGCTAGTACTATACCCCCTATTAACATCCCCCAACCTACGACAATGAGTACCCCCCACTCTTTCATAAGCCTAGCGGGATACACCGTATAAATAGAAAATGCAACACCGAGTGCCAATCCCCAAAAAAGTGCTTCCTTACTTATTAATAGCTGATTGAATTTAGCATTTGTTAATAAAAAAAACAACCCAATAAGCGTTCCAATAATACCTATAATTTGATAGTTAGGTGGAAACATCCTACTCTTCCACGAAAGAAATACTACAATATAAATTGGCCCCAAAAATTGTAGTAATGTTGCAACAGACGCATTACTCGCCTCAATTGCCGCAACAAAAGTATACTGAACAGCGAGCATTCCAAATATACTAAAAACGATTAATTGCTTTAACCAACTTTTCTCTTTCCATATAGTATAAATAGGCTTTCCTTTAATTCTTAAAAAAGCTAATATACATATTCCTGCTACGATTAATCGAACAGTAAGAAAGAAAGGAACAGATAAGTTACTTTCTTTTAATAACCATTCCATCATCGGTCCAGAGGCTCCCCACATTATAGAACCTAAAATAATTAATATTATACCCTTCCAACGTTCCATTTTTACTATTCCTCATTTCTTTTCCCGTTTGCAACTAGCCCCTTATACCTTAAATATATTTTTCAATGAATATATTGTTCTACTTTAATGACTATTTTATGTATTTTATATATAATGGATGTATATTATTCAAAGGAGCCGTTAATATGTACCTAAAAGATGATTTATTTGATCCTAGTAATACTATTTTTAATCATTTACCTTTCCCAACTTTTATGACAAATAGGGACGGTCATATTATTTGGTGGAGCAGGGAAGCCGAAAAGCAGTTCGGATACCAGTTGGAAGACTTACAAGGATCTAAAGCTCCACTGTTTAATGAACACACTTATGGACATTTAACTGCTAATTGGGAAACAATCCTACATCAAGATGAGCCAATTCGCTTCAGTCCTGTCACCCTTTACTCAAAAGATAAAAACTCCACGAAAACATCAATCGTTGTCAAATCAATCTTTCTGAATGACAATCACTATGTTTTTTTCCAAATTGAATCAAATACAATACAAAATACAGAAGAATCATCTTTTTTAGAGTTACAATTATTAAAAAAAGGTTTATCTAAGTCATTTATGGTTGCTTATTTAGACAAAGAAGGATTAATCCTTCATGCCAATGAGATGTTCTTAAAAAGAAGTAATTGGACTCCGAAACGAATTGTCGGAAAGACATTTTGGCAACTTTTCCCAAACACTTCACAACATATTTCCATTGCTGATAAAATTATGAACACATTACAAAAAGGACAAATTTTCCATGATACCGTCGAGAAAACGACAAAAGACGGAGAAAGTTATTGGGTTGAGTTAATTGCAATACCAATTACTAATAAGGAAAATCATACGCTATACCACTTGTTATTGGAAGAAGAAATTACGGAAAAAAAACTAATACAATCACGCCTAGAACAAATAGCCTATGTCGATACAGAAACTGGTCTATTGAGTAGACATCGTTTAGAAGAAACTGTGGACGAATACATTCAAGAGGACAAATACTTTTCCTTTGTTTCCCTTAGCATTGATCAATTTTATACATTAAAAAAAATATTCAACGATCAAACGGAGTCTCAATTATTAAATGAATTTACGAAAAGATTGAAAATCTATTTTGAAGAATCGATTATTGCTAGGTCCGGAAGAAATGAATTTACTATTATTACAACATTAGGGGAATGGTTTATACAAGGATTCGTTCATTATTTAAAACAAAACCCAATTTATCTAGACAATAAAATTGTCGCTCTTACGGTCAGCGGAGCAATTACTAGGTACCCAGAAGATCAACAATCCTATTTGCACTTATTGAAAGCAAATGATATGAAAATCCAACGAGTGAAATTAGAAGGTGGTGGCATGATTGCGAGCCTGTCCTCATCTGATCATCATAAGCTAACTCGTCGTGCGCAAATTGAAAAGCGATTACTGGAAGCATTAAATCACCGTAATCTTCATGTTCTATATTTGCCACAAAAAGATGTATTAACCAATAAAATTACAGCAGTGGAAGCACTCGTACGTTGGGAAGACGATATACTTGGAATCGTTTCTCCTGAAGAACTAATACCTATTGCCGAAGAAACTGGACTAATCAATGAAATTGGTGCTTTCATGCTAGAAAAGGTTTGTGAGCAAGCAGCAATTTGGCAGCAAAAAGGGATACCGATTAAAGTGAGTTTCAACTCATCTATTCGGGAATTCCGTGATAAAAACATGGTAAAAGCCATTCGTAATGTATTAGATAAATACAAATGCTCACCGGAGCTTTTACAAATCGAGTTTACAGAAAAGTTCGCGCTCGAAGCGGAAGCGGAAAAGTCTATTATTCAGCAAATGCAAACATTACAACAAGATGGAGTTGTTTTTATTTTAGATGATTTTGGTACAGGGTATGCATCACTTAGGTACTTGCAACTTCTTCCCATTAGTAAGCTAAAAATCGATAAATCATTTGTGAGTTCTATTATGCAACAAGAAAAATTACAAAAGCTTATCCAAGGACTAATCCAGTTTGGTCAATCTTTGGACGTACATGTTGTCGCAGAAGGTGTAGAAACAGAAGAACAATATGAGCTATTAAAACAAATGGGTTGTGATTCAGCTCAGGGATACTATATAAGCCGCCCAATCCCTGCAGAAGAAGTCGAAGCACTTTTAAGATAAAAAACAATGTTCTTTATAGGTCGCCTCTGAATAGGTGTGCAGTATAGGGAAACTGCGACGTAGTGCGTTGACTAGTGACCGCTATGATTTTCGCTGCAGGACGGACGCTTTCCGTGGGGGGAGTGATGAGCCTTCACCGCCGCTTGCGCTGGAGTCGCCGCCCTGCAGCGAAAATCAATGAAAATGGCTAAATTATTGAGATCCCATATTACAATAAATGGTTGAACGAGACAATATCCACTACGAACGCGACAATTTCGCCTTTGAACACGACAATGCACACCTCGAACGCGACAATAAGATAGCTGAACACGACAAACTAGTCGAGTAGATGCCGGCCAGGCGTGTTTGACGGGCTTTAAGACATATAATTCCTATAATATGTCAGAATTATTGTTGTCTCACATCAAGTAAAGAGCCATTTTGAGAATTGGTTGCTTTCACCGACAATTTGGTTGCTTTCCATGCAGAACTGGTTGCTCCCAGTGATCGGTTGGTTGCCCTTAACCATTTATTGGATGAATGCAATGGAAAAACTGGTTGAAATTTTGTTTTTTAATGGRATGGTATGGATAATTGGGCAATTTCCACTGATTTTCGCTACAGGCGTCGACTCCTGCCGGATGAGTGGGCTAATGAGACATCCCAACGTACGCCTAAGGGCGGCGGGGATGGCTCATCGCTCACCCGGCGGAAAGCGTACGACTGTAGCGAAAATCACACA
>NZ_JBFTLO010000007.1:0-198778 GCF_056396485.1 Psychrobacillus sp. 05T411 | reverse complement strand
GCAGGGCGGCGACTCCAGTGGGATCAAGTGAGTAAGATGAGACTTCACAACGTACGCGCAAGCGGCGGTGAAGGCTCATCACTCACCCCACGGAAAGCGTCCGTCCTGCAGCGAAAATCATAGCGGTCACTAGTCAACGCACTACGTCGCAGTTTCCCTATAATTTGCAGAAAGCCCTAAAATCTATAAGCCGCGCTATTTTAATATTTAGGAAGGCAACTGTTCATTTAACAGATTGGATAATGCTTTTGCTAGAACTGCAATCGAACGATTAATTTCTTCTTCGGTATTGTCGATGCCTCCTAATTCTACATTGATTAAATCATTGGAAAGGTCTTGATTATATACTCCATCTACTCCCTTTCCCTCTTTTGGTAATACCCCTCGTGAAATTCCAGGTACTAATTTATTTAATTGGTTAGAGAGATTCTGTGCCAGTTGCTCATTCCATCTGTAGTTAGGATGCTCTCGGCCAATAACGAATATAAATTTAGCGTAGCTTGCTTCTCCACTTTTTAGTGTCGTCACATTTGCTTTGGCAGAATCTCTATGAATATCTAAAATGATATCATAATCTTTTTGCCCGATTGCTTGTTGGACTAATGGACGTATTGAGTTATAGTCATCCATTTCTTTTTTGTTGTAGTTTTCCAAAAAAGAGGCTTCCAATTGATGAAGTGCAAATTGGGCATTTATTTGATCTTGAAAAGTCGTGATATTGCTTATTGGATGATAAATAGCTATTTTTTCACCTTGTGCAGCAAGTATCGGTTGATAAGCTTCTTGCGAATGAGTAAAGTAAACAAATGCTTTTTTTGGCTCCGTTATTACTTCTTGAACGACTGGATTTTTTTCTAGTTGGGCCGCGTACACTACGGGAATGTCCTCTTTTTTCTTTTCTTCCACTTGTTCCGGTTGAGCCATAAAAAGAGGTGTTTGGATGGTAGCAATAATGATAGGTGCTAAAAATAAAAGGATTAAAATGCTTGTTAAATTCTTCATGGATTTAGCCATATATTCCACTCTCCTCACACAATCGTATGTGGAAAAGTGGAATTTTAGAACGACATCATCTACTAGTAATCCATGTTTCTAAACCGTTAGATAGCAAATGGGCATATTGTTCCACCCATGCATCTGTTTCTTTCGGTGTTACAAATAAGGAGGGATTCTTTCCTACAAAAACTTCTTCAAACAGCTTTCTTTTTTCTTCAGTTGGCCAAGTGACCCATTCCCCAAAAATTGGTTGTAATACTGCTTTGTCAATAGTTGGTTTTTTACTAGAAACCATTGGAGTTACGGCTAAAGCCGAAGAAGGGCTTCCCTTTTCTTCTATTTTGGAGGCAATATAGTGAATAACTTGCTCCATGGCATCCGCATATAAAACCGGTCCATCAACAACCATTGGTATCCCGATTGCCGTTACAGGCACGCCGTATACTTCCTCTGAAACCTCTTTTCGTTGGTTTCCAACACCCGAACCCGGATGTATACCTGTATTGGTAATTTGGATTGTTTTACAAAGCCGTTCACTATTTCTGGCAGCAAGCGCATCTAATACAATGATTAAATCTGGCTTAAACGCATTACTTATCGCTTCTATAAAGTCACTGGTCTCAAAGCCTGTTTGGCCAGTTACTCCTGGGGCATACATGACTACCTTGATAGATTCTTCAGATGTCAATGCAGAGCTTTGTAAAATTTCAATCGCTTTAGGTCCTATTGCATCTGGTGTAATCAGTGCATTGCCAAGCCCTATTATTAAAATTTTAGATGACTTCGTTAGATTAACATTCTGATGAATGTCTTTTAACTTATCAACAAATATTCTTTCTAAGTGTTGAAAGCTTCGATCATCAACTGGACTAACTGTTAAATCGGTTAATGTAATATACTTCCCTTTTTTCTTTCCTAGTTCCTTTTCTCCGTTTTCGTCCACTTCAATCGAGGTTACTAATACAGCTCCTTCCCTACTTTCGTCAAATTTAATGCCCTCAGATTTGTTTAATGTATTCTTGTCTTCTTTTGTACGATGTCTGACCATTTCGTCTGATTCGTCTAATAAATCGGTTCTTCCCCACATATAATTCACCTCCAAATTAGTTTGGTCGATGTGTCAAGTAAATATTCTTTGCATTTATATATTGCAATTTGTTTTTGCGTTTGTTAAAATAATGCTTGTTGTATTAGACAGTTTCAACAAAGAAATGTATCATCTCGAGACCATTTTAGGAGGTGAAAGGTATGCCAAATATTAAATCTGCAATCAAACGTGTTAAGAAAAACGCAACTTTGAACGCTCAAAACGCTACTGCTAAATCTGCAATGCGTACTGCTGTTAAAAAAGCTGACAATGCTGCACTTAACAATGACGAAAACGCAAAAGAACTTATTAAATCTGCAATCCAACAATTGGAGAAAGCAGCTTCTAAAGGTTTAATTCATAAAAACGCAGCTACTCGTAAGAAAGCTCAATTAATGAAAAAAGCGTAATGTAAATAAGACTGACCGGATTCATTCGGTCAGTCTTTATTTATTTTGGGATAACATATTGGGCACTCTATGCATAGGTGCTTACTGAGTGCTTTGAACTGAACGAATTCTACTCCATGACCGAGATTTCTTGATGGGCAAGGGATGCGACAAAGTCGCATCCCTTGCCCATTTTTTTCGGTAATCGTGTGGAAGTCGCTCATCCGTCGCACTCCGTAAGCACGGGTAATTTATGTGCTAAAGCTTTTGAGTCCTACTCTACTTTTTTCCACTTTTTCGCTCAGAAAGAAGTGTCTCTCTTCAATTAAATATCACCAAATTGCCAGTGATAACTTTGCAAAAAATAAGCAAGGAATACATGATAGAAATCGATAGGGTGCCCGAAATTGCATCTTCGGGCACTTCCTCACTGAATAGAAAAGTAGCTTTTCTTTCATTTTCCAAAGAATTTGCATCTTTCTTTTGAACTTTGTAGGTACGCGACGGACAAATAACCACAACAACATTATCGAAAATAGTGTATCAGAAAGTGACGTAGTCACTTTCTGATACACTTAGTCCTCGGTAAGGATGTAGTGATTATTTCTTCCATAGCTAACCGAAAAAGTGCAAGAGGAAAACGGTAAATCAACAGTCTTTATTTCATCAAAAACAATTCTAATATCCGGTCCCGATTAATATTTAATGTTTTTAATTGCAGATCTACAGTCGCTAAATCATTTAATGTCTGTAATAACTTGGCTTCGTTATATAATATCGGATTATCAAATAGCAATTTCACTCGGTAAGGATGTACCTTTAGAATGCCGGCAATTTGTTGGGCATGATACCCTTTTTTCTTTAAATGACCTACTTGTACCATTAATCTTACTTGAGTAGCAATCAATGCATTTAACTTTAATGGATCTTCTTTTTGTTTTAATAGATCATGGTAAATGGCAATTGCTTCGCTTTTATTGCCTGAAAGATAAGCATTTCCAAGTGTAAAAACGTCTTGCTCTAACGTTCGAACCAGTAATATTTTTACTGTTTCTGTATCAATTTCTACTATTTCCCCTACATACGTCGCGATTTTAGCTAATTCTGTTTGTAAATGAACTAAATCGGTTCCACCAAATTCGATAAAACGATCCATCGTTTCTTCTGACATTGTTTTGCCGTGTCTTTTGAGCTCATGTAACACCCAACTTTTTAAATCATGTGCCTGCAAGCTAGTTGCTTCGATTACATTAGCAGATTGTTTCATCGCTTTTGTAATTTTTTTACGCTCGTCTAGTTTCTCATAAGGCGCGATAAAAACGACAATTGCTGTTGGAGAAGGACTTTGAAGCCATTTTTCTAAACCCACTGTGTCATGTACCACTTTTTCTTTTCCCTTTTCTGTTGCTTTTAAAAAGAATGCATTTTTGGCAATGACAAGCTTCTTATCAGAGAAAAAAGGAATTGTATCCGCTTCATAAATTACTTCATCCACGCTTTTTTCTTCCATATCAAAAGTTATTATTTCTACTTCCCCGTGCTCATTTAATTGTCTTTTTAATCTTTTTAATGTCTCTTCTATAAAATACGCTTCCGTTCCGTATAATAAATACACATCTGACAAATCATTGTTCGCTATTTTCATCCACTTTTCTGAAATCATCTTAGATCTCCTTACTGCTGTTGATTTGTCTTTATTATAACGTAAAAGTAGTGAATAATTTGTGACATTGTCAGCGGGAAAGGAGAAAAGAAACATTCCATGTAGATTTTTAATAGGCTATCCTATATAATTAGGTGGAAATAGGAGGGGTAATAATGAATGAATTTGAACAAAATGTACAGTCGAAGCGTAACGACGCAATCGACTCAGGCGTAGGTTTTGTAGTCTCCTTTGGATTTTTTACCATTATGTTCGCTATTGCAGTAATTGTTGAGTTTGTTTCTCGATAATCGCTAAAAAAGGGTTTTGTCTATACTAGGCAAAATCCTTTTTTAGTTAACGCGGAGTCGTTACGAATATTTCTCCTGTTTTCCTTATTTCCACTTCAATAGCCCCATCCTTCCCTGTTTGTAAAAAAGGAATTTGTAGCGCTTCTAAACGTTCAACAACATCTGGATGCGGATGGCCAAATCTATTTCCAAACCCCGCTGTGATTATTGATATATCTGGATTGGTTAATGCTAAAAAAGATTGTTCGCTAGAGGTTTTACTTCCATGATGCCCAATTTTCAATAAGGTAATGTCTTTTAACGCATTTGGGTAATTTTTAACTAATTCTAGCTCTCCTTCTTCCTCTAAATCCCCTATAAATAATCCATGAAAATAACTATTTTGCATTGATAAGACAAGTGAATCATTATTTCCTTCATAGATAGAATCCATTGGATAGATATATTGAAACTGAAAATAGCTTGAATCTATTTCCTCTCCACCTCCTTTTTCTATCAAAGTTAATTGTTGTTCTTTTACTTCTTTCATCAAATCTTCCATAACTTCTTTCTCCGCTGATCCGGGGGTAATATGAATCTCACCTACCCGCACTTCCCGTAGAATCTCTTCAGCACCTTCCATATGGTCCGCATCCGCATGTGTAATAACCAATGTATCTATTTTAGTTATTCCTTTTCCTTTTAAAAACGGTACAACAATTTGCCTTCCCACTTCATAGACTTCATTCGTTGCTTTCCATGCATCCTGTTCAAATCGTAATAACCCTCCCGTATCAATCATGATTACTTCGTTCCGGTAAGGCATTTCAATCACGATACAATCCCCTTGTCCAACATTCAAAAATGTTATTTTCGCCGATGAATCCAAATACGGTCTAACATGCATAACCCCAATTGGCACTAAAAGAAGAATGCTGCTCAAAACTAGTCTTTTTTTCTGTTCTATTGAAACAAAAAAGAATAATACCGTTCCATAAGCAATGAACACAAGTAGTAAGGATGGCTTCATCGGATTCCAAAGCTGATAAGGTAAGCTACCTAAGTGCAGGATAAATTCACTTAATAAACTGCGTATCGGTTCATATAATTGGAAAAGGAAATCGCTTATCGTAGTGGAAAGATACGTAAGTAACAAGAAAAAAAGGTTAATAGGTAAAATGACAAACGAAAACAAAGGAACAAAAACTAAATTTGCGAGGAAGGAGGAAATGGAAATTTCATAAAACTGATAAAGAAGAATTGGATAAACAATCAATTGACATAGTGCGGTAATAACAAAAGATTGCATGACATAGGACATACTATTTTTTAATAAGACAGATGAGTAAATAAGCGAAAACGCGGCTAAATACGATAACTGAAAACCAATTTGAAAAATGACCCAAGGCGTCAGTAAAACAAAACCAATAATGCTTAACGAAAATGCATCATCGATTGCAAGTTTTTTTCTAAACAATATACTCAGTAATACAATCTCTGTTACGGAAACAGATCTCCATACAGATGGAGCTCCTCCAGCGATAAATGCATAAAGTGGAAGAGCAATTATTAAGATTAAATTTGCCGTTTCTCTTCGAATGCCTATCCGAATCATTGATCCATATACAAGCAATGCGAGTAAAGCTACATGGAGACCCGAAATTGCAAATAAATGCGTGATTCCTAATGTTTGGTAAGCATCTTGCATTTGGGACGGCATCTGCTCTCTACTGCCGATTAAAAGCGCTTCCGCTTCTGCCTGTAAAGACAGAGGGAAGGTAGTTTGTATATGCCGCATCATACCAAATCGCTTTTCGGCCATGTACGTAAGAAAGGACTCATGTTTCCTAGTGATTTGGTACGTTTCTACGGCAATTTGACCAACTGCACCATTACTTTTTATATAGGAATCCATGTCAAATGCATAAGCATGGGAAGCTGGTCTTTTCTCTACTTCTTTAGCATCTACCTGAAATACCATACCTGCAACGGATGTTTGCATAAACATATTTTTTTCATTTTCCGTACTTATTTTAAGTTGCACATACCATTTTTCATTTTTTTCAGAAATAGCGAATCCCCGGATATACTGCCCATTTATCCGATAAACATCTGTCCAAGTTATTTCTTTTACTTGAATTTCATTTGCTTGTAACGGCATTACTGTTTGTACATAAAAATAAGAAGCAAAACCAAAGATCATGGTTCCAAATATAAAAAGTATATGCTTTTGTTTGTACACTAGCCAGCAAAAAAGCATGACAAATAACAATAGTAAATTCATAGATTCATAAGCACTAATCGTAGCAATTACAATAGATAAAGCTACATAAATAAGATTGCCTTGGATGTTTATACGCCGAATAATTCTGCCACCTTCGTTTCATAAGGCGCCAATTCTTCCACACTTGCTCCTTTCTCACGTAACTTCGTTAACAGTTCCATATAAAGTGCAACTTTTTCGTCACTTAAAAAGTCGATTTTACGTTCGTCAAACGGCACATGAATTACTTCCACACCAGCTTGTTCAAGCAACTTAATAGCGTATTCGTTGTTTTTATAATCCTGTGCATAATAAAGACGAGCAATTCCTGCTTGAATAATCGATTTTGTGCATGGTAAACAAGGAAAATAAGTCACGTATAAATCTGCTCCATTTACCGAAACACCATATTTCGAGCATTGTAATAATGCATTCATTTCTGCGTGGATGGTCCGTACACAATGATTATCTACAACGTAACAGCCATGATCGATGCAGTGATCTCCACCTGAAATGGAGCCATTATAGCCCCCTGCCATAATACGTCGATCACGAACGATTGTTGCACCGACTGCTAACCTCGTACAAGTGCTTCTTAATGCAAGTAAATGGCTTTGTGCCATGAAAAATTGGTCCCATGTAATACGCTCCATATAACTACCTCCAATATATATACTTCTTCTAGTGTAGTAGTTTTTATCGTGAACAGTCAATATTACTTCACAGTTATTAGGGGTTCTAATTTTTCAAATGTTTTTTGACCAATCCCTGTCACATTCATTAAATCTTGCTTTTCTTTAAAATTGGCGGTTCCTTCTCGGTAAGCAATAATCGCTTCTGCTTTGGCAGGACCGATTCCAGGTAAGGTAGAAAGCATTGTGGTATCCGCTTTATTAATATTTACTAAATTGGAATTCGAGGGTTGCATTGCTTCAATTGTTTCTAATTCCTCCGCCTCTTCTCCTTCAAGCGGTACATAAATAACCATTTCATCTACTACTCTTTGGGCATGGTTAATGTTTTTACTATTAGCCGTAGCTAAATAACCTCCGGCAAGTTCAATTGCGTTTAATACACGATCACCTTCTGTTAGTTCATAAACTCCGGGGTTGTTCACTGCGCCTTTGACTTCGATAAAAATAGCAATATCTTTTATATATTCGGTTGTTTCTAATGGTTGTTCTATTATGGGATTTTCAAAAGGGATGGGTTGTACAACATCAGCTGTGGGAGGTGCTGATTTAAATTGGGATTGTATGATAAAAAATAATATGATTGTGATCACTGTTGTTGGGAGCAACAGCTTTTTCTTGTATTTCTGAACTAATAAACGAAACAGAAATATCATCCTCTCGCAAAAAGAGGTAAATTATATGGAGTCATAAAGACTATACTAAATTTACCTCTCTTTGGAAAGAACTATTTGGTAGCATGTATAAAATAACGTTCGATTTCTTCTTCATCCTGTTCATCAAAAACAGTAGTGGAAACGTCGACAGTAGAAAATCCAATTTGTTTTAACAAATGCGTGTATGATTCTAACGAAAATGTACGTTGGTAATGTGATTCTTCAAATCTTTCGTAATAACCCAATTCATCTTGCACAAAAAAGGTTATATCATGATAAATCGAATGTGCATCTTCCCCTATTTCTGTATGCCATATATAAGCAACCTGTTCATCCTCATATGTAAAGGGACCATCTGGATAAACAACATCCATTTTGTAAAGGGAATGAACATCGAAAAATAATTGACCATCCGGTGTTAATGCTTCAAAAATTCGTTCCAATGTTTGTTTCACTTCTTCAAAGGTTTTCAAATAATTGATCGAATCAATCGCAATAACCGCTACATCTACCTCATCCATGCCATCTAATTCGGCCATTGATTGGCATATGTAAGAAATGTTCATTCCTTGTTCTAAACTGCGACTTTGTGCAATCGTTAACATCGATTCTGATAAATCTACACCCATTACGTCATAGCCAGCTTTCGCAAATTGCACACTTAAGACACCCGTACCACAACCAATATCGACTAAACGTTTTCCGCTAGATACGGGTGCAGATGCCTGCACCCATTTTGCGTATTTATCATAGTCTATATCGGACATGAGTGAATCATAAATAAAGGCAAATCGGTCGTACATTGCCATTATGCATCTTGCCCTACTTCAATCAATGGTGCATCTCCCCAAAGACGCTCTAAGTTGTAGTAAGCACGTTCGTCTTTATGGAATACATGTGCTACTACATCGCCCATGTCTACTAAGATCCATCTCGCTTCATCGAACCCTTCTAGGCGTTTCACATTGTAACCAGCGATTGTTGCTTGTTCCTCTAATTCTTTTGCAATCGCTTGTACTTGACGGTCTGAGTTTGCATGGCAGATTAGAAAGTAGTCTGCAAGTAATGATACTCCTTGCATATTTAATACGACGATATCCTCTGCTCTTTTATCGTCTGCAGCTTTATAAGCTACCTCTACTAATGTTTTTGTCGTTGTCATTCGTTCACTTTTCCTTTCTTTTGTATCAAATCATTGTAACAATGAAATGAATCCGGAAATACCGGTTGTTTTTTATCGATCAAAAAGGTCATACTGTGTTGGATACAACTGATCATTGCATCTTGTAAATTTTGCTCTGCCTTTTCTCTTAGTAGCTCTACTCCAGGGTAATTACGGCCAGGTTCAATCATATCAGAGATGTAAATAATTTTTTCGAGAGATGACATACCTGCTCGGCCAGTTGTATGGTATTTAATCGCATTTAAAATATCTTCATCGTGAATATGAAATTCATGTTCAGCTACATAACTTCCAACAGGCGCGTGCCAAAGTTCATGGTGAAACTCCAAAAGAATCGGATCCATTTTTTCCGAAACAATCTTTTCTCTCAACCATTCCTTCTTCGCATATTTCACACTGTCATGTAAAATACCCGCAAGCTCTGCTTTTTCTATATCTTCTCCATATTTCTTTGCAAGATGAATTGCTGTTATCGCTACACCTTTTGTATGAATATAGCGTTTTTCAGGCATTCTGTCCTTCATCTGCAGCAATACATGTTCAAACTTCATACAATTTCTCCTTTTGGATGAAATCATTCACTTTATCTGGGATAAGGAATTTCGTAGTTACGCCATTCATCAATCGATTACGCAGAAGTGTAGAAGACAAATCAATTTGAGGAATTGTAATTTTACTAATAGGATATGCTGTATCCAGTGTTGTATTTGGTCTCGGAACCCCTACAAATTGTACTTTTTGAACAAGTTCATCAATTCGATGCCACTTCGGTAAAAACTCTACTTGATCGCCACCGATGATAAAGAAAAAATCTGTCTCTGGCTCTCTATTTTGTAACATTTCGATTGTGTCAAATGTATATGAAGTGCCGCCACGCTCTAATTCAATTGTTTCCACTGCCATCTTGGGAATTCCACGGATGGCAAGTTGCGTCATCTTTAATCGTTGCTCCGCTGTTACTAGCTCGTCCTTTTGTTTATGAGGAGGGGTTGCATTTGGCATGAAACGCACTTCATCTAGACCTAATGCGTTTAATACTTCGTTGGCAATGATCAAATGACCAATATGAGGCGGATTAAACGTACCGCCTAAAATCCCTACTTTTTTTCTCATGCTCGACTCGCTTTTGGAAGCTCAATTCTTTTATTATTTTTGGATGGTCTATATAATACAACCGTTAAACCGATTAATTGGACAAGTTCAGAGCTTGTCCCTTTAGCAAGAGCTTCTGCCACTTCATGCTTCTCGTCTTCACAGTTTTGTAAAATACTAATTTTGATCAATTCACGAACTTCTAATGCTTCGCCTATTTGTTTAATCATCGCATCGTTTACGCCACCTTTACCAACTTGAAAAATTGGCGCTAAGTGATGTGCCTGACTACGTAAAAATCTTTTTTGTTTACCTGTTAACATAATTTCCTCCTAATTGCTCGGTTAAACGTTCCACCATTTGCTCCGTATTTGGTTTAACTCCATTCCAATACGTAAAGGCTATTGCCCCTTGATGAACGAGCATTCCTAATCCATTTACCGTGCGAACATTGTATTTTTTCGCTTCCTCTAAAAAAGGGGTAACTAAAGGATTATATACAATATCCGCAACAATTGCATGTTCTTTTATTTGACTTAGCTGAATTGGTAGTGTTGCTGAGTTATTTTTCATTCCTTGCGGAGTTGTTTGAACGATGATATCAAACTGTCCTAGCGTAGCTTCGGCTTCTTCCAAAGTGACTGCTTGTCCAAGTTGTAATTCTTCTACTAAGCGTTTTGCATTCGCATATGTCCGATTAGCAATGGTAATTTGAGAAAAGCCTAATTGTTTGAAAGCATGGGCAATACCTCTTGATGCGCCACCAGCACCTAAAATAAGAATTCGATTTGTTTGGCTAATTGATCCAAGTGATTCGATAAATCCTAAACCATCCGTATTATATCCAACTAACCGGCCATCTTCCGTTTTTACAACGGTATTGACAGCACCGATTCCTTTTGCAGATTGGTCTACTTCATCTAGGTAAGGAATAATCGCCTCTTTATATGGCACGGTTACATTCCAACCACTACAACCTAATAATTTTAATGAATGTACAGCATCCGCTAGCTTGCCTTCTTCCACGTGAATAGGAATATAACTAGCATCTATATGTTGCTCACAAAGCCATTTATCATGCATATACGGAGAAAGCGAATGTGCGATAGGACTTCCTATGACAGCAAACCATTTTTTCAACTCAAAAACCCCCTATATAAGCGATGGTCGAATAGACACTTCAACGCCTGCTGGTGCATGCGCAGCGATAACTACGCCTCCCTGCTGTACAGTAATCCAACCTAATCCTGAAAACACAATATCCGTCTTGCCATCTTTAATCTTAAATTCATGACGCACTAAAGGCGGCAATAGATCTGCAAATGCTTCAGATGGCGGTGCTAATAATTTCCCTTTATGCTCTTTATATAAGTTGTCCGCATTTTCAAGCTTTGTGCGGTGAATTGGAATATCATTTGCGATATGACATGTAAATGCTGAACGATCCCCTTTGATAAAATCGAAACGAGATAAACCACCTAGAAATAATGTTTGCTCGCTGTTCAATTGAAAGACTTTGGGCTTAATTTCTTTTTTCGGCGTGATAAATTTAAGCTCAGTCGGATCCAAATAATGTGCCATTTGGTGATGATTAATAATACCAGGTGTATCATACAATGCTTTTTCATCGTCCAACGGAATTTCAATCATATCCAATGTTGTTCCAGGAAAATGGGATGTTGTAATAACCGCATCTTCTCCAGTTGCTTGTTTAATAATACGATTGATGAATGTTGACTTACCAACGTTTGTACAACCAACAACATATACATTCTCGCCTTTGCGATAATGCTCAATTGCTTCCATTGCTTCACTCATACCTGTTCCTTTATGTGCACTTACAAATAATACATCAATTGGAGACAAGCCTAATTTTTTTGCTTCTTGTTTCATCCAGTTAATTACTTTGTTTTTCTTCACGGATTTCGGCAGTAAATCTGCTTTATTAGCAATTAATAAAATCGGATTATTTCCTACAAAACGATGTAATCCAGGTAGCCAACTACCGTTAAAATCAAAAATATCAACAATCTTAACGATTAATCCTTTTTGCGTTCCTAAACCATTTAAAATGCGTAAAAAGTCATCATCTGTTAGCGAAACTGGTTGTAATTCGTTGTAGTTTTTCAACCGAAAACAACGCTGGCAAATAATCACTTCTTTTTCTAATGAAGATACCGGGGCATACCCTGGCTCTCCTACTTTTTCTGTTTGAATAATCGTACCGCAACCGATACATTTTGGTGCTTCTGTCACACTTCTTCCTCCCATGTTACTTGACCTTTTTTATCAAGATAATTAAAAATTCTTCGTTCTACAATGCGGTTAAACTTCGTTACAAATCCATCTGAATTTGCAACCGGAATGACTAAAATTGTATGAAGTTTTTGTCGATTGCCACCGAACACATCTGTTAATAGTTGATCTCCAATAACAACCACTTCTTGTCGACTGACATTCATTTTCTTAACTGCTTGTTTGAAAGCTTTTCCTAACGGTTTTCGTGCATTGGATATGAAAGGAATATTAAGCGGATCCGCAAATGATTTAACACGCATCTCGTTGTTATTCGAAACAATCGTTACTTGAATTCCTGCTTCTTTCATATTCGTAAACCATTCGATTAACTTTGGTGTTGCATCAGGTCGATCCCACTCTACTAGTGTATTATCTAAATCTGTTATAACCGCTTTCACACCTTTTTCTTTTAAAAATTCAGGTGTGATATGAAAGATAGTTCTAACAAATTCACTTGGTATAAAATATGAATACAAAAACGAACACTCCAATTCGGCGCTTTTTCTTTAACGATTATAGCATATTTGCCAGCTTCTCACCCATTCGTACAAATTTCCCTGGTTTCACAATAGTCGAAAACTCCATGCTATCTTCTTCAAATAACAGGACAACAGTCGAACCAAACGAGAAATAACCAACCTCCTCGCCTTTTTGCCAGATGGAAGAAGTGTTCGTCAATTCAATTGAATTGACGAACATTGCCCCCACTTTAATATGAAAACAGCGCTTCTTATTTGGCATACTAAGTTCTGTTAATAAACGATAATTCCCACTAATTGTGTCTTTCCCATATTGAAGTCCCCATTTGTTGACAGGATATGATTTCTTTCCGAGTATATATTGGCGAATTACTTCCCCGTCGATTGGCGCATGAATACGATGATACTCAGCAGGGCTTAAATACAAAATGATATACGATCCATTTACAAATTGCTTTGCAACCTTTTGCGAGCCAAGTAAATTTTCTAATGTATACGGTTTATCTTTCACGAAAAAAATGCCATCTTTGGTAATAGTACCGAATGTTTCAACCGTTGCATCAACTGGACTAATAATACTACTTTGCCCATCATCTATAGGTCGACTCGCAGTTGATACTTCACGAATAAAAAAATCATGTAGTGTAGAAAATGCTTGAATCGGACGAGGGACATCTTGTAAAGTTATATTAAAATATTTAATATAAGAAGGTATAAAGGATTTACTTAACTTAGATTGTGCATATGATTGAATAATGGTAGAAGACCATTTTCCATTTGTCAATTCAATCATGGATTGGTATAATTTTTCTTTCATTTCTATCTCCTTATGAACAATAGCTTACATTTTTTACTTATTCAAAGTATAATATACAAAATAGTTGGTTTGTAAAGGAGTGATTTACAATGTATTTACAAAGCATTATGTCCAATACCCGGAAAAAATTAAAATCACAAGCAGCAAATATGATTACAATAGCTAATCTTGCTTTCGGTGGTGCTGCTATAATGGCTACAATGCATGAGTCACCCGCATATAGTGTGCTATTTATATTTATTGCAGGCTTATTAGACAGATTTGATGGAATGGTAGCAAGAAAATTTCATCTTGAATCGGAACTTGGAAAACAACTCGACTCCATGAGTGATATTATATCTTTTGGTGTTGCACCTGCCTTGTTATTATATTCTCTAGTATTACAAGATTTTAGTACAGCAGGAATGGCCATCACTATTATTTATATTGCATGTGGTGCATTTAGACTTGCTAGATTTAATATAACCGAATCGAATGGATTTTTTACAGGACTACCGATTACAGTTGCAGGAGTAATTTTAACATTGTCCTATTTTGCTATTGATGTAATCCCTGATGTTGCCTACATGTTTTTATTCATCATTCTTGCTTTTTTAATGATCAGCACTTTTACATTAAAAAAGGTTTAATAAGATTTTCACCATTTAGAACGGTTGCTATGCGCAGTCGTTCTTTTTCATATTCCTGCGTTTTTCGACATATACTAAAAGTGTATAACTTGATGGAGGTGATTAGTATCTCAGGTCTTTTGACTGCATTTATAAGTGTTGTCTCCGATCTTCCTCTTGTTCTCGGTTACTTAAAGGGTCAGGCATTTCATCAACCATTTACACCAGAAGAAGAAAAAGTAATGATAGATCGTTTTTTGGAAGGTGACTTGTCCGCAAGAGATGAACTCATCGAACGAAATATGCGGCTAGTTGCACATGTTGTCAAAAAGTTTCATCCAAAACACGAGCTATTAGACGACTATATCTCTATTGGTACGATTGGATTGATGAAAGCAGTTAATAGCTATACACCTACTAAAAAAACAAAACTAGCAACTTATGCAGCAAGATGCATAGAAAATGAGATTCTTATGTATTTACGTTCTTTAAAGAAAGTACAAAAAGACGTATCTTTGCATGAACCAATCGGAATGGATAAAGATGGCCATTCGTTAGAGATAACAGATTTACTTCAAAATATGGATAAAAGTACCGATGAGCAGCTTGTCGATGAAGAAGATACAAACAGATTGTATACACACTTATCACGTTTAGAAAAACGGGAATTGGATATTGTTATTAGGCGATATGGCTTGCTGGGGCATGAACCAATGACCCAAAAAGAAATATCGAAGCAATTGAAAATATCTCGAAGTTACGTTTCGCGAATTGAAAAACGTGCGCTTGTCAAACTATACCAATCATATATTCATGAAAAAAACTCTTTTGATGTATCAAACACCAAAAGAGCTTAGAAGAACTTAATCTTCGCTTGTCTCTGCTATCATAATGAATGCTAAAACTGCTGTAACTAAAATAGACATTCCCATCAAAAAGATCATCCAATTAACCCCCTCTAACATAATAAAGCCTTTGCTGCCTTTATCATAGCATACAATAGAAAAATTATTAATATGAAAGTAATTATTCTACTTTGTCAAATTCATGACAAATTATATACGCTCCACTACACGTAATACGATCTCCGTCGAATGCTTAGCTGCAATTGGTAGAAATTCATCGAAACTAATAGATGACTCTTTTCCAGCAATATCAGATAGTGATCGGATAACAACGAAGGGAACTTCAAACTGATGACAAACTTGCGCAACAGCTGCCGCTTCCATTTCACAAGCTTTCATCTGTGGAAAATGACCGCGAACTTCTTCTACTTTTTCAGGATTATGCATAAAAATATCGCCAGTTGCGATTAATCCAGTAGCCGCTTCATGTTCACCAATTTCTTTTACTGCTCCTTCTGCCAATTTCATCAAATGTTTATCGGATTTAAACGCTGCAGGAAGTTGCGGTACTTGTCCCATTTCATAGCCAAAAGCGGTCACATCGACGTCATGATGACGAACTTCATCTGAAATAACAATCGCCCCAACCGAAAGTGTCGGATCATATCCACCAGCTGATCCAGTATTAATAACATAGTCCGGATTATACTCGTTTAATAAAATGGCTGTCGTCATGGCAGCATTTACTTTCCCGATTCCGCTTTTTAAAAGAATTACTTCATGATTTTTGTATGTACCAATCGTAAACTCACTATTTGCAATTTCTTTTGTTTCCGCATTTTCTATTGCATTACGCAATAATTCTACTTCTTGTTCCATTGCACCAATAACTGCAATTTTCATTATATTTTTGCCCCTCTCTCTATCAATTACGCCTTGGCGTAATTGCGTCCAGATTTTGAATCGATACCTCGATTAACTCCTTACAAAATCTGTGACATCCACCGGAGGCTTTATCTTCTTTCAGTGGGCGTTAGAATACCCGCTGAATGAAGATAAAGCACTTCTTTTAAAATAAGTCAAAGACGCCCTTGAAGTCAAGAGGCGTCTTCTAATGTTGTTAACTTTTCTCTTTTTGTCGGTTTCCATCCTTGCCCATCTACCCACTCTAAAGAGATTCGATAAATTTCTTTTCCATCTTTTGAAGTGACGGTTCCAATAGATTTTTGGGGGCTTCCACCATTACCTAAAAACTTCACATACATATTAGATGGATCTAATCCAGCAGCGTAAGCGAGTGCTTCCACTTTCTCTGCCCAGTCAACCGAAGAACTGTCGTAGCTTGAAACATGCTCACCAGTTTGCGTTGTACCAATTGGCTCCCATGAAGGGTCAACAGTAGCATTTTCATCGATTGCATTGTTACTAGACTGCTCGGTTGTTGTAACCTCACTAGTATTTTCAGATGAATCTGGTTGAGTAGTTTCTCCCTCAACTTCCTCTTTAGCTGAAGATGAGTTTGTTTCGTTTTGGGAATCAGATTGGTTTACTGAAGATTCTTCTTCCTCTTGATCAGTCGCCTCTTCTTCTGTCGGGTCATCTTGCGATCCTGTAGTCTCTGATACATTTTGTTCTACAGCAGTTTCTTCCGTTTCATCGTCTGTTACTATATTGACCACAACTACAATGATTAAGAGCAATACGATTCCTATTAGTATATTGAGTATTTTATTTGATTTTTTCTTTCTATTTTGCCTTAAAATCGTGCGTCTATTATTTTCTTGCATATAATTCCTCCTCCATTAATAAGAGAATACAATATTATAAGACGATTAGAAAGCATATTTAGTTTCATTTTCCTGAACAAAATCCTAAATGGCTTCAAATGCATCATTTTATTAGTTTTTTCCACAATAGAAAGTATGTGCAATATAAGGATACTGCGACGTAGTGCGTTGACTAGTGACCGCTTTGATTTTCGCTGCAGTCGAACGCTTTCCGTGGGGTGAGTGATGAGCCCACTGGAGTCGTCGCCTGCAGTGAAAATCAATAGAAAATGCTAGCTTATCAGTGCCCGAAATTAACATTAAATGGTTGAACGAGAAAATATAGACTGCGAACGCGACAATAACCCCGTTGAACACGACAAACCTGTCTAGCAGTTGCTAGCTGGCGATTTCGGCGGTCACTACGTCACTGTTTCACTGTAGGATGATTTACACTATTTTTTAAAAGGCACTTAACCAATTGTCTAGTTTATTCATTTTCCCTAAAGCATTCAAAAAAGAGGCAAACATAATCGTTTACCTCTTCTTTGTTATGAAATCGATTTTATTTCTACGTCCATTTCTCCGCCTGGAGTTACGATTTTCACTTTTTCTCCTATTGTTTTACCAAGTAAACCTTTAGCAATAGGTGAATCGTTGGAAATAAGGCCTTCTAGTGGATCTGCTTCTGCCGAGCCGACAATTGTATATGTTTCTTCGTCACCATCGGGTATTTCGATAAATGTTACCGTTTTCCCTAGTGATACTGTATCATTATTGCCTTCTTCTTCTATAATCACTGCATTTCGTATCATTGACTCAAGTGTAGAAATTCTACCTTCTACAAATGCTTGATCTTCTTTTGCAGAATCATACTCCGAGTTTTCGGATAAGTCTCCGAAACTTCTCGCAATTTTAATACGTTCCACCACTTCTTTACGTTTAACCGTTTTCAATAATTCTAATTCATCTTCTAACTTTTGTTTACCAGCAACGGTCATTGGATATTGTTTCTCTGTTGACACTTCCCATACACTCCTTTAAATACACACTTAAAACTTGGTTCATGTACCATTCATATGCTGAATAACTGAATGATATGAATTTCATGAAATTATTGTCAATCACCAATCATCATATTATACAATAACGTCAGTTTCAAGAATTGTTTTTATTTTTGTAACCATTAAATCGATTGCCACTTCATTTTGTCCGCCTTCTGGAATAATAACATCTGCATATTTTTTGGTCGGCTCTATGAATTGGTTATGCATAGGGCGAACGACTGTCAGATATTGTTCCACGACTGATTCAACCGTACGACCTCTTTCGTGAATATCTCGTAAAATTCGACGAATAATTCGTAAATCGGAATCCGTATCGACAAATAATTTTATGTTCATCAAATTACGGAGACGCTCATCTTCTAGCACTAGTATTCCTTCCAAAATGATTACGTCTTTTGGCTCTATCGTAATCGTTTCGTTAGAACGTGTATGCTGTGCATAATCATACACTGGTTTTTCTATTGCTTTATTATTCAATAAATCATTAATATGCTTGATAAGTAAATCATTATCAAAAGCAAGTGGGTGATCATAGTTTGTGTTTAAACGCTCTTCAAATTTTAAATGGCTTTGGTCTTTATAATAATAGTCTTGTTCGATCACTACGACAGAATGATTTTTAAATACATCACTTATCGCATTTGTTACACTCGTTTTCCCAGAACCTGAACCACCAGAAATTCCAATGATAAGAGGAGTTCTATTAGACATTATTTTAGCCCCTTTCTCATCATGTTATTTGGGTACAATTTAACTGGACATGTAAACTGTACTATTTCTAAAGGATGTCTTGCTGCGTCCAATATTTTCCCTTTTTCATTCGTTATTTCACTGATTGTCATTCGGACATTTTCAATTTCTGGACCGAAAAATTCTACTTGGTCTCCAGGTTTAAAATAATTCCGCTGTTGAAGAGTTACTATTTGTGTCGCTTCGTTATAATCTAACACGAGTCCGACAAAATCGTACCCAAGCTTTTTATCGTGTACACCGTACATTTGTTGTTCAAAACTCGGTTCTCCTTCGAAAAATGCCGTATCCGTTTCACGATTTGCACATTTTTCAAGTTCCGTCAGCCATGCTTGTTTCATCACAAAGTTTTCTGGATCTGCACAATATGCATCGATTACTTTCCGGTAAACACTAACTACCGTTGCGATGTAATGAATCGATTTCATACGTCCTTCTACTTTTAATGAATCAATACCCATTTCAATCATTCTTGGTATCGATTCCAGCAGTTTTAAATCTTTTGGACTCATCGCAAATGGAATATCTATTTCATCAAATAAGGCGTGCTCTTCCCCATCAATTTGCTCATATAAATCATAATCCCAACGACAAGATTGGCAACAGCCACCACGGTTCGAATCACGAGCGGTCATATGATTAGAAAGTGTACATCTTCCACTATAAGCTATGCACATAGCTCCGTGTACAAATGTTTCAATTTCTATATCCACTTTTTCTTTCATTAACTGAATTTCATCACCAGTCGTTTCACGAGCCAGTACAACCCGATGCAGCCCTTCTTCTTTCCAATATTGAACGGCTTTCCAGTTGGATAATGATTGTTGTGTACTTAAGTGCAATTCCAGCTTAGGAGCAAAAGTACGACAAGTTTCAATAATTAGCGGATCTGCTACTATGATTCCGGTTACACCGGCATCTTCAATGCCTTGTAAATATTCTTCTAGTCCATCCATATTTTCGTTATGTGCAAAAATATTCGTCGTTACATATATTTTCGCCCCGTATCGATTTGCAAATTCAACGCCTTCACGCATTTCCTCAATCGAGAAATTTCCTGCGTTTGATCGTAATCCGAATTCTTGTCCTCCGATAAACACAGCGTCAGCCCCATAATGAACGGCTATTTTCAGTTTTTCTAAACTACCTGCTGGTGCCAATAATTCAGGCTTTTTTGTAATAACGCGCTTACCATCTATCATTTCGCTTATATTATCTAGTTTAGTGATTGTCACTTGTAACCTTCCTTTCTTAGTAGACTGTTTCTTTAAAGAAGAAACCAGTGTCTAACGGTCGGAGTGGAGGTTGTATTTCTTCTATTTTATGGAATAATTCTTTTTTTACCTTTTTGTAACTAGCTGGAGAGTCGTAGTAGGCATCAATCGCTTGTCTGTAAAAACTTGTAATAGCAGTGACAAAGGATGGATCGTGTAAAATCCCGTCTATTTTCAAACTATCGATCTCTGCATCCAAAAGCTCGTCTAATTCATCAATCATGCACATATCGTTTGGGCTGAATATATGTGTACCATTTTGGTCTTCATAAATCGGATACTTATTGGCACGTTCCTTGTCATGTAAAAACATATGTTTATTGTTGGAACGATTTTCTACTTCCATTGCTTTATCTTGGAATAAAAAATAGTTCCCAAGTAGAGAACGTTTGGATTGGAACATACAAGTCATACCATGCACTTGCACTTCTATTTTTACATCCGCATTTTCTTTAATCTCTACTATTTCATCTAAGCTTAGTTCTCGGGCTAAAACGGCACGATTTGCCCCTCGTTTTCCCCAATAGTTCGCTGTAAAATAGTTTGTTGCAGTTTGTTCAGTACTCCAATGTAATGGAATGGTCAGCTTTGCTTCTCGTCTAGCAATAATAACTGCGGGATCTCCGAATGTAATACCATCCACGCCAATCTCTTGTAGTTTTTGCATATATGAAGCAAGTGCATCTACCTTGTCATTATGAAAAAGACCATTCATCGCCACATATAATTTCTTATTATGTTCTTTTGTTAGTTTTCTTGCAACTTTAATATCTTCTATTGTAAATTCTCCAGCCAAACGCAAACCGTAAAATTGCTCTCCAACTAAAAAAGCATCTGCTCCAGCTGTGATTAATTCACTTAAATGATTTAAATTAGCAGGTGTAACTAAAAGCTCTGTCTTGTTCATCCAATCACCTCTTAATACTTACTAACATACCATCGCCGACCGGTAGAAAGGCTGTGTCATAATCAGGATGGTTCATCAGCCACTCCATAAATTGATGTTGGTTACGAACCATCGTCCTTTTTCGTCTTGGTACTTCACTCATCGGTAGTTCTGACAAACCATTTAACAATATATTATCACAATAAATAACGCCACCATCGTTTAGAAATGGAGCGTATTTCTCAAAAAAGTTTTTATATTGTCCTTTTGCTGCATCGATAAAGATTGCATCAAATGTTTGACCGCCGAGTTGCTCTTCTGAAATTTCTAAAGCATCTCCAATAATAACTTGTATACGATGTTGCAAGTTTTCTCGCTCTATATAACTTTTGGCAAGTTCGCATTTTTGTTCATCTCGTTCTACTGTTACGATTGTAGCATCTGTTAACTTTGTTGCCATACGCATAGAAGAATAGCCAATCGCTGTTCCTAACTCTAAAATGGATGTTGGCTTTTGTAAAGAAAGAAGTTGAAGTAAGGACTCCATCCCTACTAACTGCATAATCGGCACATGGTTTTCTTTTGCATATTGCTCCATTTCCGTAAAAATAGCGGAGCGAGGTTTAATAAAGTCTTTTAAAAATTCATCACTTACATTCATTGCTAGCTAGCTCCCTTTTATATGTAAAAAACATATCTTATAATAGCATAGCAGGAGAAAGAATGCGACCTCATTCCTTCTCCTGCAATATATTATTTTAAAAACTCATCTATTTTTTGAAGATGCTGTTCATATGTTTCGGAAAAGTGGTTTTGTCCTTCTTTGTCAGCTAGGAAATAGAAATAATCAGTATCTGTTGGATTTAATACGGCTTCAATAGACGATTTTCCTGCGTTCGCTATTGGACCTGGTGGTAAACCTAAATTCTGATATGTATTATATGGGTTGTCCACTTCCAAATCTTCAAATAGTACACGGTCTTTATGACTTCCTAATGCGTATAAAACCGTTGGATCTGTTTGCAATGGCATATCGGTATCCAGTCGATTATAAAATACACTAGCAATTGTTTCTCTATCTGTTTGTGCAGTCGCTTCTTCCTCTAGCAATGATGCAAATGTCAACAACCAGTGAACTGTTTTTTCCTCTGTTTGCAACAGGTCATAGTAGGCTGATACCGTTTTTTCCGTATTTGCAAGCATTGTCTCAGCTATTACTTCTAGTGTTGGTTTTTCTTCAAAAAACGGGTATGTTGCAGGATACAAATACCCTTCTAATGCATAACGAACATTTTCTGCTTTAATTTCTGCAGATAGCAGATTCGGATATTTAACCATCATGCGATCAACAAATTCTTCACTCGTTACGAGCGCAAAAAACTCATCGGCAGACTGCCCTGTTTTCTTTTCAATTACTTGTCCAATTTGCTCTAAAGTTAGACCTTCAGGAATTGTTAATGTAAACAATGGTTCTCTGTATACTTTACCTGTTTTTAAACTTTCGATAATTTCATCTAAAGTCATAGCTTTCGTTAAACTATATTAGCCAGCTTGAAAATTAGATTCATTATTAAATTTGGCATAGTATTTAAATATTTTCGCATTTTTAATAATTCCATTTGCTTCCAGTGTGGATGAAATGGTGTCCACTCCAGAACCAATCGGTATATCGATATTCACTTGCTCTTCTGAAGTTGGGTCCATCGGTTCTAAAGCACTTTTCACATAATTATAAGCAATATATCCGCCTACTACGCCTACAATGAGCAGAAAAAGTACAATGGACAATACAATTCTTCTAACTAGTTTCACTTCTTTTTTCTTATTTTTCATTCGATCAAACATTATTTCTTTTTTTGATTCGTTTCCCACGGGTTCCCCCCCTTATTGCAATTCATTATACTAGATAATGACCAAAAAGAAAAAGGAGGAATGAGGAGAACCTCTTTCCTTCCTTTTTTCGAATGATTAATCTTCGTCTTCTTCATCTAAAAATGTATTTAACATTTCTTCGATCATATCCCACTCAGCATCCGTTTCGACTGGAAGTAATTCTCCATCTTCGCCTTCTTCGTTTGGAGTGAATGAAGATGCGTGAATTTCAATTGATTCGTCTTCGTCTTCTTCCGCACCTACTGGATAATACAGCACATACGATTTTCCAAATTCTTCTGATTCAAATGTAAATAGTACATTGCACAGTTGCTCGTTACCATTCTCATCTACTACTGTAATATTTTCTTGACCATGGTCCATTGCAGTCACCTCATCTATTTTTTCTGTCTAGAAAGCCTTGTAATATCATTACGGCAGCCATCTTGTCAATTACCTGTTTCCGTTTTTTACGGCTAACATCAGCATCTATTAACATACGTTCTGCAGCCATTGTTGTCAATCTTTCATCCCACATTGTTACGGGAAAGTTGTATTTATCGGTTAGTAGCTTCGCATAGCGTTCAGATGCTTCAGCCCTAGGACCAATGGTGTTATTCATGTTTTTGGGATAACCAACTACGAATTCAGTTACTTCGTGCTGCTTAACCAGTTCATCAATACGTTCCAAACCAAAGTTTAGTTCGTCTTCGTTAATTTTAACCGTTTCAATCCCTTGTGCTGTCCATCCCATTGCATCACTTATCGCAACGCCTACTGTCCTGGAACCGACATCTAAACCCATAATTCGCATGTTTAAGCCTCATTATTTCTTTTAATATAAAATTTCACCAATTCCTCTAAAATCTCGTCACGCTCAAGTTTTCGAATCATATTACGCGCATCTTGATGGCGAGGAATATAAGCTGGATCACCAGATAGTAGATAGCCTACAATTTGATTGATAGAATTATACCCTTTTTCTTCTAGTGCAGAGTGTACTTGTAGCATCACATGTTTGACTTCCTGTTCCATCGATTCTTCAGGAAAATTAAATTTCATCGTCTTATCAAATGAACTCATGATCAGCACCTCGCTTTCGATTTTAGTAGGCAACATTACTTATCTGACTTTAGTATAACCGAAATTGGAAATAGTATCAAATATACCTAATTTTTTTAGATTGTTTTCATATATTCGTAAACTGAATTTAAAGCGGATTCTAATTTGCTACCATCTTTTGCACCTGCCATTGCGAAGTCTGGGCGACCGCCGCCTTTACCTCCACATTGTTCTGCTACTAATTTGACGATATTTCCTGCATGGTAGTTTCCACCAACTAAATCTTTTGTTACTCCCGCAGAAATCATTACTTTATCCCCATCAATTGCTCCAAGCACGATCACTGCTTTATCAAGTTTTTGTTTTAAATCATCCATCATTTGACGTAATTGATTATTGTCTTTTGCATCTACTTTTACAGACAATACCGTAATCTCGTTTATTGTTTGTGCAGATGATAGTACAGATGAAGCTTGGCTATTTGCAATTTTTGCAGAAAGTGATTCATTTTCTTTTTGCACATGTTTTAATTCTTGTAATGTTTGTGTTACTTTCGAAACCATATCTTTTGGTTGTGCTTTCAATAAACTTGCCGCTTCTGCAAGCACATGTTCATCTTCTTTGACAACTTCAAAAGCACCTTTCCCAGTAACAGCTTCAATACGTCGTGTACCTGCTCCAATTCCACTTTCTGATAGGATTTTAAAGAACCCGATCTCCGAAGTGTTTTTTACATGGACTCCACCACAAAGCTCTAAAGAGAATGAACCCATTTGAACAACACGAACGATATCGCCGTACTTCTCACCGAACAATGCCATTGCACCCATTTTCTTCGCTTCATCAATATTGTGGTATCCAGTAACTACCGGGATATTATCCCACACTTTTTCGTTTACTATACGTTCAATTTTCTCCAGTTCTTCTTTAGTAACTTGTCCAAAATGAGAAAAGTCAAAACGCAGGCGATCTGGTCCAACATAAGAACCCGCTTGGTTTACATGAGTTCCTAGAACATCTTTTAACGCTTGATGTAATAAATGCGTTGCAGAGTGATTTTTGATCGTATGACCACGTAGGGATGGATCTACAATCGCAGTAACCGTTGTATCATTGATCATTTCTCCAGATTCAATCACAACAGTGTGTAAGTTTTGTCCATTTGGTGCTTTTTGCACATCTTTGACAAATCCTCTAAACGACTCATTTTCAATAATTCCATGGTCAGCGATTTGACCGCCACTTTCTGCATAAAAAGGTGTTTGTGTCAAAATAACTTTTACTTCATCACCTTCACTTGCAGATTTTACAAGTGCTTGACCAAGAATAATCGACGTAATTTTCGTTGTTGTAGAAACTGTGTCATATCCAATGAATTCACTTTCATCATGAAGTTTACTAAATACTTCTGATTGGACTTGCATGGAATCGACATTTTGACGAGCAGCGCGAGCGCGAGAACGTTGTGCTTCCATCTCTGTTTTGAACCCTTCATGGTCTACTGTCATATTTGCTTCTTCTGCGTATTCTTCCGTTAATTCAATCGGGAAGCCATACGTATCATATAAAGTAAATGTAGTCGTTCCAGGGATAAATGATTCCCCTTTTGCACGTTGCTCTTCGATTACTTTTTCTAATATCGCTAAACCGTCATGTAGTGTTTCATGGAATCGTTCTTCTTCTGTTTTTATCACACGCATAATGAAATCTTGTTTTGCTGTAACTTCTGGATAGAAGTCTTGCATAATTTCTCCTACAACCGGCACAAGTTCGTGTAAAAATGGTTTATCGATGCCAAGTTGTTTAGCAAAACGTACTGCACGGCGTAGTAATCTTCTTAGCACATACCCTCTGCCTTCATTAGAAGGAAGTGCTCCATCACCAATTGCGAAAGCGACTGTACGAACATGGTCTGCAATTACTTTGAATGCAGTATCATCTTCATCGTTTTGGCCATATGTTTTTCCTGAGATACTTTCCGTTTGGCGAATAATTGGCATAAACAAATCTGTATCAAAGTTAGTAGGTACATCTTGTACAACACTTGCCATACGTTCCAGACCCATACCAGTATCAATATTTTGTTTTGGTAGTGGTGTGTATGTGTGATCTGGATTGTGGTTGAATTCAGAAAATACTAAGTTCCAAATTTCTAAATAACGTTCATTTTCTCCACCTGGGTATAATTCGGGATCATTTGCATCATTTCCGTAACTTTCTCCGCGGTCATAGAAAATTTCAGAGTTCGGACCACTTGGACCTTCTCCTATATCCCAGAAGTTTCCTTCCAGACGAATAATTCTTTCTTCTCGAATACCAATTTCATTTCTCCAAATACTATATGCTTCTTCATCTTCAGGATGAACCGTAATCGATAATTTTTCTGCATCAAAGGCAATCCATTTTTCATCGGTCAGAAACTCCCATGCCCATTTAATTGCTTCTTTTTTAAAGTATTCACCAATGGAGAAGTTTCCTAGCATTTCGAAGAATGTATGGTGTCTAGCCGTTTTCCCTACATTTTCAATATCATTTGTACGAATCGATTTTTGCGCATTTGTAATACGTGGATTTTCTGGTACGACACGCCCGTCAAAATATTTTTTTAATGTAGCAACTCCACTATTGATCCAAAGTAAAGATGGGTCATTGATCGGCACAAGTGGAGCAGAAGGTTCTTGCCTATGTCCTTTTTCGATAAAGAAGTCTAAATACATTTGTCTAATTTGCGCGCCTGTTAATTGTTTCATCGTAATTCCTCCTAATTTTTCATGGAAATAAAAAAAGCCCCCATCCCAAAAAGGGACGAAAGCTATTATTTCGCGGTACCACCCTAGTTACATATTAGCATTCACCAATATGTCTCTTAAGAAGCCTTAACGCGGCAAACGGCAGGTTTTAACTGCACTCAAGAGTAGCTTTCCTAAATGTTAGGCACTGAGGATTCTTCCAGCCATGGAATCCCTCTCTTATCAGGTAACATTAGTACTTTCTCCGTCAACATTTTCCTTATATGCAATTGATTATAAGAAACAATTGTCCCATTGTCAATTGTCAGCATCCATAAATTGATAAGGAGTTACTCCTTTCATGCCGATTAATGGATCAACCAAATGATAGTTATCCGCTGCTAAAAAAGTAGCGTCTACGAGGACTTCCTTCGGTTCATCGTAATTCGCCACTTCCGATTCAACTGGTTGTTCTTCCGGCTCTTCACTTCCAGTCAATCGATCTTTTAATGTTGTTAGACGCTGCAAATCATCTGTCCGCTCCACACCATACTTAAAAGTTTGCGGATCTCCGCATAATATTAAGAAATTTTTAGCTCTTGTGATCCCTGTATATAATAGGTTCCGCCGTAGCATTTTCATATAGCTGCGGGTCACTGGCATAATAACCGTTTGGAACTCACTACCTTGCGATTTATGCACGGAACAGCAATAGGCTAATGTAATTTGGTTTAAATCATTTTTTTCGTAGGTTACTTCTGTACCATCAAACGACACGACGAGTATTTCTTTCTTATCGACTGTCTCAGCAGCTCTGAAAATACTTACAACCTCTCCCATATCTCCGTTAAACACATTACTTTCCGGCTGATTAACGAGTTGCAGTACCTTATCGCCTATTCGGTAGATTGTTTCGCCAAAGATCATTTCTTTTCGTTTTCCATCAGGATTTGGATTGACCATTTCTTGCATCATTTTATTTAAGGCATCTATTCCTGCTGGACCTCTATACATGGGAGCTAACACTTGTATATCCCGGATAGAATGTCCTTTGGATAAAGCACTTTTCAATACTTGTTCCACTACTTTAGGAATTTGTTCAGTGGTAGCTTTGATAAAGGAACGATCCCTCGTTTTGTCTAATAGCGTTTCCGGAACCGATCCTTTTTTCATTTCATGGGCTAATTCAATGATAGAAGATCCTTCTGATTGGCGATAAATATCTTTTAGCTCGACGGTTGGAATCCGATTGGATGCTAGTAAATCTTTTAATACTTGCCCAGGCCCGACTGGAGGTAACTGATCTTGGTCTCCTACGAAAATAACTTGCGCATCTTTTGGAATTGCCTTTAACAGTTGATGTCCTAGCCATGTATCAAGCATGGAAGTTTCATCAATGATGATTAGTTTGCCTTCTATTTCATTTCCTTCTGCATCGTCATCTTCTTGACCAGTAAATCCTAGCAGACGGTGAATGGTCATAGCAGGTAATTCCGTTGACTCGCTTAGACGTTTTGCCGCCCTACCAGTTGGAGCAGCTAACACAATAGGAAAGGGCTTTTTGTCCTTTGCCCATTCTTTTGGATCAAGCGAAAGCCCATGAAGTTCCCCATACAATTCAACGATTCCTCGAACGACCGTCGTTTTGCCTGTACCCGGCCCCCCTGTTAATAAGGTCATACTAGCATTTAAGGCCGTTTCAATCGCTTTTACTTGGGTAGTTGCATATTGTACGCCTAATCGCTCTTCAATACCGCCTAAATGTTTTTTCATCTCTGCTAGTGGAAATTTATGATGTGCCTCATTTTCACCGATCAAAGTTTCAATTTTAGAAGCGATTCCAACTTCTGAATAATAAAGTGAAGGGATATAAAAACGATTCACTTCCCCAACAACCCGGCTTTCTTCTGCAAGTTCAATGCAGCATTTGGAAATCGATTCAAACGGAATTTCTTCTCTTTGAGCGCTTTCTAGTAACTTTTTTACTGATTCAAGCAACTGCTCCGCATATAAAAAGACATGTCCTTCACTTAAAGAAGCTGTTTGCAATAAATGATAAATGGCCGCTTTAATACGATCTGAATGATTTCCTTTAATACCCAATTTATAACCAAGCTCATCCGCGCGTACAAATCCAACGCCTTCCACTTCTTCGATTAAACGGTATGGGTTTTTCGTTAAAACAGTAATTGTTTCTTCACTGTATGCTTGATATATTTTCATTGCAATTTGAGGTCCAAAACCCCATTCATTAAGCTGGATCATTACTTTTTCTAAACCTAAATTTTGTTCTAAGACCGCTCTTAGTGTTTGTTTTTTCTCATCGGCAAGGCGCGGAATCGCATCTAATGCTTCCGGGTCGTCTAATATTTTATTAATGGCATTTGGACCAAGTTTTTTCACGATCGTTTCAGCCGTTTTGCGTCCGATTCCTGGGAACATATCACTCGACAAATAATGAACAATTCCTTGCTCGGTCGCTGGCACTTCTTTTTGAAATGTTTCCACTTGGAACTGTACACCGTATTTGGGATGGTTTTTAATAAATCCAGTAAATTTATAAGCTTCTTCTAGTACGAGAGAAGGGAAGTAACCGGTAACAATTATTTCTTTATCGGTGTAGGAAGTATTCGTAGATTTAATTTTTAATTTGATGATGGAAAATAAGTTTTGAGGATTATGAAAAATAGAGACGATAGGACGACCCGATATAAACTGCTTTTCACTGTTCATTTCGTTTGTCATACTACCGCCTCCAAAATTTTTCATAGATTAATTACGTAAAGAAATCATGTCGTACACATAACGTGCTTGATCATAGGTTGGTTGAATTGTAAATGCCTCTTTTAAATGGTGTAGGGCGGCATCTGTATCCGATGTGGAAACCGCATATAATACACCTAAATTATAATGCGCATCTGCATTTTCTGCGTCTAGTGTTAAAATTTCTTTTAAAACCGGTTCCGCTTGTTCAAACATTTCCATACTTGCTAGCGCAATACTATAGGAAAGTGCAATTTGAATATCGGAAGAATCTAGTTCATATGCACGTTGTAAATACGGTAAGGAAAGCTTGGTATGTCCTTCTTTTTCAAAGCTTTTCCCTAGCATAAAATAGGCATCTGCCCCTTCTATTCCATTCGAAATTGCTTTTTCATACAGTTTTGCAGCTTCCTCGAAACGCTCCGCATTATAGTATAAATTTGCTAGACTATAATAGACAGTTGCGGCGTGCTCGTCTAATGTAATTGCTTTTTGGAAAAACCGTTCCGCACGGTCATTTTCATTCATGGAGGCTAATAGATTTCCGAAGTTAATATAGCCAATCGCTTCATTTGGATTTTCTTCAATTGCCTTCGTGAATAACTCCACTGCTTTTTCGTAATTTTCTTCTTGTATCGCTTGAATACCTAATTCATTGTAATTCATGATAAAACCTCCTGTTACCCGACGTAGTCCAATTTCAATCCATCTTTGAACACTTCATCAATTGTTGCGCCACCTAGGCACTCGTCTTCTTGATAAAAAACAACTGCTTGTCCTGGTGTAATTGCGCGAACTGGTTGATCAAATGTAACGAGTACTTTGTCTTCCGAAAGAAGTTCTACATGAACGCCCACATCTTCTTGACGGTAACGGAATTTCGCTGTGCAATGAAAAGATGTTGGTTTATCTAATGTCGTTGTGAAAGAAAGATCCGTTGCGGTCAAACTTGTAGAAAATAGTGCATCGTTATTAATATTTTGACCTACTAATAATACATTGCGTTCTAAATCTTTCCCAATAACAAACCATGGATCTCCTGAACCACCAATACCTAAACCATGACGTTGACCAATCGTGTAGTACATCAATCCATCGTGATGCCCCATTTGTTTGCCATCCATCGTTTCCATAACACCTTTTTGAGCAGGAAGATATTGTCCTAAAAACTCTTTGAAGTTTCTTTCTCCGATGAAACAGATACCAGTAGAATCTTTTTTCGTTGCTGTAGCTAAACCTTGCTCTAATGCAATTTCTCTAACTCTTTTCTTCTCTAAATGACCAATTGGGAACATGACTTTTTCTAATTGCTCTTGGTTTAATTGGTTTAAGAAGTATGTTTGGTCTTTGTTATTATCTTTCCCGCGTAGCATACGAGTTTGTCCATCTCTTACATCTACTTGTGCATAGTGCCCAGTTGCTAAATAGTCTGCTCCCAGTGCTAGTGCATGCTCTAAAAATGCTTTGAATTTGATTTCTTTATTGCACATAACATCTGGATTTGGTGTTCTCCCAGCTTTATATTCTTCCAAGAAATACGTAAATACTTTGTCCCAATATTGTTTTTCGAAATTCACTGCGTAGTATGGAATTCCAATTTGATTGCACACTTTAATAACATCTTCATAGTCATCTGTTGCGGTACAAACGCCAAATTCGTCTGTATCATCCCAGTTTTTCATGAATATACCGATGACGTCATACCCTTGCTCTTTCAATAAATAAGCTGCAACGGATGAATCTACGCCACCCGACATGCCGATAACTACTCGTGTATCTTCTATTTTTTTCACTTTTACTCACTCATTTCAATTATCCTAGAATAATTTTACTTATTTTATTGGCAGCTTCTATTACTTGCTGCTCTGTATTATTAATCCCAAAACTAAAGCGGACAGAGTTTCGAAGTTCCGGTGTATTCTCCCCGTACATTGCAACAAGTACGTGAGATGGATCGATGGAACCAGCAGTACATGCAGAACCACTAGAAGCATCAATTCCAGCTAAATCGAGTTGTACTAAAAATGTTTCCACATCCGTTTTTGGGATGCTTATATTCAATACATGTGGCAACACGTTTTCTTTTGAACCGTTTACCGTAAACTGAACGCCATTACTTTCTAATTGCTTCACGAAAGCTTGTTTCAATTGAACATAGTCATTGGCACTTTCTTGTAAATGCGCTTGCTTTAGTTCAACTGCTTTTGCAAAAGCAACGACTGCTGGAATATTTTCTGTTCCTGCACGTCTTTTTCGTTCCTGTTGCCCACCGTAAAACAAAGGTTTCAACGCGATTCCTTTGCGTGCAAATAAAAAGCCAATCCCTTTTGGTCCGTTTATTTTATGACTGGACACACTCAGTAAATCTACATGTAATTCATTTACGTTAATTTCTATACTACCGTATGCTTGTACTGCATCTGTATGGAAGTAAGCTGGATGATCTTTTAACAATTCCCCGATCGCTTGAATTGGTTGTATCGCTCCGACTTCATTATTCGCATACATAACAGAAACTAAAATAGTATCGTCTCGTAAGGAATTTTTCAAGTCATTGATCTCGATAAGCCCCTCGTTATTTACAGGTAAGTATGTCACGTCAAACCCTTCACGTTCTAATTGCTCACAAGCATGGAGCACCGCGTGATGTTCAATTTGCGTTGTAATAATATGTTTTCCTTCGCTTTTTCGAGCATATGCAGTACCAAATAGAGCGTAGTTATCCGCTTCAGTTCCACCGCTCGTAATCGTAATTTCTGTTTCATGAGCGCCGATACTTGTCGCAAAAATAGTACGTGATTGATCTAGTTTTTTTCTTGCGTTTCTACCAGTTTGGTGAATGCTTGATGCATTACCAAATTCTTCGTTTATTTCTGCTGTAAATGTTTGTATAACTTCTTTGGCCATTGGTGTAGTTGCCGCATGATCTAAATATATTCTAGTCATTTAAAAGACTCCTTAAATATAAAACATATACCCAGTGTCATCTGGATTATCTTCTGTATATTTCGCTAAATCTTCAATTGTTGTCGTATCTAGTACATTTTTCACTGCGTCTCGTATACGCATCCATAATTCACGTTGTGGTGGTTCTTCCTCTTCAATACCTTCTACGATTTGAATCGGCCCTTCCAAAACGCGAATAACATCACCTGCTGTGATCTCGTTTGGCTTACTTGATAGCATGTACCCGCCATAAGCACCTCGAACACTTTTCACAAGTCCTGCATTTCGTAAGGGAGAAACGATTTGTTCTAAATATGCTTCGGATAAATTATGATCTGCTGCAATTGTTCGAAGCGCAATAGGTCCCTCTCCGAACTGCTTTCCTAAAGCAACCATTATTGTTAAACCATATCGTCCTTTTGTTGAAAATTTCAATATATTCCACCTCATTAAAGTTAAAAAATACTTAAACAAGTATAGCATAACTAAGAGCTGGAACGAATTCAAAATGACTTTTCCGCCAATCTTCGCTATAATTAAAGAACAGACGTTTGAATAAGGAGAGATTGTTTTGAGCAACGAACCTTTAGCATATCGTATGAGACCTCAAACGATAGACGAAATTGCCGGTCAGCAGCATGTTATTGGAAAAGATACAGCATTATATAAAATGATTAAAAACGGGCATGTCCCCTCCATGCTTTTATATGGAGATCCAGGTGTTGGTAAAACTTCCCTAGCCTTTGCCATTGCTGGTACAACCAAGCTTCCTTTTGTAGCACTTAATGCAACAAAAGCAGGAAAAAAAGATGTAGAAGACGTCGTGGCAGATGCACGAATTAGCGGGAAAGTGATTTTATTTTTAGATGAGATCCATCGCTTCAATAAATTACAACAAGATACTTTACTTCCACATGTGGAAAATGGCTCGATCATATTAATCGGGGCTACAACAGAAAACCCTTTTCACGATGTGAATCCAGCCATACGTTCGCGTTGCGGTGAAATAAAACAGCTAAAACGGCTTACAACCGAAGACGTGGACATGCTTTTAGAAAGAGCCTTGGATGATAAAGAAAAAGGACTGGGCAAAATAGCCATCGGCATTACAGACGAACAGCGTAAAAAAATTGCAGATGCCGCAAATGGGGATGCACGTAAAGCATTAACCTTATTAGAATCGACTATTTTTGCAAGTTTTGAAGAAGACGGCGTGACAAAAGTGGAAGATGGTATACTGAACAGTTTAGTTGATCGAGTCGGTGTCTTCGGTGATAAAAAAGGGTCGCATTTTTATAATTTATTGTCTGCATTGCAAAAATCAGTGCGGGGTAGTGATACAGATGCGGCGCTGTATTATTTAGCCCATTTACTGGAAAATGGAGATCTAGTGGCGGTATCAAGACGGTTACTCGTTATGAGCTATGAAGATATTGGACTTGCCAATCCAACTGTTGGTCCACAAGTGCTCGCAGCAATACAGTCGGCCGAAAGACTAGGGCTACCTGAGGCTCGGATACCTCTTGCAAATGCAGTTGTACTTATGTGTTTATCCGAGAAATCTAATTCAGCATATTCAGCACTGGATGCTGCTATAGCGAGCATTCATGCAGGTAAAACGGGAAATATCCCAAACCATTTGAAAGATACCCATTACGCAGGATCAGCAGAGCTTGGTCATGGTGGATATATTTATCCACATGACTACAAAATTGGTACGTTCGGCGGCTGGGTCAATCAAACATACTTACCCGATAATTTAGTCGGCACAAGGTATTATGAACCAATTGATGCTGGAGAAGAAAAAAGGTTAGCCGCGATTTATAAACGGTTGGAAGCGTTCAAAAAAGAAAAATAATCCAAGTTGGACGAATGTCTTGCTTGGATTTTTTGTTTTCAGCACTTAATAATTTCCATAAAATTAAGGGGTGCAGCTAAACACTCCATTTTTCCAACCAGGTTATGCTTGTGCTTGCGGAACAAATGTGAAAATGCCAGTCTCTTCCTTATATAGTGAATGGAATGACGCTCCGCATAGGGATACTATGTCATATATAATCATCTTAATCCAAGTAAAGAGCTATTTTAAGAATTGATTGCTTTCACAGGCGGTTTGGTTGCTTTCGTTGGGATTTGGTTGCTTTCGCATTGATTTTAGTTGCTTTCCTAATAGATTTGGTTGCTTTCAATGACTAGTCCGTTGCCCTTAACCATTTCCTGGTACTTCACATGCAAGAAACTTTTTTAAAAATTTGTTCTAGCCAGTTGCTACTAGGTAAATAGCAGTTTTCCATTGATTCTCGCCGAGGGTCGCTACTCCAGTGGAGGCCAATAGGATGTTTTATTTTCTAAGCAGTAAAAAAGCTCCGCATGAGATAATTCTGTCTCATGCGGAGCTCTTCCTTACACACCCATTTTACGGCGAGTATTACTTACTTTCTTCGTCATTTGACTTTTTGCCTTTTGATTAGCAGCCGGTCCGTTTGCTTGCGATTTTCCGCCATTTGCCTGGTTTTTCTTTTCTTCTAGCTTTTGTTTTACTGCTTCTTGCAAAGTCATTTTCTTTTTAGGTTCTTCTTGATTTGTAGTTTCTGTCATTTTCTATCCCTCTCATTCCACATTGTATTAATTTTAGTATAAGGGAAAAGGAAAAAACTGCAACTGATTACTTCACTCGATTGATGTGAATTTCTCTTGTTATATCGTTAATCACCCAACTTGCACAGATAAGTCCTACTGTAGATGGGACAAATGCGTTAGAAGCTGGTGGCATTTTTGCTTTACGAATCGCTGCATCTGGTTTCCCGACAGTATCTACTACATCTTCACGTACGACTATTGGACTTTCATCCGAAAATACGACTGGAATCCCTTTTGTAATATGGTCTTCTTTACGCAATTTCGTACGAATAACTCGTGCAATTGGATCCGTATGCGTTTTCGAAATATCGACAATTTGAAAGCGAGTAGGATCAGTTTTATTCGCTGCTCCCATACTCGAAATAATTTTAATGCCTCGTTTTAAACATTCTTTCATCAAATGAACTTTATAAATAATTGTATCGGACGCATCAATTACATAATCTATATCCATGGCAAAAAATTGCTCATATGTTTCTTCTGTATAAAACATATGCATATCAATTACTTCACATGCTGGATTAATATCAGCAATTCGCTCTTTCATCACTTCTGATTTCGAACGACCGATCGTAGACATATATGCTACTAATTGACGATTTATATTCGTAATATCTACATTGTCCTTGTCCACTAAAATAATGCGACCGACGCCACTTCTTGCACATGCTTCTGCTGCAAAAGAGCCGACCCCGCCGACACCTAAAATAGCGACCGTCGTATTTCTGATTAAATCTACGCCTTCTTTTCCTACGGATAATTCATTTCTTGAAAATTGATGTAACATATAAACACTCCATCTGTATCAAATTAGTTGGATTAAACCGAATAAAAACCCTCCAGCAAATAATTGCTAGAGGGACATTAGTAATCTAGGACGAATCCCAATCGTGCCGACAATATAAAGCGTATCGTTTTGAACCCGCACTCAGCAGGTGGGTGTCCTCTTTATTACTTTTGGCGTCCCTTTTACAGGGCATGTCATTCATAATAAAAGTTAGACTCCCAACGATAAAAATTGTTCGGTCAAAACTGATTGCATGTTGCGAACACATCAGGATTCGTATTACTTGTATAATAGCATACGATTTATGAAAGTTCAATCATTTTATTGTGATATTTACTAACTATTCTGAATGTTGGGATTTATGACTTTTTACTTATATCTCTATAAAATCATTGTGAAATAGTTAATTTCAACCTTAACTCTTCCAGTTGTGCTTGCGCTACTGGACTTGGGGCTTGCGTCAATAAATCACTAGCACTTGCCGTTTTCGGGAAAGCAATTGTATCGCGTAAGTTTGTGCTGCCAGAAAGAAGCATCACGACACGGTCTAAACCAAATGCCACCCCACCATGTGGAGGAGTTCCATATTCAAAAGCTTCCATTAAGAAACCAAATTGCTCTTTCGCTTCTTCATCTGAGAAACCTAGTATTTGGAACATTTTTTCCTGAACATCTCTCGAATAAATACGTAAAGACCCACCGCCCAGCTCATAGCCGTTTAATACTAAGTCATATGCTTGCGCACGTACTTTACTTGGATCGGTATCCATTAAAGGAAGATCTTCGTCAAATGGTCGTGTAAACGGATGATGTGCTGCATAGTAACGACCTTCTTTTTCGTCATATTCGAATAATGGCCAGTTTACGACCCATAAAAACGCGAAGCTATTTTCATCGATCAATCCTAAATCTTTTCCTAGTTTTAAACGAAGTGCTCCAAGCGCATCTGCTACAACCGATTTTTTATCTGCTACGAATAACAGTAAATCTCCTGCAGAAGCTTCTAATGTTTGGATTAAGCTCGCTTGTGCTTCCCCTTCGAAAAACTTAGCGATAGGACCTTTTAATCCTTCTTCGTCTACTTTTAACCAAGCAAGACCTTTGGCACCGTACACGGCAGCAAATTCACCTAAAGCATCGATATCCTTACGAGAATAATTAGCTGCTGCTCCTTTAACGTTAATCGCTTTTACTTGACCGCCTGTTTCAACTGCTGCAGTAAACACTTTAAATGCGCTATTTTTCACAATTTCCGATAAATCTACTAACTCTAGACCAAATCGAACATCTGGTTTATCTGATCCGTAACGTGCCATTGCTTCGTCGTAATCCATGCGTGCGAAAGGAATTGTCACATCAATACCTTTTACATCTTTCATGATTTTTTTCATCATGCGCTCATTCATTTCTAAAATTTCGTCCATCGATAAGAAACTCATTTCCATATCGATTTGTGTAAATTCAGGTTGACGGTCTGCGCGTAAATCTTCATCACGGAAACATCTTGCGATTTGATAATAACGCTCAAATCCACCTACCATTAACAATTGCTTAAATAATTGAGGAGATTGTGGTAAAGCATAAAACTCTCCATTATGCACACGACTTGGGACTAAATAGTCACGCGCCCCTTCAGGTGTAGATTTTGTTAAAATTGGAGTTTCTACTTCTAAAAACCCTTCATCATCCAAGAAACGTCTTACCGTTTTTGTAATATCTGAGCGCATTTTGAATGTGTCGTACATAGCTGGTCTTCTTAAATCTAAATAACGATATTTTAAACGTACGTCTTCGCCGGCATCTGTATTGTTTTCGATTGCGAATGGTGGGGTTTTCGCTTCGTTGATAATTTTAACTTCTTTTGCATGTACTTCAATTGCACCGGAAGGAATATTTGCATTCACTTGGTTTTCTGCACGTGCAATAACTGTCCCATTCACTTGAATGATGTATTCATTACGAAGTTTCTCTGCAACTTGGATTGCTGTTTCCGAAATTTCTGGATTAAAGACAACTTGTACAAGGCCCGAACGATCGCGCACATCAACAAATATCAATCCACCTAAGTCTCTTCGTTTTTGTACCCATCCGATTAACTGGACGGACTCGCCAATATGTTGCTCATTTAACTGTCCACTTGTATGTGTTCTGTTCATTGTTCTTTTGCCTCCACTTGTGTTGTTATATCTTCTTTTATTTGCTCGATTAATGTGCTAAATGGGATCAGCTTTTGTTCTCCTGTTGCTAAATCTTTTAGCATTGCACTTTGTTTCTCCAGTTCATCGTCACCGATAACAAGTACTAATTTTGCTTTTAAGCGGTCTGCCGATTTCATTTGTGTTTTTACTTTTCGATCTAGGTAGTCCATTTCTGCTGTAATGTCGTTTTGACGTAATTCATATGTAAGCTCGACTGCTTTTTTCTTTGCTGCTTCCCCCATACCAATTACATATACGTCTAATGAAGATAGATCTTCCCATTGATTGTTTTCTGCTTTTACTGCAAGTAATAATCGTTCAATACTCATCGCAAATCCGATACCTGGAGAAGCTGGTCCACCAAGCTCTTCCACAAGTCCGTTATATCTTCCGCCACCTGCAAGTGTTGTAATAGCACCAAAACCTTCCGCTACACTCATAATTTCAAAAGCAGTGTGATTATAATAATCCAGTCCACGAACCAAGTTAGGATCTACTTCGAAAGGTATATTTAATAGCGTTAAATATTCTTTTACTTTTTCAAAATAAGCAGCTGATTCATCATTTAAATAATCAGTCAAAGAAGGAGCAGTTGCCATTAACGGATTATTTCGATCCACTTTACAATCTAAAATACGAAGTGGATTTTTTTGTAATCTATTTTGACAATCCGAACAAAACTCTGCAATATGCGGTTCAAAATGATTTACTAATGCTTCTTTATGCTTAACACGGCTTTCCGTATCCCCAAGCGAATTAATAACGAGCTTCAATTTTTTTAATCCTGCTTTATGATACACAGACATAGCAAGTGAAATTACTTCTGCATCGATTGCTGGATCTGCACTACCAATTGCTTCAATTCCGAATTGAACAAATTGACGATAGCGCCCAGCTTGTTGGCGTTCGTAGCGGAACATTGGTCCCATATAGTACAATTTCACCGGTTGGTCTGGGTATCCGAACATTTTATGTTCTACAAATGCACGTACCGCAGATGCTGTGCCTTCCGGACGAAGCGTAAGTGAACGATCCCCGCGATCTTGGAACGTGTACATTTCTTTTTGCACAATATCTGTTGTATCTCCAACACTTCTTGTAAATAGCTCCGTGTGTTCGAAAATAGGCGTTCTAATTTCTTTATATTGATACATTCGACAAGTGTCTCTTATTAGCTCTTCTACTACTTGCCACTTCCCTGTTTCTGAGGGTAAAATATCTTGCGTTCCTCTTGGTACTTTAATATCCATGGCTATTGCCCCTTTCTTTTTCAATTTATCTTTATTCGACGGGTGTTTGGACATCCGCCTGAATAAAGACAAAAAAGCTCTCATCCCTTGCATATAGCAAGGGACKAGAGCTTATATAAGCTTCCGCGGTTCCACCCTAGTTGGTCAAAAAAACTGACCCTCTCGACTCTGGATAACGGCCAGCTCCGTTTATGCCTACTAAAGAAAATCTTTTTCGACAAAAATCCTCTCGAATGTTGTTCACTGAGTTCGTCTGTAGGAAAGATTTCAGCCACGTCTTTCCTTCTCTTGTCATCCGTTTCAAACAGTTACTTTTTCGGTCATCGGTTTGTTTTAGTTTGTAATTATACTTTATCTTAATAACGTAATGGAAATAAGTCAACCCTTTTGAATAAAAGGTAGAAATTTTATATCAGAAAATTTACAATGGTAGTAGGAGTGATTCAATGTCAAAAAAAATAGTGCAAAAAACAATGATTTTTTTCCTTGCTGTCATTCTACTTATTCCTACTTTTCCAGTAGAAGCACAGGAAAACGAAGTGACCGTAAATGTTTCTTCGCTGAAGGTTCGATCAGGACCAGGACTTACATACGACATAATTGGCGCAGTCTCGCGTAATGACAAGCTAGTTGTGATCGACAAAGAAAATGATTGGCTCCAGATTAAATATGGAACCACCACTGGTTGGGTTGCCAGTTGGTATACATCAAGTGAAGCAATCGAAATGACGAATAAACAAGTCGTTTCAAAAGCAAACCGTTTAAATGTTCGAACAGAGCCATCTACTTCTTCTGCTGTCATCGGTCAGCTAAATGAAGGAGATCAAACACCTGCCTTCAAATCAGAAGGCGAATGGATAGAAATTGATTTTCAAGGTAGAAAAGGATGGGTAAACGCGGCATATATTACGGTTGCCGAACAAACTACAAACGAAGTGACGAATACTAAAATTCCTTCTTCAGACAAATTATTTGTTGTATCTGTTGATGTATTGAATGTTCGTGCAAAAGCGGATCTATCCTCTAAACAAATTGGACAAGTAACAAAGGGCACACAATTTGAAGTACTTGATACCAATCATAATTGGGTAAAAGTTCAATTGGATAACGGAAAAACTGGGTGGTTATACAGCTTTTATGGTACTTTTTCAAATGAATCGCAATCAACATCAACTGCCGAATCGACTAATACGATCACTATTTTATACAATGGAACCAATTTGCGTTCAGATAGCACGACAAATAGTGCCGTGGTTAAGCGAGCAGATGCAGGGGAAACATTTGAAGTATCCGACAAAGTGAATGACTGGTATAAAATCGTTTTAGATAACAAATCAACAGCATATGTTGCAAGCTGGGTCGTCTCGACATCCAATTTAAATGTAAGCATGGAAATACCAACCCAAGAAAAAAAGCAATCTAGAAAAAAAGGAATGTTGAAGGGCTTATCTATCGTGATTGATGCAGGTCATGGTGGGAATGATCGAGGCACTACGGGAGCTCTTGGAACGGATGAGAAAGATATTACCTTGTTAACTGCAGAGTTACTTTCTTCAAAGCTACAAGCAGCTGGAGCAAATGTTATTATGACGAGACAATCAGATGTATATGTTGATCTTCGAAAACGCGTATCAATTGGTCATCAAGCTGATGCCGATGCCTTTATCAGCTTACATTATGATGCGGTAGAAAATAGTACAGTCCGTGGCTATACAACGTATTACATGCATAGTTATCAAAAGAAACTAGCACAATATGTACATGCTGGACTAGGTAATATGATTTCTCTCAGAGATCGTGGTACGCAGCCCGGAAATTATTTAGTTCTACGAGAAAATAGACAAAATGCCATTTTAATAGAGTTGGGATATTTGAGTAACCCTACAGAAGAACGAAATGTCACGACTAGACAATTTAGAGAACAGGCAACACATGGTATTTATAATGGAATTATTAATTATTTTGATAATGAATTAGAATAAAAAAGAGCGAGAACAAAACCTTCTTTGTATCGTTTTCGAAGGGCTTTGGTCAGACTTATCGCGATATTATTACCGTTTATTTTTTTGAGAGGCTATATAAAATAGGGATACTATCTTCCAATAAAAAGGCCGAAATAATATAGAGAAGTACTGAGCAGCCAAAATTGTATCTTTGGCTGCTTTTTAATGAATAAGAAGGTTTAGCTATGCCCTAATTAGCATAAATCTTTAGCATTTTGTTTATTTAAGTTTTAGGAGTACGGCGGACGAATGGTAGTATTAGGATTACCGAAAAAAACGATGAAGGCGCTAGCAGAGCTAGCGCCTTCATCGTTTTAGAAACCCCGGTAATGTTATTGCTAAACATTCAAGTCCAAAGTACTCCGAAAACTTGCTTATACAATTTGTTGTAATATTAATTTTGCATTGGATATTCAATAAGTCTATTATGCCTCTAACATAATCGTCACAGGACCATCATTTGTAAATGTTACATCCATCATTGCTCCAAAAACACCAGTTTCCACGGTAAATCCTTTATCACGAAGATTCGTATTAAATAATTCCCATAATGGTTTCGCTACTTCTGGTCGTGCGGCTTCGATAAAACTTGGTCTTCTACCTTTTCGCGTATCCGCATATAATGTAAACTGGGAAACAGAAAGAATGGAACCCCCTACTTCTTGGATAGAATGATTCATCTTTCCTTCTTCATCTTCAAATAATCGCAAGCCGGCAATTTTGTCTGCTAAATAATTTATTTCTTTTTCACTATCGGTTGACGTAATGCCAACTAATAACACATACCCATGATCAATTTTTCCAGTTACTTGTCCATCTACTGTGACACTGGCATTTCGACAACGTTGAAGTAAGACTTTCATAATACGGTAACTCCTTTAGTTAATAATCCGTTGAACGGAATAGACATCTGGTAACTGTTTAATCCGATCTGCTACTTTGTGTAAATGCGAAATATTAGAGATTAAAATAGTTAAATGGATATTAGCTATATCATTTTCCGTTTTACCGGTCACAGCTGCAATATTTGTTTTCGATTCATTGACAACTTGTAATACTTCATTTAATAATCCAGGACGGTCAAATCCGGAAACTTCAATATCCACTTGATATTCTTTTTTCAGTGGTAAGTCTGTTTGTTCCCACTCGACTTCTATAATTCTAGCGTGCGCATCATCATTTTGTACGTTGGGACAATCTTCACGGTGAACGGATACGCCCCTGCCTTTCGTGATAAACCCTACAATGTCATCACCCGGGACGGGACTGCAACAACGGGAAAGACGAATTAGTAAATTCTCGATCCCTTTTACGATTACACCAGACTCGGTTGTTTTTTTAATAGTAGGTGCTTTCATTTCAGTAGTAATTTTTTCGAGTGCTTCTTCTTGATCACGAATTTTGCGCATTTTTTCTGCTAAACGGTTCACTACTTGTTGTGCTGTTATCCMATTAAAACCAACTGCTGCGTATAAATCTTCTTCCCCTGCAAATGCATATTTTTCACAAACACGTTTAATATTTTCAGAGGTTATTACTTCTTTGATATCAAATTCTTGTGCTTTAATTTCTTTTTCTACTAGTTCTTTACCTTTCAACACGTTTTCATCTCGAAGTTGTTTTTTAAAGAACTGTTTGATTTTATTTTTCGCTTGGGAGGATTGCGCAATTTTTAACCAATCTTTACTAGGGCCAAATGATTGTTTCGACGTTAATACTTCGATAATATCGCCTGTTTTTAGTTTTGTATCAAGCGGAACCATTTTTCCATTTACTTTGGTACCGATTGTTTTATTGCCAACTTCGGAATGCACTCGATAAGCAAAGTCGATTGGCACGGAGCCAGCTGGAAGCTCGACAACGTCCCCTTTTGGAGTAAAAACATAGACCATATCGGAAAATAAATCGAATTTTAAAGACTCCATAAATTCTTCTGCATTGGACGATTCTTGCTGGAATTCGAGAATTTCCCTAAACCAAGTCAATTTAGAATCGATCGTTTGTTTGGCCTCTACTTTTCGACCTTCTTTATATGCCCAGTGTGCTGCAACCCCGTATTCTGCAATATTATGCATCTCTTCTGTACGAATTTGCACTTCTAAAGGATCTCCATTTGGACCAATTACGGTAGTATGGAGAGATTGATACAAATTTTGCTTTGGCATAGCAATATAATCTTTAAATCTTCCAGGCATCGGTTTCCATAATGTATGGATAACCCCTAACACGGCATAACAATCTTTTATACTTTTCACAATGATTCGCATTGCCAGTAAATCGTAAATTTCATTGAACTGTTTGTTTTGGACAACCATTTTACGATAAATACTATAAATATGTTTTGGGCGACCTGATACGTCTGCGACTACTTCCATCTCATCTAGTTGCTTGCGTATATCATTCATGACATCTTTTAAATAGGATTCACGTTCCGTACGCTTTTTCTTCATAAAGTTAACAATACGATAATATTGTTGTGGATTTAAGTAACGTAAAGCCGTATCTTCTAATTCCCACTTCACTGCAGAAATTCCTAGTCGGTGCGCAAGTGGCGCAAAAATTTCTAATGTTTCATTGGAAATACGACGTTGTTTGGCCTCTGGTAAATGTTTTAACGTACGCATATTATGTAAACGATCCGCAAGCTTTATAAGAATGATTCGAATATCTTGTGCCATTGCGATAAACATTTTACGATGATTTTCTGCCTGTTGTTCTTCTTTGGACATATATTTAATCTTACCAAGTTTTGTAACACCATCTACTAAAAGCGCCACTTCTTCATTGAACTCGCGAACAATATCTTCTCGTGTATATTCGGTATCTTCTACCACATCATGTAGAAAACCAGCTGCAACGGTTTCTGGATCCATCTGAAGATCAGCTAAGATTCCGGCTACTTGGATTGGATGCAAAATATATGGTTCACCAGAATTACGAAACTGTTCTCGATGCGCATGTTCTGCAAGGACATATGCTTTTTTCACAAAGTTTACATGCTCTTCGTTCATATAAGTGGAAAGGGTATCGAAAACATCTTCTGCTGTCTTCACTTGATCTTTTGCCATGCTGTGCTCACCTGATTTCGTTTTTATTTATCAAATACGCCTTGGCGTAATAAAGTTAAAATGATATATAAGTTATATTCTATAAAAAAAAAGAGGGACTTGTAAAGTCCGCCCTTATTTAGTATTGCATTAATGTGCAAATATCGTAATCTTTTAGCTTCTTTCGACCTTCCAGATATGTAAGCTCGATTAAGAATGCACAACCAACTACGACTCCGCCCAATTCTTCTACTAATCGAATTGTTGCATCAATCGTACCACCAGTTGCAAGTAAATCATCGACAATTAGTACACGTTGTCCAGGTTTTACCGCATCTTTATGCATAGTCAGAATATCTTTGCCATATTCTAAGCCATATTCTGCACGAATTACTTCCCGTGGAAGCTTGCCTTCTTTACGCACTGGAGCAAAGCCTATTCCAAGTGAATAAGCAACAGGACATCCGATGATGAATCCACGCGCTTCCGGTCCAACGATAATATCAACATTTACTTTTTTTGCATATTCTACAATTTGGTCCGTTGCATATTTATATGCTTCTCCATTATCCATAATTGTCGTAATATCCTTAAAACTAATACCTGGTTTTGGCCAATCTTCAACCGTTGTTACATATTGCTTTAAATCCATTTTTGCTCCTCCTCAGGAACGGTTTGCCCTGCTCTTCGCTCTTCAAACCATTGTTTCAGTTCAATGTATGGCGCATATAATAGCTTCTGTTCAAGCTTAATTTCATTTGCACGCTGTTGATACGCTGGTGCTTCAGATAGATCTTGTTTAGCAGGATTATCATTCAGTACCAACGCCCCACCCTCTATTCTAACAAAATTAAGCTCAAAAAACACCTTTGACATAAAATTAATTGTTTTTTGGCTCCAGCCTGTATGCTTAGATAATTCATGTATATGTTGTTTTAATGCAAATGTTTTGCGCTTTGCTAAAAAGGAGAAGTACCACTTAAATTGATCGCGCGTAGGTAATCCTTCAAAATAGGTAGATTCATCTGCATAGAAATGCGCATATATCCGCTGCCACTGCTGGTATGCTAACAACCCTGTGAGTTCTTTTTCATCAGATGGCAGATCTAATATAGCCACAAAATCTGCATGTACTTGCTGTTCCATCAATTCAGCCGCTTGCCATATATCTTTTGGAATGACGGATCTATAATGAGCTATGGTCTGCTCATGGAAGGCCACAAAAACAGTTTGTTCAAGGGGAATCGTCGGTAGCCAGCGATTCACTTGACGTATTCCACGTATATCAAAAAGCTGCCATTCATTTGTTTTCGCATCTTGAATCATCAGTTGTGGCTTTTTTCGGCCGTTCCATTCATTAATCTGTAAATCGCCAATAAAGGAAAGTTTTGCTGAAGGCGCAATTTCGTCTGCCAGCTCTCCTTTGCCAAACCCAATCGCATCTAATAATGTAACTCCTTGTTTCAACTCCATTTTCACATGGTTTTGCGCAGATCCAATTTTTCGTACAGATGACACTTCCACATTTTCTATACAATAGACTGGTTTAGCGAAATCCATTCCAAAAGGAGCAAGTTTTTGGAGAGATTCAATGGATTCCGTTGAAATTTCATCCATTTCAAGTGGAACATCTATTGAAACGACTGGGACTAACTGTTCGTCTGTTAGAGCGATTTTAGCCTGTTCATTTAATCGATTTCGTAATGCTTCGACATGTTCTAAAGCTAAAGTCATACCAGCTGCCATTGGATGCCCACCGAAATGGGGCACAATGTCGCTGTTTTTGGCAATCTCTTTATACATATGGAATCCTTCAATACTGCGGGCCGACCCTTTTGCTGTTTGCTTTTCTTCATCAAAGCCAAGAACAATAGCTGGTCTATAATATTTTTCGACTAGTTTGGAAGCGACAATACCAAGTACACCTGGGTTCCAATCTTTTTTCCCAACGACGATCACACTAGGACCATCTACGAAATTTGCTTCCTCAATCATTTCCACTGCTTCATCCGTAATTTCTTTAACGATTGCTTGCCGTTCCTTATTTTTTTCATTTAACATATTGGCAATGGCTAATGCATAGTTCGGCTCTTCCGTTAAAAATAATTCAACCCCTGGTGCTGCCTCCCCTAGTCGACCTACTGCATTGATGCGCGGGCCAAACATAAATCCAACAGTTTCCTCATTGATGGTGGATATTTCTACACCACTCACATTGGCAAGTGCCTCTATTGCTATAGAATCGGTTCTTTGCATTTGTTTTATTCCTTGTTGCACAAAATAACGGTTTTCTCCTGTTAATGAAACCAAATCCGCTATTGTTCCGATTGCTACTAAGTAATAGAATTCTTTCGGTATTTCTCCGATCAACGCATGTGCAACTTTAAAAGCAACACCCACTCCAGCTAAATGAGGAAATGGATATGTTGAATTTTGTAAGCCAGGATGAACATCTGCTCCAATCGACTCTAACGTTTTCATCATGATAGTCGTACTAGTTATACCATCTGCGTCATAATCACCATAGACCATGATTCGTTCCCCTGCGTCTATCGCTTTTTGGACACGAGCTACTAAACCATCCATTCCATTCAGTAAAAAAGGACTATATATTTGTTCTTCTGTTATATATAAAAACTCTTTTACATCTTCCACGCTTTCAAAACCCCTAGATACTAGCACTTTAGCACAGACACTTGGTATCGAAAGTGCTGTTTCTAACTCATGTACAAGCTGTTCATCCGGTCTTGAAATACGCCATTTTTTTTGAGATTGAATCATTTCTTCACTTCCTTATGTACTATTAAACGCGTTAGAAAACCTTTTGACATAAGCCAAAAGGTTTTCTACTTAATTTGTCGTATTTTCTTCTGTTACTTTCGTTGTTTTTGGTAGTTGCTCTTGATAAACAACGATTTCATTTTGCAAAGCGCTAATGGAAGCATCTTTCTTTTCCAATTCTTTTTCTAGATGTTTTACTTTTCTCGAAAGTATAAAAGAACGATAGATAGCAACGGTACCACTTAATAATGCACCTAACAATGCAGAACCAAGGATGACTAAAATAAGTGGCCATTCGGCTGTACCAAAAACATAGTTTACTGGTACAGAGTCCACGTTGTAAACCGCAAATAGAGCAATGATAACTGCAAATAATAACCCAAATAATAATGACCACTGAAATTTCATCTCGGCACCTCGTTTATTTTTTATCTTACCATAAAAAAAGGGAACAGAATATAGACTCTGTTCCCAAAATAGACAACCCTTAAACTACTGGCTCATCAGAACCCCATGTCTTTTCTTCTTTTTTCACATCTATTCCGCCTGTTTTACGTAATTCTTTCACTTTCAAATCGAACCACAACTGAGCCGCGATAAAGATAGAAGAATAGGTACCCGCGATTAACCCGATTAACAAAGCAATGGAGAAGTTTCGAATACCCTCTGCTCCAAATAATAGAAGTGCAACGACTACTAATATGACGGTTAATACGGTATTTACGGAACGACCTAATGTTTGACGTAAAGATTTGTTTACAATCGTAGCAAGTTCCTCTTCCGTCGTAATCTTTTTACTTCGATTTAAATTTTCGCGAATACGGTCAAAGGTAACAATCGTATCATTGATTGAGTACCCGACAATTGTCAGTACAGCAGCGATAAATGTAATATCTACTTCCAAGCGTAGAATACTAAATATTGCAATCATTAAAAATGCGTCATGGAGTAAAGAAACGATAGAAGCGACACCCATTCTCCATTCGAATCGGAATGCTACATAAATAACTATACCAAGTGCAGCAAATGCTAGTGCTTTCAGAGCATTTTTAGCAAGCTCTTGTCCTACAGTTGGTGATACACTACTTACGGTTGGATCTATCCCAAACTCTTGCGTCATTTCTGTTTTCATTTTACTAACTTCATCTTGTGAGAAGTCTTCTACATAACGTATAACTGCTATTTCACTGTTATCACCTGAAAGTACAATATCATCAGAAGATAGACCGATTTTATCCAGTTTATCGGATACAAATTCTTTCGTTAATGTTTCAGTCGATTGAATTTCTACACGTGTCCCACTAGAAAAATCTATTCCTAAATTCAATTTAAATGTACTTAATACAATGATCCCCGCTACAGTTAATACAATCGATGCGATATAGAATATTTTACGACTGTGTACAAAGTCAAGGCGATCGAATTTCGTCGTTAAGTCAAGTGTATCCACTTCTTCTTCAGGAGGATGAATACGTTTCTTCGGAATACCGAACCAGCCTGGCTTATTATCGAAATAACCACTGTGAACGAGCAGTCCTAGAAGTAATCTGGAAGCCCACACAGCCGTGATAAAAATAACTAATATACTGATGATTAACAGCGTTGCAAATCCTTTAACAGAACTTGTACCAAAGTAGAACAAAACAGCTGCTGCTAAAAGTGTCGTAATATTTGCGTCAAAAATTGCCGAGAAGGATTCTTTAGCACCTGCGTCAAACGATTTTCGAACCGATTTTCCTACACGTAATTCTTCCCTTATTCGTTCATAGGTAAGAATATTGGCATCCACGGCCATTCCCACACCAAGTACAATCGCTGCAATACCTGGAAGCGTTAATACACCATTAATCCAATCAAAGATGACTAAGATTAAGAAAATATATACGACTAACGAAATAACTGCAACTAAACCTGGTAGACGATAATATACCAGCATAAAGATAAATACCGCAGCAATACCGATTATCCCAGCAAGTACTGTACTATCCAACGCTTGCTCACCAAATTGTGCCCCAACAGACGTCGAGTAAATCTCAGTTAACTTAACTGGAAGTGCTCCAGCATTTAAAATACCAGCTAAATGTTTTGTTTCATCTAATGTAAAAGACCCTGAAATTTCTACGCTATTTGAATTAATACGTTGAGAAACTCGTGGATTTGATGTGAATTTTGGTTCCGGCTTCATCACTTCCGCAGCGTATGAATCGACGCCTTCTTCAAAATCCATCCAAATTACTAATACATTATCTGGTGCTGGTTTAGCGGCAATTTCAGAAGTTACTTCAGCAAACTTATTGGCATCTTTAAGCTCCAAAGTAACGATAGGCTGTCCTTGTTGATTAAAAGCATCCTTGGCTCCGCCTTCTTTTAAATCTGCCCCATCCAGCATTATGTTGTCTTCTGAATCACGGAATGTTAAATTTGCTTCTGTAGAAAGCATTTCCCTTGCGGAGTTTTGGTCTTCAACACCTGCAAGTTGGACACGAATACGTTGACCGCTTTCAATCTGAATACTAGGTTCACTTACCCCTAATACGTCAATACGATTGGAAAGGGCTGCTGCCGTATCAGCAACTACTTCATCTGTAATTTCTTGTCCTTTTTTTAACTCTTCTACTTGGTAAAGGACTTCAAAACCACCTTGTAAGTCTAAGCCAAGTTTAATATTATTTAGAACTCCACTAACAGTAGGACTGATTGTCCCTGCAAAAATAACGATAAGCAATAAAAACGCAACTATGCGCCCTCTAGTTTTCATATGTATGTATTCCTCCTCAAAAAAACGCAACATGTTTATTATGAAACACGATGCGCTGACTGTCAAATAACGGTTACCTTATGCATCTACTTTTTTGGATTTAATAATAGTTGCAGTTCGTCTTTATTGACCTCTGAAAACCAAGTAGCCGTTTTAAATTGATCGATCTGTTCATAGGTCATATATTCTGCAGGTGAAATAGAAAGTACATCATTGACAATTTGATATAAAGGTAAAGTGGCTATGTCTTTTTTACGCCATTTTTTGGACACACAATATTTCCATATATCTCTCTCTGTAACTGTTGCGTACTGGTACACTTCAAATTCGCTTTTCTTACTCTCTAAAGCCGGTAATACGTTCATAAATATTTCTTCGTATGTGTTTTCCAAAATACCGCACCTCTTTTCACGAATAATGTACTAGACTTCAAGCATATTATTATTGTAAACGATGTTCCTGTATTTGAGAAGGAAGTGTTTATTTGTCGACTTTTTTAAAAGGTTCTTTAGTGTTAATGCTTTCCATTTTTTTATCTAAGTTTCTAGGTTTTGTTTATCGAATGCAATTTGTCCGGTTAACCGGCGAAGAAGTAGTGGGTATTTACTCGACCGCCTATCCAGCTTTTATCTTTTTCCTATCCATTATACAACTTGGAATCCCAGTTGCAATTGCTAAAATAGTCGCCGAGCTGCGAACAAGAAATGCAATTTCTCAGTATTTCTCCGTTATGCGAACTTCGGTTATATTAACAGTTGCTTCCACTGTAATATTCACACCACTATTTTTATTTGTCACGCCAATGATTTCTGGTAACTTATTGAAAAACGATGCAATTACGATGACTTTGTATGTAACTATTGCAATCGTACCGCTCGCAGCAGCAAGCGGTATTATTAAAGGCTTTTTCCAAGGAATTGCACGATTAGAAGAAACAGCAGTAGCACAATTGCTAGAACAAATTTTACGAATATTACTCATCACGTTTGCATTACCATTATTACTTAATTCGGCTTCACCGCAAGAAGCTGCAGCATATGCAATGGGTATGACCTTACTCGCTGAAGCTGCTTCATTACTATATTTAAAATGGAAATATGATAAATGGAAATCAAAGCAAAAATATGAAAAAGCAACAAGTTCTTATCCTTTATCACCACTGCTCTCCATTGCATTACCATCATCCGGTTCTAGATTATTCGGATCTTTCACTTGGTTTTTAGAGCCAATCGTTTTCATCAAAGCACTTGCCGTTACTGGTATGACAAGTATTGCAGCTACTACATTGTATGGGGTAATCTCCGGGGTATTAATACCATTAGTATTGTTTCCATCGTTTATTCCTTATGCCCTTTCAATAGTGCTCATTCCTGCAGTCAGCGATGCATTTGCAAGAAGGGATCTCGCCCTTTTAAAAGAAAGAATTCATTTATCATTAAAGTTTTCGACATTGACTGGTTGCTACGCAGCGACTTTATTTTATTTGCATGGAGGCGAACTAGTTTCCGCCCTTTTCCATGTAGAAGATTCCACTATTTACATGAAAATATTGGCACCTGTTTTTTTCTTTTATTATATTCAAAGTCCCTTATTTTCCATTTTACAAGCGCTGAATAGTTCAAAAGCCGCTTTTTTAAATTCTTTATATGGTGGCATTGGGAAACTATTGTTATTATTTTTCCTTGCATCACAGGTTTCTATTCAAGAAAAGGGAGCTGTTGTTGCAATTGGTTTTGGCGTATTAATCACGTCGTTTCTACATATCGCTTCGTTAAAAGAAAAAAAAGAAGCACAAATTGGGTTCTCCTTTTTTGTGCTACCATATGCAGTTTTCTTAATCACTATTATTGCAAGACCGCTTCTGATTGCCATAGGTGAACAATCTTTAATCGTCGATTGTTTGTATACATTAGCCTTTTTGACAGTCGGATTAGTGTTAACTAGACAAATAAAGCGAAAAGAAATAGCTGTGATACTTAAAATTGTTCGGACAACTAAAAAGAAGTTTTAAGTTGTATATAAAGCGCATCTTCCTCATAACTACAATAGAATATTCTTTCTACGCTCATGATCGATTGCTTTTCTAGTTCTTCCCGTAACCATTTTTCACTTTTTCCGATTCGTTCTAAATGGTCTTGTTGAATATCTCCATCTATGACAAGTGGAAAAACGTACTGTTCTTCATCTTTTTTAAATACCGATAAGTTTCCGGAAGGCTCCAAAAATGCATAGGAAACAGAACGTATAGATCCGATTTGTTGTTCTCGTAATTGTTGCAGTAAATCATCTAGGTTATATCGTTGTTTTCGCATTTCTCTTTCAATAATGATCCCTTCTTTCATAATGATCGAAGGTTGACCTTCCATTGCATCTCGAAATTTTTTACTTTTCAATGAAAAATAAGAAACGCCAATTTGGATAATCAATAACATAACCATTGGTACTATCGCATGAATAAAATTACTATGTGGATCATCTAAAGCAAAGGCCGCTACCTCTGCTATTAGTAAAAAAACGACTAAATCAAAAATACTTAACTCTCCGACTTCTCGTTTTCCCATTATACGTAAAATACCCAATATAACCCAATATAGTATTATCGTGCGAAGCATTATGATGAGTATATCTTGCATATGATCACCTCATCTTTACTGTGCCCAGAAAAAAAGAACTTACTCATATATTTTGAGTAAGTTCTTTTACTTTTCTTATGACTCCGAAACAACTCGTCCAACTGCAACGCGCTCGAATTGTAAACGAGTGCCGTCCGCAACTACTACGAAGATTGTTTGATCATCCACTGCATCTATCTTCCCGTGTAAACCACCAACTGTAATGATCTGATCTCCACGTTTTAGACTATTTTGCATTGAAGCTGTATTTTTTTGACGTTTTTGTGCTGGGCGGATGATAAAAAACCACATTACAGCAAACATCGCAACTATCGGTAATAAGCCAACTAAATCCATATATTTTTCCCCTCCTTTTTATCTCTTTCTAGTATACAAGAATCAGAAGTTTTTTGCATTTGGTTTGTTATACCCATATTCTTCAAAAAACTCTTCTTTAAAATCCAATAAGCGATCTTCTCGAATCGCTTGACGGACATTTTCCATTAACTTCATTAAGAAATGAAGATTATGATACGACGCTAAGCGAAGTCCGAATGTTTCATCTGCTTTAAATAAATGACGAATATACGCTCTCGAATAGTTTTTACATGTATAGCAATCACATTTTTCATCAATCGGTCCAAAATCACGAGCAAAGGCTGCTCCTTTAATAACTAAACGACCTTTTGATGTCATGAATGTACCATTACGAGCTATTCGAGTCGGCAACACACAGTCAAACATGTCTACACCGCGAATAGACCCATCTATAAGTGAGTCTGGAGAGCCAACCCCCATCAAGTAACGAGGCTTATTATCAGGCATTAGAGGCGTCGTAAAATCAAGTACACGATTCATCACATCTTTCGGCTCGCCAACAGATAGCCCCCCAATTGCATATCCAGGAAAATCCATTGAAATTAAATCTTTTGCCGATTGGCGACGTAATTCCTCATATTCTCCCCCTTGGATAATCCCGAAAAGCCCTTGTTCATCTGTTTTACTATGTGCAGTCAAACAACGCTCCGCCCAGCGAGATGTACGTTCAACAGATGCCTTCATATATTCAAAGCTAGCAGGATACGGCGGACACTCATCAAATGCCATCATAATATCGGAACCTAATGCATTTTGAATTTCCATTGATTTCTCAGGGCTTAAAAATAATTTATCCCCGTTTAAATGATTGCGGAAGTGAACGCCTTCCTCTTCAATTTTACGCATATCGCTTAAACTAAATACTTGGAAACCACCAGAATCCGTTAAAATCGCACGATCCCAGTTCATAAATTTATGCAAACCGCCCGCTTCTCGAATAATATCATGTCCTGGACGTAGCCATAAATGATATGTATTACTTAAAATAATACCGGCATCCATCTCTTTTATTTCTTCTGGTGCCATCGTCTTTACTGTAGCTTGTGTTCCAACAGGCATGAACGTTGGCGTTTCAAATGAGCCATGCGGTGTATGCACGATACCTAAACGCGCTCCTGTTTGCTTATCTTTTTTGATTAATTCGTACGTAATTGCTGCCATTTAAAAATTCCTTCCTTTTATAAACATTGCATCTCCAAAACTAAAAAATCGGTAGCGCAAATCGATAGCTTCTTTATATGCAGACAAGATGAAGTCCCTTGAAGTAAGCGCACTCACAAGCATAACAAGCGTCGACTTCGGCAAATGGAAATTCGTAATCATACCGTCAATACATTTAAATTCATATCCCGGATAAATGAAAATGGAAGTCCAGCCGCTATCTTCTTGCAATTGTCCATTGAATTTAGAGGCAACCGATTCAAGCGTTCTCGTAGAAGTAGTGCCAACTGCAACTATTTTCCCGCCCGCTTCCTTTACTTCATTTATCGTATTTGCTGTTTCTTTTGATAGACGATAAAACTCTGAGTGCATTTCATGATCATCAATTGAATCTACACTGACAGGGCGGAAAGTTCCAAGTCCTACATGAAGTGTCACAAACGCTATTTTAACACCTTTTGACCGAATGTCATCTAATAAGTTTTCTGTAAAGTGTAGTCCGGCAGTTGGTGCCGCGGCCGAACCTTGTTCTTTCGCATAAACTGTTTGATAACGATCTTTGTTTTCCAATTTTTCATGAATATACGGTGGTAAAGGCATCTCTCCAAGTTGGTCCAATACTTCAAAAAACACACCATCGTATTCAAAGCGGAATATACGTCCGCCATGCTCTTTTATGCCGGTACAAACAGCGCGTAGCAGTCCTTCACCGAACGTAATCGTCGTTCCTACTTTGACACGCTTTGCCGGTTTCACTAGTGTCTCCCACTGATCGTCTTCCATTTGTGTCAATAATAGCACTTCTACATTTGCACCAGTTTCTTCTTTTACTCCCATTAAACGGGCAGGCATTACTTTCGTGTCGTTTAAAACAAGGCAATCTCCTGCGTTTAACTCATCCAAAACGGAAGAAAAATGAGTATGTGTAAACGTCTTCTGCGGATAATCAGCTATTAAAAGTTTACTACTTGTCCGGTCCAGTAACGGCGTTTGTGCAATTAGTTCTTCTGGTAATTCAAAATCAAAATCTTCTACTCTCATATGCGTACATCCTTTATCAGTCGTTTCTTTCTATCGGTAACGGCATTCCTAAATGCTCGTAAGCGAGTGGCGTTACTATTCTTCCCCTTGGGGAACGTTGTATAAACCCAATTTGCAATAAATATGGCTCATATACATCTTCAATTGTCGTCGATTCTTCCCCAATACTTGCAGCAATGGTATCCAAGCCGACAGGACCACCTCTGAACCGCTCAATCATTGCCATTAATAACTTATGATCAATATGATCTAATCCTCTTGGGTCCACTTGAAGCAGCTCAAGCGCTTCTTGTGCTACATTTAATGATATATGGCCATTTCCACGTACTTGTGCATAATCGCGCACACGTTTTAATAATCGGTTTGCGATTCGAGGAGTTCCTCTTGAACGTCTTGCAATTTCACCTGCAGATTCAAAGTCGATGGAAGCATTGAATAATTCAGCACTTCTCTCAACAATCGAGGTAAGCGCTTCTTCTTCATAATAATCCAGTCGAAGCAGTACCCCGAAGCGGTCCCTGAGTGGAGCAGACAAAGAACCAGCTCGTGTTGTTGCACCAATTAGCGTGAAGGGTGGTAAATCTAGTCGAACGCTTCTTGCTGCTGGTCCTTTCCCTACTACAATATCTAGACAAAAATCTTCCATTGCAGGGTATAATACCTCTTCAATGGAACGATTAAGTCGATGTATTTCATCGATGAATAATACGTCCCCCGGCTCGAGCGAACTAACAATAGCCGCTAGATCACCTGGTCGCTCAATTGCCGGTCCGCTGGTCATCCGAATTTGAACGTCCATTTCATTTGCAATAACGGAAGCAAGTGTCGTTTTACCTAGTCCTGGAGGTCCATACAAAAGACAGTGATCCAAACTTTCGCTTCTCATTTTCGCCGCTTCAATGAAAATTTCTAAGTTATGTTTAATCTTATCTTGTCCAATATATTGTTTCAAAAATTGGGGACGAAGCGATTGCTCAAATGGTTCATCATAATTAGAAATCTCGCTTGAAATCACGCGTTCCGTCATGTAAAGTACCTCCTATCCTTATTTCCCAGAAAATAATAATTGCAATGCTTTTTTCATAAACTCATCTGTAGTTTGGAGCTCTTTATTGTCTTTTAGCTTCGGACGAACTTTAGCTAATTCACGTTCAGAATAACCAAGTGCCGTAAGTGCCAGCATTGCTTCTTCTAACTCATGATCGCTACTATCTACAAATAATGTAGGTTCATCATCCACAAATTCGAATTGTTCCAAATCCATGAGATCATGCAATTTTCCTTTTAAGTCTAATATCATTTGACGAGCTGTTTTTTTTCCAACTCCCGGAAATTTCACCAAAAACGTTTCATCTTCGCGTTCAATTGCTTGGATGACATGTGTCGGCTCACCACTTGCTAATATGGCAAGTGCTCCTTTAGGTCCAATCCCAGATACAAGTATAAGTTTACGGAACAACTCTCGCTGCGCTAAAGTCGAAAAACCCATTAGCTGTTGCATATCCTCTCGAACATGCAAGTGGGTATATACTTGGATTATTTCTTCACTTTTCTTGAACGCGAAAGGATTTGGCGTAAACAGCTGATATCCTATCCCCGCTAATTCCAACACAACATGCTCAGGTGTCACGCGTGTAACCTGACCTTTTATGTAATCATACATCTCCTAAATCCCTCACAGTCAATACTACTAGTATACCATAACAAACAAAGATGGCCGCTCCATAAACGAGCGACCAATTCCCACCAGACTTATTTAAGCTTACTTAAATTATAGCATAAATTAGGCCATTCTGTTAACGCTTTGTTCGTATATGGAACTAATTGATCGAGAAACTTTTGTTTTCTTTCAGCAGGCAATGTAAAAGCATATAACCACTCTCTATACAATTCGTTCGGATACATCATCGCTTCTTTATGCGTACGCACTATTTTTTCTAGCATTGGAAATTCACTGATCAAAAAATGAATATCATAATCTATTTCGGATAGGACACGATGCATCCATAAAATATTTTCCATCTCTTTTGGACCAATTACTGCAAGATCAAAATCGATTATTTTATAAGTTGAACCGTCTGATAAGAAATTATGATGCACTACATCTCCATGCAATAATGTCCGATCACTCATATCAAACGGCTTCATATCTTTTAATGCCATATCGCCATACAATAACAGCATTTTCGTATTTTTTACCCCTATAAACGATTCAACGAAAAAAGAAATTTCTTTCATTTTAACTAAACGATTTTGCCACTTGGAAATTAAATTAAATGCATAAAGAACATTGCTATCTTCCCATTCAATTATTTCGTTCGTTTTATGCAAGCGGGTAAGTAAGGAGTAGACCGCTTTCCGATCTTCCTCATTGCTATAATTTACGGTATGTGTACCTGTAAACCATGGTTGAATAATGAAATCCAGTTGAGGAGATTCCATTACCGATAAAACAAATGGATCTTCAATATACTGCAATTTATCGTGAATGAAACGAATTTTTTCCGCCTGTTGTTCTGAAGGATATTTCTTCACAGAAAATACCCCATTTTCATTTTTCCATTTCCATACGTTTTTTTTAATTTGTTTAATATAGTAACTCACTTTTAAAAGTGGTGGTGTGGATGTGGTGGGCATTGATATACCGGTACGTAGCAAATTTGTACACATGGACATCCTCCATAATGTGCCTGCATTTGTGGATGCATGCCTGGATGCATGCCTGGATGCATACCCGGATGCATACCCGGATGCATTTGTGGATACATACAAGGCTGCATATATGAAAAATCTTGTTCCGGTGGGCATGGGTACATTTCTTCGAATATAGGGGATGGCTCTTGCGCTATTGGTTGCTGGACTGGTGGTGCTGGTGCTGGTGCTGGTGCTGGTGGCGTATGAATAATCGTTTCTCGTTCTTGATTTTCATTGTGTATATTAATATGAATAGATGTAGATTCGATTAATCTCCACCCTTGAGGAGATGGTGTCATATCTAAATCTGGAACTGGCATCATGTGATATGGTAAAGAATAGGATGGAATCGGTTGCGGTCTAACCGGTGGTACTGGTTGAATTGGCGGTACTATTGGAACAGGTTGAACAGGCTGAGCTTTTGGTGGTACATGTTGTTGTGCTTTTGGTGGTACATGTTGTTGTGATTTTGGTGGAACGTGTTGTTGTGCCTTTGGTGGTACATGTTGCTCTTTTGGATGCGGGTGAACGTGATGTTCTAGGTGAACATGATGCTGCGGAGCTGGATGCGGCTTCATTTCCTCCTTCTTCACCATTTCTTTTTTAACTGGGCGATTCTCGCTATATGGATGATTAATGGATTCCATTTTCTTTGTATCTGGAATAAAAATCTTCATACCCGGAACGATATATTCTGGGTTTGCGAGATGTGCATTTAATTTCTTTAATTCTTCAAAAGAAACACCATAGCTTCTTGAAATTTTCCAAAGCGTGTCACCTTTTTCGACAATATGAATTTGCACAGTCTTCCTCCTTCCCTTCTCCTTAAACTATGTGCAACTACCTAAATTGGACACAGATTTTTTGTAAAAAGCACTTCCCTTCATGATAAACTTATGAATAGGAGCTATGCCGTTATGCAAGTTGGGAGGAGTTATTATTGAAAAAATTAAAAGGTGCAGATCGAAGAAATTGGATATTTTCTTATTTGGGAGAGCAGCATCAACCAGTTACCGGTTCAGATCTGGCCAAATTAGCTAATGTCAGTCGACAAGTAATCGTAAATGATATTACTTTGTTAAAAGCTACCAATATCCCCATTGTTTCAACAAGTCAAGGATATATGTTAATGCCTAACAAAGAAACAGGTCCATATGTTCAAAGAAAAGTTGCCTGTAATCACCAATCAAAAGATTCAGAAGATGAGCTTCAAACATTGGTAGATGTAGGTGTGACGGTTGAAAATGTAACAGTAGAACATCCAGTATACGGGGAAATTACCTCTTCGATTATGGTATCCAATCGTCATGATGTGGAAATATTCTTAAATAAAGTAAGGGAAACAGAAGCCTCTTTCTTATTGGAGCTGACTTCAGGTATTCATCTACACCTACTTTCTGCTCCGTCAGAAGAGATATTAAATCGCGGTATAGATGCATTAAGGAAAAAAGGGTATTTAATAGAAGAATAACTCTGAACAATGATTGGAATGACGCACATAATAGGGAGACTGCGTGGTAGTGAGGCGAATAAAGTGTCCGCTGTGTTTTTTGCTACAGTCGTACGCTTTCCGCCGGGTGAGCGATGAGCCATCCCCGCCGCCCTTAGGCGTACGTTGGGATGTCTCATTAGCCCACTCATCCGGCAGGAGTCGACGGCTGTAGCGAAAATCAAAAGAAATTGCCCAATTATCCATACCATCCCGTTAAAAACAAAATTTCAACCAGTTTTTCCATTGGATTCATCCAATAAATGGCTTAGGGCAACCAACCGATTACTGGGAGCAACCAGTTCTACTACGAAAGCAACTGAATCAGCACGAGAGCAACCAAATTACTCCTGAAAGCAACCAATTCTCAAAATAGCAAGTGTACTTGATGTGAGACAACTATAAATCCAACAAATTATAGGAATTATAGGTCTTAAAGCCCGTCGAACACGCCTGGCCGGCATCTACTCGACTAGTTTGTCGTGTTCAGCTATCTTATTGTCGCGTTCGCAGTGGATATTGTCTCGTTCAACCATTTATTGTTAATATGGGATCTCAATAATTTGGCAATTTCCATTGATTTTCGCTGCAGGCGGCGACTCCAATGGGATCAAGTGAGCAAGATGAGACTTCACATCGTACGCGCAAGCGGCGGTGATGGCTCATCGCTTACCCGGTGGAAAGCGTACGACTGTAGCGAAAATCACAGCAGTCACTACGACACAGTATCTCTATACCAYGCACCATATTAAAATGCCAGACCTTATGTTACTTGAAAAAAATTCTTCAAATGTCTCTATTTTTATTAATTTCTTTGCAATAACAAAAAAACGCTAGGTAGAAAACAATTCGTTTTCTACCTAGCGTTTTATCTATAGTTCATTTATCTGCAGATTCTTTCGTTTCGTATGTATAGTAGGATCCAAGCGATTTCACTTCACATCCCAAGGCTGCTAGTTCTTCCATCGCACCTTGCATCATTGGAACTCGATCGTCCTCTAATATATCTATGATAAAAAAGTATTGCCCTAGCCCGGTTTTTAATGGTCTCGATTCAATTTTACTTAAATTGAGCTTTCTCCATGCAAAAACAGAAAGCACTTGATGCAATGCCCCAGATCGATCATCTTTCGGCAATGTCAGCATAATAGTCGTCTTCACTTGACTTGTATGCCCAGCTTGCCCAATAATATTATTCTTTTTGGAGAGCACTAAAAATCTCGTATGATTAAAATGAAAATCATGAATATTATGCTCTACAATTTTTAATCCATATTCAACTGCAGCAGATGTATTTCCGATTGCTGCAATACAAGCTTGTTCATTTTCTGAAACGTACTTTGCAGCTGATGCAGTCGAAGTTGATTGTTCGAGTGGAACTTTTCCAAATCGATAATATAAATACTTATGGCATTGCGCTAAAGCATGTGGATGAGAATAAATGGTCCTTATTTTTTCCCATTTTTCCGCGTTAGCTGGATGTACCATTAAATGTTGTTCAATAGGTACCAGGATACTTGCAATTACATGCACATCTACTTCATGAAATAAATAATCAATTGTCAACGAAACTGTGCCTTCTAATGTGTTTTCTATTGGCACAACAGCAATATCCACTTTACCGCTCGCAACCGCTTCGATGCATTCTGGTATTGTTCGTATCGGAATTAACTGGTCATCTTGAAATAAAACCTTCGATGCTAAATGGGTAAAAGAAGCTTCCGGTCCAAGGAAAGCCACTTGTTGAGTTGCCATTCGTTATCCCCCTAACTTGTCTAGCTTCAGCGCCTTGCCTTTAGGGCCAAATAACATTTCCCCAATAAAGTCTAAGAAGCGACTTATTTGGGGAAAGAACATTTGCCTGTCGGGGCAGACATACACGCCTGTGCTTTTCTTATAAAGCGCCTGAACTGATTACTTCTGCAGATTCTACGAAGTCTAGTCGCTTCATTTCATTTAAAAACTCATCTAACTCTTTTGTCATTGCCGTGACATCTAACGATAATGTCACACTTGCTCTACCTTGAATCGGTATCGTTTGATGAATCGTTAATATATTGATCGATGACTCCGCCACAAGTTGCAGTAATCTGGCTAAAGTTCCTTCCCGATCCTCTAACTGTAAAAATACCGTTAAAATTCTTTCTTGAACAATCGAATGGAACGGAAAAACCGCATCACGATATTTGTAAAAAGCACTTCGGGACAAATCTACTTCTTTTACTGCATCCCAAATCGAAGATACTTTCCCAGATTGGAGAAGATGCTTTGCTTCCAAAGTTTTTTGCATTGCTTCGGTTAGGACATCCTCTCGTACTAAATAAAAGCGCTGGCCAGTTACGTCTTTCATGCGGTTCCCCTTCTTTCCTACTCGATAAATTCAAATTCAAATTGTAATAATCGTACTGTATCGCCATCTTTTGCACCGCGTTCGCGAAGTGCATCATCGATACCCATCCCACGAAGCTGCCTAGAAAATCTGCGTATAGAATCTTCTCTGCTGAAATCAGTCATTTTAAATAATCTTTCTACTGTTCCGCCAGACAATACGAATGCACCGTCATCATCTCTAGAAATTTCGAAATCATCTTTTTTCGCTTCATGCTTGTACATAACAGATGTTTCGGTTTCTTCTTCCATTAATTGTTCTAATGGGAATTCAGGAGCTACTTCTAATAAGTCTGCTACAGCAAACAATAGTTCTTGCAATCCTTGACGCGATATTGCTGAAATTGGGAACACTTTCATGTCAGGTCCCACTTTTTCTTTAAATGCTTTTAAATTCTCTTCCGCATCAGGCATGTCCATTTTATTTGCAACAATTATTTGAGGTCTTTCTGTTAAGCGTAGATTATACTGTTTTAACTCTTCATTGATCGTTAAATAATCTTCATATGGATCGCGACCTTCCATTCCCGACATATCGATAACATGCACAATTACACGTGTACGTTCAATATGACGTAGGAATTGGTGACCTAATCCAACCCCTTCAGACGCACCTTCAATTAGTCCTGGTAAATCAGCCATCGCAAAGCTACGATGATCTTCTGTTTCTACCATTCCTAAATTCGGTACTATCGTTGTAAAATGGTAAGCAGCAATTTTTGGTTTCGCTGCGGATACAACGGATAGTAAAGTTGACTTCCCGACACTTGGGAAACCTACTAACCCAACATCTGCTAATACTTTAAGTTCCAAGATTACATTTAACTCAAATCCTGGCTCCCCTTTTTCCGAAAGCTCTGGTGCTGGGTTGGCTGGTGTTGCAAATCGGGAATTTCCTCGACCACCGCGTCCACCTCTTACAATAATTGCTTTTTGACCATGCTCAACTAGATCCGCAATTACATCTCCAGTTTCTTCATTCGTTACGACAGTACCCGGAGGAACTTTTACGAATAAATCATCTGCATTGGCACCATGCATATTTTTACTTCCACCATGGTCACCACGAGTTGCTTTGAAAATACGCTTATAACGAAAATCCATTAATGTACGTAAACCTTCATCCACAACAAAAATAACGTCGCCACCATTTCCTCCATCCCCACCTGCTGGACCGCCCATAGGAACATACTTTTCACGACGGAATCCTACCATTCCATCTCCGCCGTCTCCACCTTTTACATAAATCTTCACGTGATCTACAAACATTTATTTCACTCCAATCTTTCACTTGCAATTAGTTTAACTTTAATTTCGTTTTCTGTATTTACCTGTTCCTCTATATGAAAAAGATCTGTAAATGATTCTTCCACCCACGAATGGAAAGACCAATCTCCTTGAACATCTATTTGGATTTCTAATTGTTCTTCCGTCCTAATATGAACTTTAAATAATTGCTCTTGATATCCTCTAAGATTCGGGTAAATGGATTGAAGAAAACATTCTAAGTATTCCCGAAGTGTAGCATCATATTTACTTGCTCCGCTATTTAAAAGAGATGTTTGAACAACTAAAGTCATTTTATTATATCTCATACTAAACGTTTGTAACCATTCGTTTGTTTTAGCTAGACCAATATTGTTCATATCAAAAAACTGATTACATTTGGACGAATAATTACTGATTAATTTTTTGGCTTCTTCAATCCTGCCCATATCTAAATTCATTTGTATTAAATGTAAGTTATTCAAGAAATCATGCATAGAATGGCGCAGTACATTGTTAATCGTTATCTCTTTATCATCCATTATAGATACCACGCTCCCTTTTATGCTGTTGTATTTATAAGTATAACAGGAATAAGACGTTATTGCTCTAACCTAAAAAAAAGGACTGCATAAATGCAGTCCTTCTCTTATCATCAAGCTTCTTGAGCTACAGGATATACACTTACTTTTTTCTTGTCGCGGCCGAAACGCTCAAAGCGCACTACACCGTCAACTTTCGCAAAAAGTGTGTCATCTCCACCACGTCCAACGTTTTCACCAGGGTGAATTTTAGTACCGCGTTGACGGTATAAAATGGATCCGCCTGATACGAATTGTCCGTCAGCACGTTTAGCGCCTAGACGTTTCGATTGAGAGTCACGACCGTTACGAGTCGAACCAACTCCCTTTTTGGATGCGAAAAACTGAAGATCTAATCTTAACATATGTTCCACCTCCTACTTTTTGAAGGTTATTTTTATATACTTACTATAATCTTGCTCAATCGTTTGTAAAGAAACAATCATCGCTTCTAAAATTAACTGTATGTTGGCAGCTTTTTCAGAATTTGATATGCTCGGTACTTCGACGTATAAATAGCCTCCGTCACCTTTTTGCTTTATGACAGGCGTAATTTCTGTAAGCACGATCATTGCATTCACTGCACCAAATGATACAGCTGACGCTCCAGCACATACTAAATCTTTCCCATGTTCCGCAAAATCAGCATGTCCTTTCATTTCAAATGAATGAATCAGACCTGATTGATCTCTCGTTATCGTCACTTTAATCATCTTATAAACTAATAGATTCTACTACTAATTTAGTGTATGGTTGACGATGACCTTGTTTTTTACGGTAATTCTTTTTCGCTTTGTATTTGAAAACGATGATTTTTTTAGCTTTGCCGTTTTTTACAACTTTCGCTGTAACTTTAGCACCTTCCACGAATGGAGCACCAACTTTAACATCATCTCCACCTACGAATAAAACTTTGTCGAAAGTTACCACTTCATCAGCATTTGCATCTAATTTTTCAATGTAGATTTCTTGCCCTTGTTCAACTTTGATTTGTTTACCACCAGTTTCAATAATTGCGTACATACTTGCACCTCCTCTTAGACTAAGACTCGCCTTCTACAAAGGTGATTCAGGTTACCTGAATACTTCAACCTTGTCAGAGCGGTTGTAGCAACGGGTGCTGCTACAAACAATAACATTTGAATATTATCACATATAAAATACCACGTCAAGCAGTTTTCGTTATTCGTTCAAATGCTAGCTTGTACTTTCGAAATCTCCAATAAGAATAGTTTTGCAAAACGATAAACAAAAAAAGGAACGAAACCGATACAGCCCTTGGAAAATAAGCTAAGCTAATAACAAAAATAAGGCTACTTATCCAAATGGAAAAGCCAATTAGCATCTCATACTTATCCGGAAAAAGCGCATCTAAAGCCCGTCCACCATCTAAAGGATAAATTGGAAGAAGATTTAAACATAATATAATTAATTGGGTGAAAAAAATAAAACGATCTTGCGGAAAGTCGATGAAAAAACTAAAAATCATCAGCAAAAATGTAAAAAATGGTCCACCGAAAATGACGAATAGCTGTCCATTTTTTGGCACTTTCGAAAACTGCTCCATCTTAATCTCTCCACCGTACGGTAAAATTGTGCAAGATCGTACTTTTATCCCTACTAGTTTTGCCGCGATTAAATGACCAACTTCATGAATAAGCAAAGAGCCAAATACTATTGAATAGATTGCGATTTCCCCAGACAAATAAAAAAATAGGAAAAACGGAATCATAATAGGATGTACTCTAAATACCTGCTTATTCATAGGTTGCTGCTAGCCAATCAACAAGTTCGCTCATTTCTAAGTTTTTCCCATCTTTTTCTACTTGAATATATAGTAATTCGTTCTCCACCGTTGCGAATATATCTCCCGGGCTCACCGAAGTATAGGGTAGTTGATGAAACTCTGCTACAAATCCAAATGTGGCTGTCTCCCCTGTATCATATAAAATGGACATCGTTTTACTTGTGTTTTTCTTATAGCCTGTAAAAATAATCAGTCCATTTTCAGATGCATACAAATCCTGCGATTCTTCTACTGCTAAGATGGCCCCGTCACCTAAAGGTTGAATCGATTTATATTCGATTAAAGGAGGGTCCGCCACAGGTGCACTTACTTTAATTTTTTTGTCCGAGTGTTCTACCCATGCCATCACTTTTTTATATACTTCAGCTGGCTTTTGAGGTTCTAATAGCACATTTGTATAGTTGGTCGATAGTGTATTATTTTCCTCCAGGTTGGCTACTACGAAAAAAACTAACACAAATAGTAATGCAAACGCCCATTTTCGTTTTGAAAGCATAACATTCCCCCTAGTAGAAATGTATGATGGCAAGTACAAATAAATGAACAAAAAAGAAGTGAATGGTAAATTAATTAGGCCATAGCTTGCAATGAATGCTTCGGTAACTCTACAGCTTTATGCTAAAGCGCATGTCTCTGACCCGATAAGCGAATGGTACGATGCACATAATAGGGATAGTGCGTCTCACGCAAACACTATGAATCCAATAAATGGCTAAGGGCAACTAATCAAGCATTAAAAGCAACCAATTCTATTCGGAAAGCAACTAAATCAACGTGAAAGCAACCAAATCCGCATGAGAGCAACCAAATCGCTTGCGAAGGCAACCAATTCTCAAAATAAAAAGTTGACTTGGAGTGAGACGACTAGGACTTTGACGCACTATTTATAAATGTTGCAAGTATCCCTGGATATGTTGCGCATTTATAAATAGACCGGATATATTTGCCGTAGCGCTGCCTAAGCCGCATTATCCTTATACCACCTATTATTTTAAAATGCCATACCATATGTTACCTGAAAAAAATTATCCATATATCTAAACTTTTATAGTTTTCTAAGCATAAAAAATGCCAGGGTGTTACTAGCACAGCTAGTGGCACCCTGGTATTATAAAAAATCAGATTATTATATTAATTAGTCAACATGTAAGATATTATTTAGCAAAAATAGATTTAAGTTTAGAGATTACACCTTTTTTAGGCATGTCCATAGACATTAATGGAACAGATTCTCCTAAAATACGGCGAGCAATATTTCGGTAGCCTAGTGCTGCACGATTAGATGGATCCATTACAACCGGCTCTCCTTTATTGGAAGAACTGATAACACTCTCATCATCTGCAACAATTCCTAATAGATCAATAGATAAATGCGTCGTAATTTCATTAATATCAAGTGCTTCGCCTTTAGCCATTAAGTGCTGACGAATACGATTGATGATAAGCTTTGGTGGGTCAATCGATTCTTCTTGTTCTAATAATCCAATAATACGATCCGCATCACGAACAGCAGAAATTTCTGGTGTCGTTACGACAATCGCTTTATCAGCACCAGCAATCGCATTTTTATAGCCTTGCTCAATGCCTGCTGGACAATCGATTAATACGTAGTCATAATCACGTTTCAACTCGTTTACAAGTTCTTTCATCTGCTCTGGGTTTACCGCGTTTTTATCCGTTGTTTGCGCTGCTGGCAATAAGTATAATCGATCCTCAAAACGTTTATCTTTCACTAGTGCTTGATGTATCTTACAACGACCTTCCACAACATCTACTAAATCATAAATAATTCTATTCTCAAGCCCAAGTACAACATCTAAATTTCTTAAACCGATGTCCGTATCCATTAAACAAACTTTTTTGYCTTGTAGAGCCAATGCAGTTCCAAGATTTGCAGTTGTTGTCGTCTTACCGACTCCACCTTTCCCAGAAGTTATTACAATTGCTTCACCCACATTAGCTTCCTCCTTTAAATGTTGATAGATTTGGTCTTAATAATCGTAGTTCTTGTAGGCGATCAATGGCGATCGAACCATTTGTATGTAAATAAGCGCATTCCATTTCAGGGTGTTCAGACAGAACAGTTAACTCATCTGTCATCGTTTCAATGACATTATCGATAATCAGATGTGTTGCTTCTAACCATGATGCTGCAATAACTGCATCTCTGTTTCCGTTTGCACCCGCATGCGCGATTCCTTTTAATCGTCCTAGGACAAATACATTACCACCAGCGATAACACGACCATTTGGGTTTACATCCCCAATGACAACCAAATCTCCGACTGCTGTTATAATTTGACCAGAACGCACGATTCCCACGTATGTCTCGGATTGGTTTTCTAGTAATCTTCTATTACATTCTTCGACGGTCATTACATCGCTCTGAATTTTTGTTACACGAAGATGCTCCGTCTGTTGTACACAATTAATAATTTCTTTGGCCTGCTCATCATTACAATATCGATATCCTAGCTGTAACAGCACTTCCGCTTGACCTTCAAATCCTTCATCAGATACCTTCTTCGCTAACTCTTCTAAAAGCTCTGTATATGAACACTGATCGTCTAGACGTAATACAAGCCCTTCTTTTGTTCCTTTAATCGATATTAACTGCTTTTTCGTCAATCAAGTCACCTCAGATCTACTGTCTAGCCAACAACGATTATTTTTGAAGAAGTAATAATTTTTGGTTAGACCGATTTAGAAGAATATATTTAAACAACCATCCAAACATTAAGATAAATACCCCATTAGCAATCATCGTTGGGATAAGATTAAATTGATAAAAGTCCGCAAATGTCATTGATTTAATACCAATGTATGTATAGAACAAAAACAATATTATTTCCACTGCCGCTACTAAAAGAAGCGTCAAAATAGTGGAAACCAGTAAATGATGATGTATAAACTTTACAATAAAGCTAGCTACTAGACACATTAACGGAAAAATAAAAGAATATAATCCAATAATATCAATGAAAAAGACATCGTACAAGAGTCCAAAAATCAACCCATAAAGCATGGCCCTTTTTCGGTCATAATAAATAGCGATAAATACTAAATACATGATTAAAAAGCGAGGAACTAAAACATAAAAGTCTCCATTCAATTCTATAGGTGAAAAAAGTCCAAAAATCGGTTCCATATAAAACAATAGAACCGAAATAATGACTACTACATAACGAATCATGATTCTTCCCCTGCACCTTCTGTTAAATCAGCTTCTGTATTTCCACCATCTGTCCCATCTACTGGATTAATCGTTCGTTTCGATATAATGACATGATCTAAAATAGAAAAGCTTGCTGCAGGTTTCACATAAGCAAGTTGAGTTAAACCATAATCATCCGTCGTCACTTCGGTCACTTCCCCGACTAAAATACCTTTCGGAAAAATCCCACCCAAACCAGATGTAGTTACTTTTTGGCCTTTTTTCACTTCGAACTCGGAATCGATTCGCTTTAATACTAATTCTTTACGCTCTATATCATATCCTTCTATTAAACCAAAAACTTCTTGCTCATCTGCTGCAATAACTGCCGAAACTCGATAATTCGGATTTTGAGTAGATAAAAGTTCCACTGTCGACGTATACGGAGTCGTTAAAATAACTTTACCGATTAACCCTTGGGATGTCATTACTGCCATATTGACATCGACACCGTGTATTTCCCCTTTATCAATAATAATCTTTTCTTCCCATTGATCTGGATTACGTGCAATAACAGTAGATTGGATTGGATTGAACGCACGAAGGTTTTCTTCTTTATCGATAATTTTACGTATTTTTTCATTTTCTATCTTTAAATCATTAACACTAGCTTGTAAGGTGGCATAATCTTCTAATCTTGCTTTCAACCGTTTATTTTCATCATATGTATTAAGTAAAGATTCGACATTATTAAAAATACCTACAACATACTGGGTCGGCTTGGAAAACATAGTTTGTCCAAAACCGACCACATCTTTAATTAATTGCTCAGGTAATGACGCATGATTTCGATCTCGCAAAGAAAAGCTGATGAGTGCCACAAGAAATATCATCCCTACAAGCAGCAAGACTAATCGCTTATTTGAAAAAAATTGTGGCATTGCTCACTTCTCCTTAACTTCTAGTTTGTTGACGCTTTAATAAGCCCATATGATCAAGTGCTTTTCCTGTACCGATAGCAACACAATCTAATGGATCTTCTGCGATAAATACTGGCATATTTGTTTGATCACTAATTACTTTGTCTAAATTTTTCAGTAATGCTCCACCGCCAGTAAGCATAATTCCACGTTCCATGACATCTGCAGACAATTCTGGTGGTGTTTGCTCTAACGTTTTCTTTACTCCATCAATAATAGAAGCAATAGACTCACGAAGTGCACTTGCAATTTCAGTTGATGTAATATCAATCGTTTTCGGTAATCCAGTAACTAAATCACGTCCGCGAATGTCCATTTTTTCTTCTGCACCAGTTACTCTTGCCGAACCAATTTCCATTTTAATCGCTTCTGCTGTACGTTCCCCGATTGTTAAATTATAGGTTTTACGAACATAACTTGTAATGGCTTGATCCATCGCGTCTCCACCTACACGGACAGATTCACTTGTCACGATACCACCTAGTGAAATAACGGCCACTTCCGTTGTTCCTCCACCTATATCAACGACCATACTTCCCGTAGGTTCCCAAACAGGTAAGTTTGCTCCGATTGCAGCTGCAAACGGTTCTTCAATCGTTACCGCATCACGTGCTCCGGCTTGTTTTGCTGCATCAATCACTGCACGCTGTTCTACTGAAGTAATGCCAAATGGTACACAAATCATTACATTTGGTTTACTCCACGACATACCTGATGCCTTCATCGCATTTTTTAAATAATATTCAATCATGGCAGATGTTGTATCAAAATCCGCAATAACTCCATCTTTCATTGGACGAATTGCTACGATAGATCCAGGTGTACGACCAATCATATTTCTTGCGTCATTCCCTACGGCTACAATCGAACCATTTTGTACATTTTTTGCAACAACTGAAGGCTCTCTTAATACAATTCCTTTTCCTTTAATAAAAACAAGCGTATTCGCTGTTCCTAAGTCAATTCCCAAATCTCTTGATCCAAATCCAAACACTATATTTACTCCCTTTCTATCTCCAACAAGTTTCACTTAATTGTCTTAAAGTCATAACTCTCATTATAACGGATAGAAAGAAAAATGCACAGTGTCACATGTACCCCTTTTCTTTAAGACTGATAAATTGATGATCACCGATGATCAAATGATCGACTAACTCGATTCCCATTATCAGTCCTGCTTCTATTAATCGTTTAGTAACATCGATATCTTCAGGTGAGGGTGAAGCGTTGCCGGATGGGTGGTTATGTGCGCATAAAATCGAGGCTGCAGAGCGTTTTACGGCTTCGCGAAACACCTCTCTAGGATGTACTATGGAAGCATTAAGCGAACCGATAAATATCGTTTGTTTATGAAGGATTTGATTCTTAACATTAAGGAAAAGAACAACGAAATGTTCTTGTTTTAAGGAAGTCATATCTGGCATTAAATAATTTGCGGCATCTTTCGGAGAGCGAATTGTAAATTTTTCATCCGTTTGTTGTTGAGAAAGTCTTCTTCCTAACTCAACAGCTGCGAGAAGTTGGACAGCTTTTGCTTCTCCAATCCCTTTGACGGACATCATTTCTTCCAAGGTAGTATTTTTTAATTCTTGAATTTGTTCGATAAAGTTAAGCACTCTATTAGCTAGCAGTAGAACAGACTCTTGCTTCGTACCTGTACGAAGCAAGATTGCAATTAATTCTTGATTGGACAAGCTTTGTGCACCTTGTCGAATAAGTCTTTCTCGAGGGCGGTCGGCTATATGAACATCACGAATCATTAAAGAAGGTGGTACATCCAAAGTCATTTGCTTATCTCCTTTTCAAACGCAATTACTTCAAGTGTTAACAACGTTTGGAACAAACGACTAATCGGTAAACCGACAACATTATTGTAATCCCCTTCGATTTTTTTTACGAATAATCCTCCCATCGTTTGAATACCGTAGGCACCAGCTTTATCCAAAGAATCTCCAGTCGCGACATAAGCATCTATTTGCTCGTCGGTTAGTTCATAAAATGTCACAAGCGTAGACTCTGCAAAACTGATACTTGTCCCGCCTCCTTGAATGGAGACACCTGTCACCACAGTATGCGTACGTCCAGAAAGTTTTTTTAAATATTCTTTTGCCTGTTCCTTATTTGTCGGTTTCCCTAAAAATTCTTGTTCTAAATGAACAATCGTATCTGCTCCAATTACAATAGCGGTTGGATTTTTTTCTACAATCGGCACCGTTTTTTTATTAGCTATAGACATGGCCATATCTTCTAGCGTAAGTTCCCCTTCTAGCTCTTCTGCAATATTTGCTGGTTGCACTTGGAATGGAATAGCTAATTTACTAAAGAGCTCTTTTCTTCTTGGCGACTCACTGGCAAGTATAAATGAATAATCAGTTGTTAATTTCAATGTAAATTCCTCCTTTTCAATAGCATACAAAAAAATTGAAAAAAGGAAAATTGTCTAAAAAACAAAACTATTTCATTTCTCCTTCGTATTTTGCTCAAAAACTCAATTTTACGCAATTGTTCTTTTCTAAATAATGCGCAAAAACATGTAATCGCATGACAGAAGAAACATCCGAAAATGTTGATACTGCTTGTACAATAGTCATTAAATCATCTGGATAATCTTCTTTTTTGGCAATCGAGTCGAAAAAATTTTTAGATATATTATCTTCTTGTAAAATATTAATCATTTTCTTCACTTTTGGATCTTCACACCCACTTGTAGAAACTAAGATATTTTTATTGAAACTAGGAAGTGCTTCTGTTTGTGGAGTCGGCACATCATTTAAAAATAGATCACTCCAAACAAAAAACTGATTTTCCACTTGCACAATGCCTGCTTTTTCTAAAGAAGGTTGCGTTGCCATAAAAGAGATAACACTTTCTTTTGAGGAAAACATACCGTACTGTTTTACATGGAAAGACAAAGTTCCATCTGCAGTAGCCTCTATTTTCCCGTCAGTGGATTGTTCAGCAGTCGGTGTCGTATCTTCCTCTTTTGCAACTTCCACTTTTTTATCATTGGCTAAATTAAGGATAAAACCAAAAAGTAAAACGCCAACCACGCCAATGATAAGCCCTTGAACACCAGCTAATATTATCTTCTTTCTCGGATTTCGCCTTCTAATCGGCATGACATCACCTCTTTTTTCACAACCTTATCACGAAAGACATAAAAAAAGACGAGACCTATGTCGGCTCGTCCTAAAAATTTATCGAGTTAAAAAAACAAATTCACATACCAATCGACAAGCGAATTTCCATAGAAATAAGCAAGTATCGCCGCAATGGCAATCGATGGACCAAAGGGAATCGGCGTTTTCCTACCCTTTTTCGCTTTTCGCAATACGATAATACCAATTACCGTTCCAATAACCGAAGCTAAAAATAAAGTCAATAAAGTATTAGTCAATCCTAGCACAATACCAATTACAAAAAACAACTTTATATCGCCGCCGCCCATACCAGCTTTCGACAGTAGCGCGATTAAAAATAAGACGCCAAACCCAATAACAGCTCCTACAATACTGTCCCACCAAGGCGTTAGTGGTGAAAATACACGGACAGCAATGAGAGGAATTAAAAAGAACATCAAAATTTTATCAGGAATAAGCATATAGGCCAAATCAGAAACAGTAATGATGACAAGCATAGAAATGAATAAAATGGCGGCAAACAACTCAATCGAAAAGCCGAGTTGAACATAAGCAAAGGCAAATAATAAACCCGTCACAAGCTCCATCACTGGATATATCCAACTAATTTTCGTTCCACAACCTCTACATTTTCCTTTCAAAAAAAGATAGGAAAACACAGGAACCAAATCGACTATAGTCAAATTCCGATCGCAAACCGTACAATGCGATGGAGGTTTTACAATCGATTCTCCCTTAGGAACTCGTAAACCAACTACGTTGAAGAAGGAACCGAATATGATTCCATATATGAAAAACAAAACAATTATAATAGTTTCCATTCGCTAGCCCCTTATGACATTTTTAATACATTCTTTATCCGCATACATATTTAAATCAGCCACATGATATAAATCCTCAAAAGTATGCAGGTCCTCCCCATAAAAGGCAATGCCAATACTAGGTTCAACATGCAAAGATATGATCGTATTTTCATACGCATTTGTAGCAAACATTGATCTGAGTTCATTCACCCATTCGAAAACAGCCGAATCCGACTCATATTCAGACAAAAATAAAATAAATTCATCTCCACCTAAACGAGCAACTATATCATTTTTTCGAACTGCCTTTTTCAATAAATTTGCCGTATACTGAAGCACTTCATCTCCAACCACATGCCCATATGCATCATTAATTTCTTTAAAATTATTTAAATCAAGCAATACGATTGCTGCGTTGCCACTTTCTTTACGAACCATCTCCGCTAATTTATGACCTACTTTCATCACAAAATAAGTACGATTATGTATTTCCGTTAATGTATCATGATAGGCCATATGCATGATTATTTTCTCTTTTTCCACTTCCTCTGAAACATCGCGCCACATAAAGTAATAGATTTTATCCTCTTTCGTTTGCACAAGGGAGGCATCAATCGCTACATGTATTATCCTACCTTTCCGTGGCATCTCAAAAGTCATCCGGTAGTCATGTATCGTTTCATTTTCCTGTAAGTCAAAAGCAAGTTTTCGCAGCAAGTTTTGGTTGTTTTTCGTTTGAACGAACTGCATGAAATTACAAGTAGTTTTTGCATGAACACTAAGCTGCTGCTTGGCATAATCATTTATCTCTAATATATCCCAGCTACTACTAACAGTMATTATGGCAATTGGACTTAAGTTAAATAGCGTTTCATAGCGCTTCGATATATTTGGTAATAAGCCGTAACGCAAAACGGAAATAGACAGGAAAATAGAGAAAATAATCCCTTCATATATATAGGTATAGGGCGGTACATGTTCTCCAAAATTCGTATACCCTAAAACGATATTCGACATGAACACAACAGCAGTACTGATCATTAAAAAACGAAGTAAGTTTTTTTGATGGGCTAATGATGCTTTCAAATAACCAACAAATAGGATGAAGAACATGCATGCGATAAACACATTACCTACTGTGATCGTAACATAATACTGCAAATTGAAAACAGGAACATACCATATGCCTTCAGACACAAAGTCCGTATTGGAGATTAAATTAACATCAAATAACAAAGCAAGGACGACGAGAATAAAAGGAACATAAAAAAGATATACATACACACTTTTTTTCACCCGATCTCGAAAAAAAGCTAAATATGTATATAGATGAAAGGTAATACCTAGCACGAGAAGCCCCAAGTTCCCCAAAAACAACTTCGATATAATCGCACTATAGCTAATTGGCAATAAATGTCTAAAAAACTCTTCCAAAAATAATAGACTATAAATGAAGACAATAGAAGCAACAAGCCTATTTTCAAGCCGATTCGGCTGCTGAGAAATCACGACACATGCCATACCAAACAAATAGAGTGCCGGTAAGATATAAACAGCTATATAAATAGTCATTTGAGATAAAGTCATCGGCTATCTCCCTATCCATTTTATAATTTCAAGAAAAAACGAGTAAACATATTTACAGTTTACTCGCCATCGTAAAAGAACGTCGTTACTTGAATTTCTACTGAAATCGAATCGACTGAATCCACTTTATAATACTGTTCTTCTCCAGGTAAAGAAAAACTTAATTGATCCACTCGAACAATACGCTCCGCTTTTTCAAGTTCTTCCATAAACTGCTTCAAATGATCATAGTCTTTTGTTAGAACTGATAAGTTAAAAGTGATTAGCTTTAATTGTGGAGGAAGTACAATATTTGCAACTGGTGAAACGGGTGTTTCTGTTTCAGTAGTTGTATCTGTTACTTCTGTTATATCCGATGTTTCCGTGTTCTCCGTATTCGTTTCTTCTTCCGTTTGAGTTGGAACAAGTGCCGATTCCGACACAACCTCATCATAATTATTAAAATTCACAGACATAATTTTGGATTCACTAATCAGTTCAATTTCTTCAATCGAACGAATTAACTTATCTAAATCGCGGGTAAGCGGAACTTTTTTCTTTAAAGCAAATGTATGCTCTTCAGGCTCCTCTTCCGCTACTGGAGTTGTTAACTGTTCTTGTAAAACAGCAACTTCACTGCGAACATTGGATACAGTTACTTCCTTCGAATTTTTTTCTTCACTTAAAGGATAAATGACAAAATAATAAATAGCACCAAGGATTACAACAACCAGTGCAAGTAATAATAGATAGCCCGTTCTTTTATTACTGACTAAATCATTCATTTTAGGGCACCTCCTGCACTTAAATACGCTTGGTCAATGATCAAACTAATCCTTGTCGAATACCGTGACTGCACATCAAAATTAGTCTCCGTAGTGTCAGAAGTAGCCTCCGTGCCCACTGATGGCTCAAAACTTGAAATTTCCTGTACTTGCACATCTGTAAAATAGGCACTATTTAATAGCTTCTCTACAAAAATAGACAAATCATTCATCGTTTCAAAATCTGCCCCAAGGTTCACCGCTGTTTCTCCAAATTCATAATCTCGTAAATAAGTGTTTTCCACTAATAATCCATGCACTTCATCGATTAATGGGCTAACCGGATACGAAACACTCTCAACGAAGGCAACGGAGGAAGAGAGACTTCCTTGTTCCTCTGTATTTGGAGTAGAGACTTGTGCCGCTAAAACATCTCGTTCTGCCACTACTTGTGTTTCTTCTAATGTTAAAGCATTAATATCCTTCTTTAACGAGAATAATTGCATACCCAAAAATAATAGAATGGCAAGGACCAAAACGATACCTAAAATAACAACAAGGTTACTGGACTGTTTACCTTCTATTTTTGGCAATAAATTAATTTCAGGAACCATTAATTTACCTCCTTATGTACAAGCCCAATAAGTGGAACATGTCTTGCTTTAAAGTTGGGATACATCTTTTGAACTTCCGCATCCCCTATATAAGTAACTGGAGTATCATAATTTGCTCGAATTTCACCTAAAATATAAGTAATATCCGGCGAGTCTCCTAAGACGATCAATTCATCTACTGCTTTTTCCCCTTTATAAAGAGAAAAACGATAGAAATTGAGAATACGATCGATTTCAGCGATTTGATCGATTAATAGCATACGATATTCTTCTATTTCCCCATCATACGAAAATTGAACTTCCCCATTATCTCCTTGACGACTGTTCCACTTTTGCATGGGAGTGTCAATCGTTTGATAGCGAAGAAATTCTAACTCCCCAGGCCTATAAATACTAATGGATACCCCACCAATAGACCAATCCGTGATGAGATAACTCTTTTTATCGGTAAAAGCATTCATATTTTCTAACAAACGAATGGTAGATAAAGTCCGTACATCGGCCACTGTCGGCGTTAAAGAGACATCATCCAATAAACCTGCCATTTTCCCTACTTCTTCAGAAGGAGCAGCAAAAAGAGTCGCTTCCCCGTCATTGGGCTTTGCATCATATACATCAATTAGCGGATTGGTAAAAGGCAAATGAATGGTTTGTCCAAGCTCCATTTCCACATAAGCTTTTAACTTAGCAGATACCACATCAGCAGGATGCTCAAATGACTTCATCATAACCGAACTATCGGGCACAAAAAAACGAACATCATGACGTTTGATCCCCCAAGCAGCTACAAGTTCTTTCAATTCCTCAAATAAGGCCATCTCATCCCGAATCGTATCGCCTTCCATGATTCCAGCTTTTAAAGGATGTTCATGCACAACGGCTTGTTTTATATCTTGGCTGTTCATAACAATTGCCCGGATGACATATTCATCCACTTCCAAAGCAACAAAACGTTTCTTTTTATTTTTGAACATAGCCGTTTACCCCCTTTATATTTCTAACTATTTCTATTTCTATTTCTATTTTAGTTTCACATTTCAGGAAACGATTGGCTCGTTTGCTCAAAGGTGAAAATAAGGGAATACAGCAGACTCGGTCTGCTGTATTTACAATAATAAATTCTAATTAAATATTTATTATTGATCTAATTTCGCCAAAATAGCGGCTTCTGTAGCCGGGCTTGCAATTATATATTTACTAGTAGCAGATGAAAATTTATCTGTTGCTAAACCTGACCATGTTAATTCCCAATCTGCTTTAGCAACTTGATCAGTAGGGGCTAATGTAATACCATCAACATAACTCTGAATTTCACCATTATCACAAATTTCATTATCAGCGGCTACTGCTGCAGGGGTTGCTGCAGTTTTACCTTTACAGTCACCGTTAGTATATGCTAATTTTGCTCCTGCAATAATTGTTGATGCTTCAGCTAAAACCGCTTTGTCTCTAGAATTATTAATTATGCCTCCAATAGATGGCACTGCAATTGCAGCAACAATAGCAAGGATTACGATTACCGCTAGAAGCTCGATAAGTGTTAAACCTTTTTGATTTTTAAGTATTTTTGTAAATTTTTTCATTTTATTATTCCTCCTAGAATTAGTATTAATCATTTGGTTAGGTGTTTCATTCATCATTGTTTTCATGACTTATCACCTCCTTTAATAGAAAACAATGATTAAATTTGTTCGTACATACTGAACATCGGTACCATAATGGCCATAACGATTGTTCCTACAACTGCCGCTAAAATCACAATCATTAGTGGTTCGATTAAGGATTTCAAGGCATCTACTGTGCGGTCGACATCGTCTTCGTAAAACACTGCAACTTTTTCTAACATATAGTCAAGTGAACCTGTTTGTTCACCAATTGCCGTCATTTGTGTAACAAGTGGCGGGAAAATCCAACTTTTTTCAAGTGGCGCTGTTAGTGTGCTTCCTTGTTCTAGGCTTGTCCTAGATTCTCGTACTACTTTTGCTACTACTGGATTGCCTATTACTTTTTCAACAATGGTAAGCGCCTGTAAAATAGGCACTGAACTACTGAATAAGGAAGAAAGTGTTCGAGTCATCCGTGCGATTGCTGACTTTTGAAGTAGCTTTCCAAAAATCGGGATTCTCAGTAATAGAACATTTATAGAATAATTAAATGCTTCATTATTCTTGTATAAATAGTTGAATACGAAAACTATGATAAGAATTAGCGCCAAAACAATATACCAAGATGATTGGAGTATTCCACTAATGCCCATGACCATTTTTGTGATGGCCGGTAGTTCCGCCCCCATATCTTCAAACATGGATACAAATTGGGGGACAATCGTTAACATCAGAAACCCCGCAACAAATACGGTAAGAACAAGTAAAACGACCGGATATGCCATCGTAGACTGGACTTTCTTTTTCAAATTAAATTGCTTTTCATAGGAAAATGCTAATCTCTCTAATGATTCATCCAGATTCCCAGTCGCTTCCCCTGCACGAATCATATTGACGAATAAGGCAGGAAACACTTTAGGATATCTAGCTGTTGCATCCGAAAATGATAAACCAGATTTTACATCTTCTTCGACTGCTTGCAATGCCTTTTTCAATGGCTTACTGGAAGTTTGTTCTCCTAATATTCTAGTAGACTCTAAAATGGAAACCCCAGCTCTTATTAACGTTGCGAACTGTCTACTATATATAACAAAATCTTGGTTTTTCACTTTTGTGCCAATAGAAAGCTCTTTGTGCAAAATACTTTTCGATTCTTCTAGTTCCCTTGGATTAACTCCCTGCGCACGAAGTTTGGTTATGGCTGCTTGTTTGTTTATTGCGTCTACAGTGCCTTTTTTTAATGTTCCTTGTGCCGTTCGACCGTTGTATTTAAACACAACCATCAATACTCACCTACATTCATAAATGGCTTGGCAGACTCCAGTGAAACTTTACCTGTAGTTACCAAGTTTTGTATGGATGATTCGAGCGTATGCATGCCAAGTGCCCGGCTTGTTTGCATGACGTTTTGAATTTGATGGACTTTTTCATTGCGAATAAGGTTTGCCACGGACGGTGTTTGCACTAATATTTCGGTTGCCGCTATCCGCCCCTTTGCGTCATGTCGAACGAATAGCCTTTGAGAAATGATTCCTTGTAATACATTGGCCAATTGAATACGAATTTGCCCTTGCTGATGCGGAGGGAATACATCTATGATTCGATCAATAGTAGTTGGCGCACTACTTGTATGCAACGTTGCCATAACTAAGTGACCTGTTTCCGCCGCGGTAATGGCAGTAGAAATCGTTTCTAAATCACGCATCTCTCCAACTAATATGACATCCGGGTCTTGCCGAAGTGCGGCACGTAAACCATTGGCAAAACTTTGCGTATCTGCCCCTACTTCACGTTGGTTAATGACAGACTTTTTATGGGTATGTACATACTCTATTGGATCTTCTAATGTAATAATATGCTTGGCCTGAGTGGAGTTAATATAGTCAATCATCGATGCAAGCGTCGTTGACTTACCAGATCCAGTTGGACCGGTTACTAATATTAACCCTTGTGGCTTATCCGCTAGGCTATAAAGTACATTTGGCATCCCAAGTGTCTCAATGGCTGGTATTTTCGAATCAATCATACGTGCTGCAATGGATACTTGCTTTTGTTGATGATAGGCATTAATACGAAAACGGCATTGCTCTGGTATTTCGTAACTAAAGTCTAGCTCCCCTTTTTCTTCAAATTCTTGAATTTTCGAAGCAGGCAAAAGCTCTTTTAGCATTTCTTTTGTATCATACTCATCCAAAGCAGTATCACCGAATGTTTGCAAGGCACCATTCACCCGAAATACTGGAGGCAGTCCTACGGTAATATGAAGATCGGATGCCCGATCCAAAAAAGATTTCTCTAGTAAGCTGATAATCGAAATTTTCATCTGATCCACCTCAATCTGCCGTTGCAACACGGAGCACTTCTTCCGTCGTCGTTAACCCTTGTTGCACTTTTAATAATCCATCTTCTAGTAAATTATAATAACCAGTTTCCTTCATATGGCTTCGAAGTGTCATCGTACTTTTTCCGGTCAAAATAACATCTTTTACGACTTCATCCATAGCAAGTACTTCATGAATCGCTACCCGACCTCTATAACCCGTATTATTACAAGCAGGACATCCTCTACCACGACACACCTTGGTTATTTCCATACCACGTTCAGCGAATATAATTTTTTCCCGTTCATTTGGCTCTTGTACTTCCATACAGTCACGGCAAACTTTACGAACCAATCGTTGTGCAACAACTCCAACAAGAGAAGAGGAAAGTAAGAAAGGCTCCACTCCCATGTCTTTCATACGCGAAACAGATTCTACTGCACTATTGGTATGTAATGTACTTAATACGAGATGCCCTGTTAAAGAAGCACGAACAGCAATTTGAGCAGTTTCTAAATCACGAATCTCACCAACCATGACAATATCAGGATCTTGACGCAAAATTGATCTTAATCCTGCAGCAAAAGTCAGTCCTACTTCTTCTCGAACTTGAATTTGGTTAATGCCTTGTAATTGGTATTCCACTGGATCCTCAACGGTAATGATATTAACATCTTCTCCGTTTAACTCATTTAATGTCGCATACAAAGTAGAAGATTTCCCTGAACCAGTTGGACCAGTAATCAATACAATTCCATTTGGTTTTTTAATCATTTCACTGAATGTATCGAAATTCTTTTTATTGAAACCAAGCTTTTCAGTACTATTCAATGCACTACTTAAATCTAAAATACGCATTACGACTTTTTCGCCGTATATGGTCGGTAAAGTGGAAAGCCGAATATCAACTGGTTTCATATTAACAGTCAATTTTATACGTCCATCTTGGGGAACTCTATTTTCCGTTATATTCAGATTACCCATAATTTTAATACGAGCTAAAATAACATTTTGCATATGCTTGGGTAGCGCTCGTTCTGTTTTCAACATGCCATCTACCCGGTAACGAACACGCAATTCCGTTTCTTGAGGGTCAAAGTGAATATCACTTGCACGTTGGGCAACACCATTTGCAACAATTTGGTTCACTAGTCGTACGATTGGTGAATCTTCATCCGTAATTTGCGTATCATTTTCCAACTCAGTTGGAGCCATATCAACTAATGCTTGGTCCATAGACTCTTGCAAATCATAGTACTTTGTAATGGTCCGGAATACATCATCTTTTGCAGCAATACTTGTCTCAATTTGACAACCCGTTGCCATACGAACTTCTTCAATAGCAAAGTAATCCATGGGATCAGCCATTGCGATCAGCAACTTATTTTTATCTTTACGTATTGGCATTATATGCGTACGTTTAGCTAGTTCCTTAGGGACTAAGTGAATAAGCTCGGGTTCGATAGAAAATTGGTTTAAACTGACGTGGGGGATCCCTAATTGAAACTCCAGTACTTCTATTAACTGTTGCTCGGTTAATAAGTTTTCCCGTATCAAAAAGTCTCCCAGTTTTTCGTCTCTACTTTTATTGGTTAAGGCATACTCTAATTGTTCGTTATTAATAACATGTGATTCAACTAGTAAGTCACCTAAACGTTTCCGCGTATTTGCTTTCATCATCTTTCCTCCCTCTACGGCTATTTCGATTCTGGATGGATGATGTTCCCAGCTTTATCGTAATAACTTCCTTCTGATAATCCAGTAGATTCATCGATTTCTATTTGTTCCTCTTCATTTGTTTCTTCCGAAGATGGAGAAGAAGTTGGAGGAACTGGCTTCATATCTGGTAATCCATCACCATTTAGATCAATAGTCAAGTCCGGATCGGTTAAAGTTGGTACTTCTGGAACTAAGGAAGACTTCAGAATGACTCTATTTACTGGTGGGTAATAATCTTGGTCGATCAATTCTTCCTTTTCAAACGGTCCTGATTTATCTGAAATAGTTCGATAGACTGAGACTCGAAGACCAGCCTTGCCTTCTTGCACAAGTTCTTCTTGCCCCACTTTTAAATCAGCTGAATAGCGATAGATTATTCTAGGTTTTATTTCTACTCTATCTCCCAAACGATATGTCGCTTCCGTATCTAATGGTACAGAATATATTTCGATTAATAAATCTGTCCCTTTTATTTGTACTTTTAATACTGCAGGCGCTGCTTCCTTATTTACAAATTTGAAATCTTCATTCGAATTTTTACGTACTTTCGCTTCTACTCCTGGTTGTAGGTAACCTGGCATAGCCCCTTGTGAATGGCGTTCTAATATCTCAAAATTCGTTTGAAGTATTACACTATATAGCACAGAAGCAACAAAATCTGCCGTTTCATTACTGGCTCCTAAGTTTACGTCGCTTAGGTGATCTAATAGAGAAAATACTTCCCCACTTCCAATCACTTGTTCGTTTAAAGCCGATACGATATTGGTTAAATCGTTAGTATTGACTGCAATATTTTCTAACTCAAATGCCATTCGCTCCGATTCAAACATAGAGAAATCTAAGGCAACAGTTTCTATTGGTTGGGTAGAAAGTACACCAACCTGATTGGTAATATTCGCAATCGTTTCATCCACATTCAATTGGGCATTTCCTTCGATTAAAGTAGTTAATTCGGGATGGATCGAAAACTGCAATGGAATGTGAACAGTTGGTGTGGATTTCCAAAATGCAAACCAAGGCTTATCTACTTGATTTAAATACTGATCGACTGATGCTTCTACGTCAAAGCTAAACCATTCTGGCTCTATCGCAATTTCTATACTATTACCAGTCAACAAAACTGGATTTCGTTTCCACTCTAAAATTTTCGTATTCAATAGAGAGATAATCTCCTCTTTTTTAAGAGAGTCTACTTCTTGCCCGCCAATAGTAGATCCCGAGCTCTCCCCTTCTGCTTGAACTTGTTGTTGCAAAGGTGTGAAGTTACTGGACCATAAATACAATAGAAATGATGTTAAAATAATTAAAATAGCCGTTTTCCAAATGAGCTTCATAAGTACACCTTCCTCTAACTAACATTATGTATAAGTTTATCTATCTATTTTATCTTCCATAAATAAAGTAATATAATGATTATAACGAATTATATAATTCTAGTCGATTCTAGTATTAAAGTTTCATACTAAATCATATTTATCAATCAATAAGATTTTTATTGATTCTTTTTACTTATTTATATATTATTAAGCTAATAATTACAAGAGGTTAATAGAAGAAAATAAAATTACTTTACAATATCTTCATATAAAGTTTCTAGCAAAAATTTACACCCTATCTTAGTATAGTATATAGAAGGCCATTATTGACAAAATTCACAAGCGAAAAGGATGATCACTTTTGTTAAACAGACTTAAAAATACAAGTGGATTCACGCTTGTGGAAATACTAGCTTCCGTCGTATTACTGACTGTTGTCATTTCATTATTTCTAACCATGTTCCCTCAAATGGCTAATATAAACAATAAAAATGGAGAAAACTTGGATGCGGCGAATGTGGGGAAAGAATTACTTGTAAAAATGAAGAAATTGACATTAGATAAAGCAATATTAAAAGAAAACCTACCTATAACCATTTCATCAAATATTAATTCATCTTCAAATCCGATTATTATCTTAGGAACATATGATTCAAATAATCAATCTTTTAAAGCTAAGATTACCATTTGGCCAACACCCGATGTAAATGGGGCACAAACTTTACATAGGATGCAAATAGACATTATGAACTCTAATGACAGAATACTAACAACAACCTATGGATATCTTAAGAATTGAAGTTTTACTGAAGAGGAGATTTCTTATGGCAAAAAGATTTAACGAAAAGGGAATAACTTTAGTAGAATTGTTAGCTGCACTTGCATTGTTTGGAATAATTTCTGTCCTTATTTGGAATTTCTTTTTTCAAGCTTTAAGTTTTAATGATCGAGAAGTTACTAAAAATCAATTGCAACAAGAGGCAAATTTGATTATAAATACGATTCAGCAACTACATACTAAATCAACAATAACTAGCATAACAAACACTAATAATACCTTAACCGTAAATTACGGTGTAGATAAACATGAAGATTTTGACAAAAAAAATATTCTCTACATTTTAGAACCATCAACAATTATTCCTAGTAAAGAATTCAAATTTAAGCTAACTTTAAAGTCTTCAACAAATGATGCTGTAAAATTCCAAGTAGAAACGACATTTAGTAAATTAAAATAAGGAGTGTGAAAAAAATGAAGAAAGTTCATAATGAACAAGGCTATACCCTTCTCCTTACAATGGTTCTAATTACTGTAGTAGTTTTACTCTTTGCAACTTTTACAATGAAAGCTCTAAGTCAGCAAAAACAGGTAGAACAGACCGACGATACTTTTGAAGTTACGGCGATTGCTGAAATGGGGATTGAGTATTACCATACAGAAGTTTTGAATCTAATTACCGAAACTTTATTTTCACTTAAAAATGATAATAGGTATAAGGATACCTTAGTTGATGACCAGCTAACAGCATCAGAAAAAACAAATCGAATTAACTCTTTAGAGCTTGAATATCGTACTAAACTACAAAAACAACTAGAATGTATTGATAATGATAAAGATTTCGAGAATAGTATTTGTCCTCATTCAGATAAAAGTATTAATCTAATAAAAACTGTAAATGAAATAAATTCTAGTCCTTCTGTCAATTTTTCCTTGTTAGATTCAAAAATTCTTACTTCATCAGGACATCCTCAATTAGAAATTGAAGTTGAAGGAAACATTTCAAATAAACAAAACAAAATATCAACTATATTAAACTTGCCTGCAAACTTACTTAATGCCACCTTTATTCCTGGTGCTACAATCACTTCAGGTACACATGGGGGAACAATAACCGCTGAAGATGATCTAGTGATTTCTAATAAAACTACAATCTCTAATCAGATTAAACTATATAATAGAGTAACTATAACTACCACTAATCGAAGTGAAATTTATAATTCTAATATTTATATAAAAAAATTAGAATTTACTAACAATAAAGAAAGTAATGGCAATAAAGATATTCTGAAGTTAAATGGAAATTCAAAGGTATGTATTAAAGAAATTTCCGGATTTGATGCAAAAAAAATTAACACTACAGGTGGTTCAAATGTCTATATCTTAACTGTTAAAACACCTACCGTGATAGAAAATGCTATTCGTTTTGTTTTAGCAGAAGAATTCAATTCTAAATGTAACTTTATTAATACAATTGAAGAGGACAGTTATGTAATACATGAAACTGTAGTTGTAGATGATATTACTGAAGAAGTCATATATCATTAATTTAAAATTTATCTATTGATTTTGGACCTTATGTTAGAACAATTATACGAAATTCCGACAATTAACTACAATTCATTTATAGGGTTTAGTGAACATACCTTAACAACCGAGGAATAGATAAAAAGATAAAAGATGAGCGGAACCCGCCCCTGTGGCAGTCACAAATTGAAGGCATTTGAGTCTGTCACAGGGGCGGGCAAGGGTTCGTCTAACTTGGTTTTGTTTAGGGAATTTGTCTTCTTAGAAAGTAACAGTAACCGAAATTATATCTTCGGTCGATTACACTTTGGGCAGAGAGCCTATGTTTCTACCCTCAATTTCAAGAACTAAATCATTTCTAGGGCTTAGTTGATACAACATGTAAGTAACTTTATAACCGGAAAAAAGAAGTTGTCCATTGTCGAATTTACAGTCGACTTAAGACAACTTCTTTCTATTTCAAAAATTCCGTAACCCAACTCCTCACTTGTGTTAGCCACAAATTAAGGAACATTTTTGTTTGCTGCAGGGAGGGATAAGGAAATTTTAGCTTTTCATTTCCCCTATCTCACATACTCCGCCACCCGATTTCTACCAGCCTGCTTAGCCCCAGTATACAAAGCCCTATCCGCATTACGAAGAAGCGACATACCTTCATCACTATCTTCAGGCGCGGTGGCAACTCCAATACTTGCTGTTATGAAGATGATTTTCTCACTGGCTGCCTGGTCTAGATCTGCTAGCACAATAAATGGAGTTTGTTCAATTTTTCGACGGAGCTGTTCAGCGATGTGAAGCGCCTCGGTTTTTGTGTAGTTCGGAAGTAAGATGACAAATTCTTCTCCACCATATCTTGCAACGGTTCCACTACTTCCAATTTCCCTTTTAATAATTTGGGCAAACTCTTGCAGAATAAGATTTCCACTATGATGTCCAAAGGTATCATTGACTGCCTTGAATTTATCAATATCCATCATGATTAATGACAAGGTACTATATTGTCCGAGCGTCAATTTTTCCATATCCGATTCAAGTTGTCTATCAAAATAACGGTAATTATGCAATTTTGTTAATTCACACCGTTCACTTTTAGCTACTGCTTCTCGTACATACTTTGCTTTTTCCACCGAAACGGCAAAATAAGAACAGAGTAAATGGATGATTTTAAGTTGGTATGCCTCGAAAGAATATTTATGGCGAGATGCCAAGACTAGGACACCTTCTATTTTTTGGTTGCGATAAATAGGTACAGCCATCACACTTTGCATTTCTAAATTTAAAAATGGAGGCTTTATATGAATCCATTCGCTTTGTTTATTGTATAAAGTTGGAACTCCTTTTTCGTAAACAATCCCTGCTAGGCTGTTTGCAAGCTCTTCATGTGCAAAGTGCAGGTCTTTGTTTTCTCCATCTTCAATTGCACGCAGTATTTCAAAACTTCCATATAAATCATCGACAATATAAGCAGCATCCATCGGAAACATGTTGGCAATTCTATCTATGAACATATCGATAATCTCTCTGCCAGTCATCCGCTCCGCCAATTCGTGACCAAATTCACTAGCTTTTTTCAAATCACCATTCACTTTTTCCGAATCACTATATAGTCTTATTAATAAGGTGATCAATATAAATGGCACCCCAAGTAACCAAAAAGCACTAGTACCGACGTAACTTTGAAGAAAATATAAACTTAATCCAAATGGTAAGGTCATAAGTAATCCAGTAGCATCCCAGCCAAAATCTCTCGTAAGAAATTTAGGTTCGAGTCCTGTAAGCACGTCTCTAACGTATAAAAATAAGTGATTCAATATAATATATAAAACCGCATAAATAGAACCGTATACCAATACATCTTTCACGACTAAGGTGCCTAATTCAAACCCAATAAAATGAACAATCGCACCACATATAACAGAAACTAAAAAAAACATAAAAGAGCAATATACAATTCGGTAAGCGTTTTCTCGATTCGTTTTCATGTGATAAGCAATTGGGATTAAACATAATTGCATGACTAGCAATTCCGCGAAAATACCATAATTCAAATAGATTGCTATCGAAACCCATTGCACTAGAAACATCGTTGTTCCAGATATAAAAAACGGGAAAATGGTAGTAAGCAACGCTAAAGCTAATAAAAATGACATTATACCCCAGTTAATTTGCCGCATGGGAGCGTAGAGATAAGCTAAATATGTACCAAGAGGCACTACTAATAGCCATAATATATAAATATTCTTTTTCGCTTTATCCGAAATATCCATAGAACTATTTTCCACCTCTTTAGTGTTTTTCGACTAAGACAAATAGCATGTCCTCAACTATTTTTAATTGTACCATGAATTTATTAGAATTTTTAATCTACTAATTAACCATTTTCACTCTTACTTCTGTAATAAAATATAATGATCCAGTGATAATAGTCACAGTTGATTTTTCATTATTTTTAAAATATATTTTATCTATATCTTTAGTAATGTATTTTTCACTGTGCGAACAGTGTTTATATAAAATGGAAGCTGGAAGTGCTCTTTCATGATGAAAATTTACAAATTCAAAAGAGCTAGCAACCTCCTCTAATTTTCGGAGCATATAAATATAATCCTTATCTTTTAAAATACCAACGATAAAATGGATTTTATTATTCGGAAACATTTCTTTAATCGTTTCTACTAGTGCATTGATGCTTGCTTCGTTATGCGCACCATCAAAATAAACATTTGTGTCTACCCTCTCCATTCTACCGAGTAAACTTGCTTTTTTTACAGCAGTTTGAACTTTGTTTTTATCTAACGGTGCACCACTTTCTATGAGTGCAGTAATTGCTAAGGCCATATTAGATAGTTGGTGTCTACCTAACATTTGTGGATGTAGATTTTCAAATATATTTTTTCCATATGTATACGTGTTTTGTTGTATAGAAAAAGTTTTACCGAATTCTATAAGTTGTGCATTTTTTTCGTTCACTTCTTTATTTACTTCATATTTTGCTTCTTCCGTTAATGGCCCTATTATAAGTTTGCCATTCTCTTTGGTAATGCCTGCTTTATGCCAACTTATTTTTTCGATTGTATCTCCTAAAAAGTTGGTATGGTCAATTGATATACTGGGGATAATTGCGATCGACTGGTCCATCACATTTGTGCTATCTAATCTCCCCCCCATGCCCGTCTCGATAAACACCATATCCAATGGTGCTTCTTCCAAAACGAGAAAGGCAACTACTGTTAAAAGTTCAAAATCAGTTAGCATGCCACTTAGTCCTGCTCCTTGTATTTTTCGGAAAGCATTGGCCATCTGTTCCTCTGTGACGTTTTGGCCATTTAATTGGATTTGATCATGCACATCGACTATGCTTGGCGACGTAAACGAGCCATAAGACAAACCATGTTCTTTTGCCAGTGCACTTAAAAATGCAATGGTCGACCCTTTGCCATTTGTACCCGCCACGTGGATGACCTGGTGCTTATTTTGCGGATTCCCTAATATATTTAAGGCTATTTGCATAGATTCAAGCCCTGGTTTTATCACTGTTTCACTTTCTACTTTCCACTTTTTTTTGTACGTATTAAAATTTGTTATTTCCACGTATTTTACCCTACTTCCGTCTTTGTTCTTTTCGTGCTAAACTTCTTATGAACACTATTATAACACGCAATCGAAGGGGTCTTTCATTATGCAAACATGTTGGATTGTATACAACGGTAGTCTTACTCACGATAAATTTATCGACCAAGCGCTCCTCCTTCAAGAAGCTGCTGAAAAACAAGGAATCCAAGCAACATTAGTGAAAAACTATGAGCTGCTTATGAATGTCCAGCAATATTTACCGGTCAGACCCGATTTTGTCGTCTTTCTTGATAAGGATATTTTGCTAGCCAAATATTTAAAAAATCAAGGTATTCCTGTTTTTAATGATCMAAACGTCATTGAGATTTGTGACAATAAAGCGCAGCAATATATCGCTTTAGCACAAGCACATGTACCAATGCCCATCACAATTATTGCACCTAAAGTATATAGCGGCTTTTCTATAGAGCAGACAGGTTATTATGAACAAGTATTAGCAACTTTAAAGTTACCGATGATTATAAAAGAAGCACATGGATCGTTTGGCATGCGTGTCTATTTAATCGAAACAAGAAAACAGTTTTTCGAAAAAGTCGCGGAGCTTAGCGGAGTTGAATACGTATTTCAACAATTTATCGAGACGAGTCGAGGACGAGATATTCGTGTTAATGTAGTAGGCGGACAAGTAGTTGCTTGCATGCATCGACATTCCGAAACAGATTTTCGCGCCAATATTACAAATGGCGGTACTGCTTCTTCTATTATGTTGACGGAAAGACAAAAAGAAGTAGCCATCCAAGCTGCGGCTGCACTAAACGCAGAATTTGCAGGTGTCGATTTATTATTTGGGGAAGATGAAGAACCTTTAGTATGTGAAGTAAATGGGGTTGCCCATATCCGTAACATATACAACGTAACCGGCATCAATGTGGGAGACTTTATGATTAGTTATATCCTTTCCAAAGTTGGAGCGCTCACGATATGAACGGCTTATTAATATATGAATTAAAGGAAATGGAACGCAATCGAAGTTTCATAGACCGGCTTATAAATGCTGCAGAAAGTCATGGACTCACCCTTACTGTAATAGATGATCAAACTCCTACTATTCCAGATGTTGATTTCATCTTTTTTAGAGCAAGAAATCCTAAACTTGCTAAGCAACTAGAAGAGCGGAATATCCCCATGTTTAATCGGGCAGAAGTAAACTCAATAGCCAATGATAAATTAAAAGCTATTCAGCTCGTGCAACTTCTTGGAATAGCAGCTGTGCCAACTAAGAAAATAAAAAGTACTAATGATATTATAGAATATCCAACCGTGTTAAAAACAGTAGATGGCTATGGCGGAACACAGGTAGAACTTGTTCCAACAAAAGAAGATGCGGCTGTTTTCCTAGAAGAACACAAGTCCCAAACAATCATCGCACAAACCTATATCGAAACAAATGCAACAGATGTGCGGGTATTTATGTTAGGAGAAACAGTAGTAGGTGCGGTGAAACGCATTGGTGCAGAAAATAGTTTCAAATCTAATTTCACACTTGGTGGTAGGGTAGAAAAATATAGTTTAAATGCACAACAAGTTGCGGATGTACAAAAAATCGCTAAGGCATTAAAAAGTGATTACATCGGGATAGATTTTCTACTGCTTCCTGACGGAAATTGGCTGTTCAATGAAATTGAAGACCCAGTTGGCGCTAGATCTTACTTCGCAACTACCGGACAAGATATTGCTATACCGATCATGAATTATATAAAGAAAAAATTAACAGAAAAAGAGTGCGCCGATTGACCTGGCTGCACTCTTTTTTTATTATAAGTTCTTCAATTCTTCCAAGCGTTTTAACACAGTTGCATGTTTTTCTAAATAATCTTGTTCTTTTGCACGTTCTTCTGCAACTACTGCCTCTGGTGCTTTGGATACGAAGCGTTCATTTGATAATTTCCCTTGAACGAGCTTCACTTCTTTTGCCCATTTTTCTAATTCTTTTTCTAAACGAGCTTTTTCTGCATCGATATCGATTAATCCTTGTAGTGGAAGATATAATACAGCTCCAGTTACAACTGCTGACATCGATTGACCAGGCGCTTCTAAATCCAATCCAATTACAAGTGGTTCTGGATTACAGAAACGCTCTAAATATTTTGCGTTTGCTTCAAGTACTGCTAACGTATCAGCATCTTTTACAGAAATGTATAGCGGTACTTTTTTGCTCATTGGCGTTTGTACTTCTGAGCGGATATTACGTACAGAACGAATGATTTCTGCAAGTAATTTCATGCTAGCTGCTTCTTCTTTATTGGAAAGAGCTTCGTTCACAGTTGGCCAAGGAGCTACTGTAATAGACTCCCCTTCATGCGGTAGGTTTTGCCAAATTTCTTCCGTGATGAAAGGCATAAATGGATGTAATAGTCTCATTGTATTATCCAAAACATATGCTAATACAGAACGAGTCATTTTCTTCGCTTCTTCAGCGTCTCCGTTAAGCGGAAGTTTGGACATTTCAATATACCAGTCACAGAAATCATCCCAAATGAAGTTATAAAGGGCACGCCCTACTTCACCAAACTCATATTTCTCTGAAAGTCTTGTTACTTGCTCGATTGTTTCGTTTAGACGCGTTAAAATCCATGCATCTGCAACTGACTTTTTACCATCTAAATTAATTTCTTCAAATTTTAAGCCATCCATATTCATCAATGCAAAACGAGATGCATTCCAAATTTTATTGGCAAAGTTCCAAACTGCTTCTACTTTTTCAGTAGAATAACGTAAATCTTGCCCTGGGGATGAACCAGTACTTAAGAAATAACGTAGAGAATCGGCACCGTATTGGTCGATTACGTCCATTGGGTCTATCCCGTTTCCAAGTGATTTAGACATTTTACGTCCATCTTCTGCACGAACAAGTCCATGGATTAATACATCCTCAAACGGACGAGTTCCTGTAAATTCGATTCCTTGGAAAATCATACGGGAAACCCAGAAGAATATAATATCATAACCAGTTACAAGTGCATTCGTTGGATAATATTTTTTAAACTCTTCGTTTTCTGCACTCGGCCAACCAAGTGTGGAGAATGGCCATAAAGCTGAGGAGAACCAAGTATCTAATACATCTTCGTCTTGTTGCCAATTGTCAGCGTCAGCTGGAGCATCGTGTCCAACATAAACTTCGCCAGTTTCTTTATGATACCAAGCAGGGATTCGATGACCCCACCATAATTGTCGGGAAATACACCAATCATGGATATTTTCCATCCATTGTAAGTAGGTTTTCTCAAAGCGGTCCGGTACAAAGTTTACTTTTCCTTCCGCTTGTTGTAACTTAATCGCTTCTTCTGCAAGTGGTTGCATTTTAACGAACCATTGTAAAGATAAATAAGGTTCAACAACGGCTCCACTACGCTCTGAATGGCCTACTGAATGTAAATGTTCTTCTATTTTGAATAAAACACCTGCATCTTGTAAATCCTTAACGATTTGTTTACGGCATGCAAAACGATCCATACCTTCGTAACTTGCAGCGTTTTTATTCATCGTACCGTCTTCATTCATCACTAAAATACGTTGTAAATTATGACGGTTACCAATTTCAAAGTCATTCGGGTCATGGGCAGGGGTAATTTTCACTGCTCCACTACCAAATTCCATATCTACGTAATCATCTCCAACGATTGGAATTTCGCGTCCAATGATTGGCAGTTTAACTGTTTTCCCGATTAAATGTTTATAACGCTCATCTTCCGGATGTACCGCTACTGCCGTATCACCTAGCATCGTTTCCGGGCGAGTTGTTGCAACATCAATGGAACCAGTACCATCTGTTAGTGGGTAATGCATATGATAGAATGCACCCTGTACATCTTTGTGTATTACTTCGATATCGGATAGTGCCGTTTTTGTCGCAGGATCCCAGTTAATAATGTACTCACCACGGTAAATTAGCCCTTTATTGTACAGCTTAACGAAAACTTCTTTTACAGCATTCGATAAACCTTCGTCTAGTGTGAAACGCTCACGAGAGTAGTCTAGACCAAGTCCAAGTTTTGACCATTGTGCACGAATATGACCTGCATATTCTTCTTTCCATTTCCATGTTTCTTCGACAAACTTTTCGCGGCCTAGATCATAACGAGAAATATTTTCCGAACGTAGCTTTTCTTCTACTTTTGCTTGTGTTGCAATACCTGCGTGGTCCATACCAGGTAACCAAAGTGCATCGTACCCTTGCATACGTTTCATACGTGTCAGAATATCTTGTAGAGTAGTGTCCCAAGCGTGACCTAAATGTAATTTTCCAGTTACGTTTGGAGGTGGTATTACGATAGTATACGGTTTTTTATCACTTTCTGGGTGTGCTTCGAAGAATTTTCCTTCAAGCCACCACTCATATCGACCTTTTTCAATCGACTGAGGATCATACTTGGTTGGCATCGTTGTTTCATTTGTCATATTGTTTCCTCCTAAAAAATGAATATAAAAAAACTCCTGTCGTCATTAAAGGACGAAGGAGTTTGTTCGCGGTACCACCTTTATTCGCAGATGCCAAAATGCACATCACGCTCTCAATTCGATAACGGCTTCAAACCGGCATTTGCTACTATTAGTTCACAAATGCTGCTCATGGGCTACCTTCAAATGGCGATTAACAGAAACATTTCAGCAAATTGTTTCCTTTCTTTTGATAACCAAGTCATTTTACTCTTCCCATTCATTGCATCATTATTTAGTTGTCAATATTGTACCTAATCTTATCATATGTCGTCAAGTCAAGTCTCGTGAAAGGAGAATATTATGAAAAGAAAAGGCTATAATCCTTATTTACTACCTGATTGGCTTCGCAGAACACGGTTTTATTGTAAAGGTGTTATTATTCCCATTTGTGGTTTTCAAGTAATACGTGTTTTAATCGTCCCTACCACATGGGACATCTTAATCCTTGTTTTTTTACTCTTCCTCTGTTTTTTGTTTTACAGAGACATAATTTGATGGATAGGAAATCTTGGAGTAGCCATCATCCAAATCCAAAATGAATTGAAGTTCTGACTCTTCTATTTTTGTCTGATCGCTTTCGGGTGTTTCCTTTGTTTCCTTTGTTGCTGTTGTTTCTTTTGTTTCTTTTGTTTCTTTTGTTTCTTTTGTTTCTTTTGTTTCTTTTATTTCTTTTATTTCTTTTTCTTCGGATATCGGTTCCAGTTCTATTTTTTTCTCAATCTCAATTTCAATTTCTACTTCTTCTTGATTGGGACCTTCGAATTCGCAATGAACAGACCATGCAATTTCAATTGCTGCATGCTCTGCTGTTTTCGCCTTCACATGTTGAACGTTTAAAGTAGGTGAACTGCCTGCACGTATTTTATCCTTGGAAATTTCTACACTCATTGGTACAGCATATTCAAAATAACCTACTTCGCCCTGTACATCTAAATCTTCAATTTGTGTTACATCACTCGTAGCATGATGTGCATGTTCACCTTCTTCAAATTCAACATGACAGGTAATGTGGTAAATCCCCACTATTTGAATCGATTCCTCTGTTTCTTGTTGTTCGAATTGTGGAGTAACTGCCACCGTTCTTATTTCTTTTGGTACACCAAAGCTTGCAGGAAAAAGAAACTGCTCTTTTACATCCCAATTTTTTGCTTCCATTTGTCATCCTCCTTCATATAGGACAACTTATGAAAAATTAGGGTAGAATAGAACACTGTTTTACTTACGGGTCTGGTCCTCTACGAGTTGCTTCCATTCAGACCAATCTGAAAATCTTGGAATTGTCAGATGCTTATTATAAGATTGTGTTTTCACATATACTTTCGTTTTGCAATCATTTAGTGTGTTTAACACATCCGGTTTATCATCGAAATAATAATCCAGCTGTAATTTTTGAATAATCATCACTTTTTCTTGATCTTTCATTCCACAATAGAAGTTTTCATCTTTTACTGGAAACCCTTGTTCTCTTAACCAGGTTTTAGTACGTTCTCCATGTTCGGACGGTCTTGCCGTTATATAAAAAACTTCATGTCCAGCCGTCGTTAATTGCTGCAACATTTCCACTGCATCTGGATAAGGCGGACAATCGGTATAATATATATCTTCCAACGAGTTATTCCACATGTGAGACCCTTCTTCAGAAGTCATTCCAAAAGGCTCGTGGATTTCCACCTTATTTAATGCATGAAAAATATCCAGCGCAATATGTTGATTTAATTTTTGATTATAAAGTTGAAAAGCATGTTCACGGAGATTGATCAATGTATCATCAATATCGAACCCAAATCTCATTTCATTATCCCTCATTTATATACTGGATATCCAACAAATTTAAAATCTTTCCCGATTTTTACAATGTCTGTATCCACTAGTTCTACTGCGTCACCCATACTTTCAATTCCAGTGCCTCCCAGAAATGAAGGGGCATTTTTTCCACCAATTAATTTCGGTGCAATGTAAATAACCGCTTTATCGATTAAATTATTTTCTAAAAAGGCGGCGTTAATCGTACCTCCACCTTCAATAAGTAAAGAGGAGATCGATTTTTCTCCTAAAATCGTTACGACTTCAAGTGGATTAACATGCTTCGGATCAGATGTGTGAAAAATAGAAACACCTAATTTTTCTAAAGCAGCTTTCTTTTCTTCGTCATAGTTTGCACTTGTAAAAATCCACGTATCGGCAAGCTTATCTGTGACTAATTTCGATTCAAGTGGGATTCTTAAAGCGGAATCTAGCACCACTCGAAGTGGATTTCGGCCATTTGGGATTCGTGTCGTTAACTCAGGATTATCTGCAATGACCGTGTTAACGCCTACTAATATAGCCATATGTTCATTACGTAAATGATGCACATCATGTCTCGCATCTTCTGAAGTAATCCATTTACTATGTCCTGTATAGGAAGCAATTTTACCATCTAGTGTAATACCTGATTTTAGCGTAACGAAAGGTTTATTTTCAACGATGAATTTATTAAAGACTTCATTCATTTTACGTGAAGCTTCTTCTTCCACACCAACAATTACATCAATACCCGCATCTTCTAGGATTTTGACTCCTCGTCCTGATACAAGGGGATTAGGGTCTAATGTCGCAATGACAACCTTTTGTATCCCTGCTTGTACGATTGCCTCTGCACATGGACCAGTTCTGCCGTGATGAGAACAAGGCTCAAGTGTTACATAAATGGTAGCCCCTGCTGTTTTATCCCCTGCCATTCTTATCGCATGAACTTCCGCATGGGGCTCTCCCGCTTTCATATGAGCTCCTACACCAACGATTCGATTCTCATTGACAATGACTGCACCAACGAGTGGATTAGGATCTGTTTGTCCTTTCATCGCTTGCGCGTTTTGAAGCGCGAGATTCATATAAAAAGCATGATTAGTCATGTAAAAATGTACCTTCTTCCTCCAAATGTCCTGAACGATTGATCTTCGTTTGTAAATAACTTTCATTATATTCAGAGACATCACCCCATAAAGGCGTGCGACCAGACACTGACAATCCTGCATCTTTCAATGCTTTTAATTTTTTCGGATTGTTCGTAATTAACGTCACCGGTTTTGAACGCAATGCTTTTAATACTTCAATGGCATCACTATAATTTCTAGAATCATCTACAAATCCTAGTTTTTCATTTGCTTCTACTGTATCCGAACCATTTTCTTGAAGGATATAAGCCATGGCTTTGCTGAATAAACCAATTCCTCTACCTTCATGGTTTGCTAAATAGAATAGTGCACCTGAACCATTGTCCACAATCATTTGCATCGATTGTTTTAATTGGAAGCCACAGTCACAACGTTTGCTTCCGAAAATGTCGCCTGTATGACAAATGGAATGCATACGAATTAACGCTTCTGCATCATTCTGGAAATCTCCGTATACAAGCACACTCGATTGTTGATACTCCGCCAGGTTAGCAGAAGATAAATTATCAATGATTTGCCCAATATCTTCTGTTTCTTCCTTGCTATTTAACCAGCAGTACCACTGGAAAATGACTGTTTCTCCGTGTAAATTAACAGGGAGTCGGATAGGTCCGACTAAATAGATAGAACCTTCTTCTGCTTTTAGTACTTTAATTTTATCTTTTAAAACATTAATAGCGTTATTTGTAGCAGTTTGCACATTGACCATGCTATATTCCTCTTTTCTTGTAACTAAATTACGTTTTCATCTATATTATTCTTTGTAGATTACTTTTCGTAAGCAATTATATTTTAGTAATCGCGATATGTCAAATAAGTCGTTCTAAAAACATAATGGGCAGACATGGCTGAATAGCTGTGTTATGCATTATAAGGATAATGCGTGGTAATGAGTTAGATGAGGTGTCCGCTGGGATTTTCGCTGCAGGTCGGACGCTTTCCATGGGGTGAGCGATGAACCTTCACCGCCGCTAGCGCGTACGATGTGAAGTCTCATCTTGCTCACTTAATCCCATTGGAGTCGCCGCCCTGCAGTGAAAATCAATGGAAATTGCCCAATTATCCATACCATCCCATTAAAAAACAAAATTTCAACCAGTTATTCCATTGAATTCATCCAATAAATGGCTTAGGGCAACCAACCGATCACTGGGAGCAACCAGTTCTACTACGAAAGCAACTAAATCAGCATGAGAGCAACCAAATTACTCGTGAAAGCAACCAATTTTTAAAATGGCAAGTTTTACTAGGATTGAGACGTATTATTGGGATAGCGCATCTTATTAACCGCTAAGATTTTCACTGCCGGGAGGACGACTTCCACTGGGTGAAGTGTAAATTAATAGAATTTGCATACTTATCAGTGCAGACCAGTTGAAAAAACAAAACTTTACCCACTTTTTCCATTGCATGCATCCAGTAAATGGCTTAGGGCAACCAACCGGTGACTGGGAGCAACCAGTTCTACTACGAAAGCAACTAAATCAATACGAGAGCAACCAAATTACTCGTGAAAGCAACCAATTCTCAAAATGGCTCTTTACTTGATGTAAGACAACCATAATTCCGACATATTATAGGAAATATATGTCTTAAAGCCCATCGAACACGCTGGCCGGCATCTACTCGACTAGTTTGTCGTGTGCAGCTGCCTTATTGTCGCGTTCGCAGTGGATATTGTCTCGTTCAACCATTTATTGTTAATATGGGATCTCAATAATTTGGCAATTTCCATTGATTTTCGCTACAGGCGGCGACTCCAGTGGGATCAAGTGAGTAAGATGAGACTTCACAACGTACGCGCAAGCGGCGGTGAAGGCTCATCACTCACCCCACGGAAAGCGTCCGCACTGCAGCGAAAATCACAGCGGACACTTTATTCACCTCACTACCACTCAGTTTCCCTATATAACGATACCATCTACTATTTAATTCTCTTTAAGATAATACAAAGGACCTTGCATTTACAAGGCCCTTCGTCTTTATCTTGCTAGTTTTTCAAATACAGTGTGGAATGCTTGTACTGTTTTTTCGATATGTGCTTCGGTATGTGCACTTGATAAGAACAAGCCTTCAAATTGAGAAGGCGGTAAATAAATACCTTCTTCCGCCATTAGACGGAAATACTGAGCGAATAGCTCTAAATCGGATGTTTTCGCTGTATCAAAATTTATGACGTCTTCATTTGTTAAAAAGAATCCAATCATCGAACCTGCACGATTGACCGTGTGTGGAATATTATATTTTGTTGCTGCTTCACGGAAGCCTTTTTCTAATTGGTCACCTAGTTTAATGAAATACTCATAGGAACCTTCATTTAAACGGGTAAGTGTTTCGTATCCTGCTGTCATTGCAAGTGGATTTCCAGAAAGTGTTCCCGCTTGATATACAGGTCCACTCGGAGCAATCATCTCCATTATTTCACGCTTCCCACCGAAAGCTCCAACCGGTAGACCGCCACCGATTACTTTTCCAAGACAAGTTAAATCTGGTGTAATCCCATAATAACCTTGTGCGCAATGATAACCAACACGGAATCCAGTCATTACCTCATCAAATATTAACACAGTTCCATGTTTTTCTGTTAACTCTCGAAGACCTTCTAAAAAGCCTTCAATTGGTGGAACAACTCCCATATTTCCTGCTACAGGTTCTACAATAACTGCTGCTAAATCATCACCAAAGTTCTCGAATACATGACGCACGCTTTCTAAGTCATTATAAGGTACCGCAATCGTATTTTTCGCAATTGACTCAGGAACACCAGGGCTATCTGGTAAACCAAGTGTAGCGACTCCAGAACCAGCTTTAATAAGCAGGCTATCACCATGACCGTGATAACTACCTTCAAACTTCAATATTTTATTTCTTCCTGTATACCCGCGTGCTAAACGAAGTGCGCTCATCGTTGCTTCCGTCCCAGAAGAAACCATTCGCACCATTTCGATAGACGGAACTCGTTCCATAACAAGTTTGGCCAATTTGTTTTCGATTAAAGTCGAAGCTCCAAAGCTTGTACCAGTTTCGGCTACAGCTTGAATCGCTTTTACTACATTCGGTTCTGTATGACCTAGAATAAGTGGACCCCAAGATAATACATAGTCGATGTATTCATTGCCATCTATGTCTGTTAAAATAGCGCCTTTCCCACTTGCCATGAAAATTGGATCCATGTCTACGGATTTAAACGCACGCACTGGACTATTTACTCCACCTGGCATTAATTTTTGTGCTTCTGTAAACGCTTGTTTAGATAAGTCATATGATTTTGTCATTATTTCTCCTCCAACCAACGTGCTACGTCTTTTGCATGATAGGTTAAAATCATATCTGCTCCGGCACGTTTCATTCCTGTTAACGTTTCTAGTACTGTTTCTTTCTCATTAATCCAACCATTAATAGCAGCGGCTTTAACCATTGCATATTCGCCACTTACATTATAAGCAACGATTGGTGCATCGAAGTTATTTTTTACATCACGAATTATGTCTAAGTAAGCAAGTGCTGGCTTTACGATTAACATATCTGCACCTTCTTCGATATCAGAAGTTGCTTCGCGAATTGCTTCCATACGATTCGAGTAATCCATTTGATATGTTTTACGGTCTCCAAATTTCGGTGCGCCGTCTGCAGCTTCACGGAACGGACCATAGTATGCAGAAGCATATTTCACTGCATAAGACATAATTGGTACATCCGCAAATCCTGCTGCGTCTAAGCCATGACGAATAGCAGTAACAAAGCCGTCCATCATATTCGAAGGCGCAATAATATCTGCACCTGCTTCCACTTGGCTAATAGCTGTTTTAGCTAACAAATCAAGGGATGGGTCATTTAAAATTCGCTCATCTGCATCGACTACACCACAATGCCCATGATCTGTGAACTCGCATAGACAAGTATCTGCAATGATTACTAAATGAGGATGACGTTCTTTTATAAAACGAATTGCCTTTTGAACAATACCGTGATCATGATACGCTTGTGTTCCAACTGCATCTTTCTCTGCAGGTAATCCAAATAAGATAACAGAAGGAATTCCTAATGAAGCTACTTCGTCTATTTCTTCTCCTAAACGATCAAGAGAAAATTGAAATACACCAGGCATAGAAGCTACTGGGTTTTTAATATTTTCCCCATCCATAACGAAGATCGGGTAGATTAAATCTTCTTTATGTAAATACGTTTCTTTGACCATTGCTCTTATACCAGCCGTTTTTCTTAATCGACGGTGACGTTGAAATACTAATTCTGTCATTGCACTCTTCCTTTCCAATCTGCTAATTTATTTACTACATCTAGCAATGTATACGTTTCTGGCATGACTTGAACAGTCGCGCCTAATGATTCTAAGTAGTTTTTCGTAATATGGCCAATTGTACATATTGTAAATCGGTCATAGCCTGTATGAACGCCTATATTTCGATGAAATACACTTGCAGTAGATGGACTTGTAAAAACGAGCGAACAACTTTCTCCACTTTCTAAAAGTGTCCGAACTTGTTCCAAATTCTCATCTACTTCTACTGTTTCGTATATAGTCCATGTATCGATTACATTTGGTAACCCGTCAACAAGCGTGCTTTTTGCAAGATTCCCTTTTAAAAATATACAGCTTTCATGTGCAGCCGAAACTGCTGGAAACTCTTTTACAAACACATCTGCACTAAAAATAGTAGGTGTAAAACTTACATGAAAGCCTAAACTTTCTATTGCACATGCAGTTTTCGAGCCAACAACTGCAATTTTCGCCTTCAAGGAAGAAGTTTCTATTTCGAACTGCTTTACTTTAGAGTAAAATGCATGAACGCTACTTTGGCTTGTAAAAATGAGCCAATCATATTCGTAGCAAGCGAGTAATTTCTCCCTGTCATCTAATGTCATAATCTCTTGTGTCGTTATTACAGGAGCAATTACTGGATTTCCTCCTAATCGTAGCGTTAAATCCACTGCGTCAGATGATCGTAATATCCCAGTAAAAATGACGTGCTCGTCTTGTAAAGGCTTTAGCTTAGACATTTAAATCTGCCTTTACTTGTTGGATTAGATCATATGCTCCTTGCTCTGTAACTAGGCGTGCTACTTCTTTTCCTACTGTTTCTGCGTCTGTACCAGTTACTACTTCTTTATACACAACGGATGCATCTGGAGCCGCAACTAATCCGGTCAGTGTAATTTCATCCCCACTAATAACTGCATGTCCTGCTATAGGAACTTGACAACCCCCATCCATTGCAGCTAAAAATGCACGCTCTGCATGTACAGCATCCCAAGTTTCTTTATCTGAAAGCTTTGCAAGCTCTGCCAATAATTCTGCATCATCTTCACGACATTCAATCGCTAAAGACCCTTGCCCCACTGCTGGAACACAATCTTCTTGTGACAAATATTCTGTTACTACTTCATCACTCCAGCCAAGACGCTTTAGACCCGCTGCAGCTAAAATAATCGCGTCATATTCGCCATCTTGAAGCTTTTGAAGTCTCGTATCTACATTTCCACGGATCCATTTAATCTCTATATCTGGACGCATTAATAACAGTTGAGCACTTCTTCGTAAACTGCTCGTACCAATGATAGCTCCTTTTGGTAGTTCCGCAAACTTCACATGACCTGTCGAGATAAATGCATCTCGCTCATCCACTCGTTTAGGAGTACATCCCATCACTAAACCTGGTGGCAATACAGAAGGCATATCTTTCATACTATGTACAGCAAAATCGATTTCTTTGTCGTATAATGCTTGCTCAATTTCTTTTACAAAAAGACCTTTTCCACCAACTTTAGATAATGTCACATCTAAAATTTGATCCCCTTTTGTCACAATCTCTTTTACTTCAAATTCAAAAGGTGCTCCCATATCTTTCATCTGTTGTATAAACCAATTTGTTTGTGTTAAAGCTAACTTACTTCTTCTTGAACCTACAATAATTTTACGCATAACTTCGCTACCTTCCTTTTCTTTAATACCATAAATGGAATTGTGAGAATTGACTTCCTAATAAAAAATTGATCAAGACAAATAAAAATGCATATATATGTACCCATGCGAAGTTTGTCCCTGAAAATCTGGCTCGTTTTTTTATTACTAAAACAACAATATATATTACCAATAGAATAAAAGAACTAACGATTTTAAAATCAACGATAGAAAATACATCTAACGATACATATGCCCATTCTAACCCAAGAACTAAACTTACAAACAGCAGAGGGACTCCTACAATAATAGATAATGTCATCCCTGATTCAGCTTGTTGTAAAGATGGTAATCTAGAAAACTGTTTTGTCCATTTTTTCTTTTTTAGTACACGATATAATATTAAGTATAATGTCGAAAAAACAAAGGATAAAGAAAAAGCTACATATGCTAATAATGCAAATGTAATATGAATAAATAATAATTCAGATCGTAGCGTATCACCAACAGCAGACTGTTCAATTTGATTTGGTGCAAAGGTATGAATCGTCATAAAGATAAATCCAATAACATTCAAAAAGAATGCTGGCAAATCTAAGCGAAATACTATTTGCAAAACTAAGGACAATATGATGATTAACCATGCATAAAAATAGATTCCTTCAAACAAGGATAATATCGGAAATCGCCTTGTTTCGACTATATACAACACTAAAAATACCGTTTGCAATATCCAAACAACGGAAAGTAGCCGCACAGCAATTCGGTGTGCATGACGATCTTTATTCAAATAATCAATAAAATAAAAAACAAGACTAACGGATTGGAGGACKACCATTATCTCGTGTAGCCGTGTCATCGTCAAATCAGCCATATCTAATCTCCCTCTATATAATAAAAAGGTGCTTTATATATCTATTAGTTACCATACAGATATAAAAAACACCTCCTTTTCTTTGTTAAAAGGATAAATTTCCTTTTAAATTTTGAGACTCCAATAAAGAGCTTTTTAAACTGATTTTTGCTTTTTGAGCTTGTTCGATTATTTCACTTTGCACATCTTCTTCAATTCCAAAAATCTGTTGGAATAATTGAAGCTGTTCAACCGAATCCTTTGCAGTGGATAATTCTTTCACTTGCAAAATTGGCTCTTTCAAAAGCTGATTGATAATGGATTTCGTATGCTTGTTTAAAATTTTTCGCTCGCGTTCTGTTAAATCAGGCATTTTATTTTCTATAGAAACCATTGTTTCGGTTTGTATTTTGTTTGCTTTTTGACGAAGTGCTGAAATAATTGGGACCACTCCAAGAGTCGCTATCCAATCATTAAATTGTTCAATTTCTGTTCCAATCATTTGGTTAATCTGTTTAGCAGCTCGTTCACGTTCTGCTAAATTTGCTTCGACAATTCCTTGTAAATCATCGATATCATATAAAAAGACATTCGGTAAATCACCAATTCTTGGATCTAAATCACGTGGTACTGCAATATCTACCATAAAAAGTGGTTTTCCTTTGCGTAATCGTTCTACAAACTGCATTAATTCGAAATCGATGACGAATTCTGTGGCACCTGTTGAACTGATTAAAATATCTGCTTCCAATAGGGCGCATTGTAGCTCGTCCATTGGTTTGGCATTTCCATGGAATTTCTCTGCAAGTTCTTTCGCCTTTTCAAAAGTACGGTTAATCACCGTTACTTTTTCTGCACCACTACCGTGCAAGTTTTGAATAGCAAGCTCGCCCATTTTTCCAGCACCTAAAATGACTATATGTTTAGACTTAAGCGTACCGAAAATTTTCTTTCCTAGCTCTACTGCAGCATAAGAAACTGAGACAGCATTTTCACCAATAGCTGTTTCGGAATGTGCACGTTTTGCGAATGTCACCGCTTGTTTGAATAGTTGGTTGAAAACGGTTCCGGTTGTGCCATTTTCTTGCCCATTTAGAAAACTTTTTCTCACTTGGCCTAAAATTTGGGTCTCACCAAGTACCATTGAGTCGACTCCTGCTGTAACACGGAATAGATGATTATTGGCTTCGTTATCTTCATGGATAAATAAATAGCTAGATAAATCTTCCAATGGTATATCAAACCAATTCGCTAAAAATTGTTTGACATAATATTTACCTGTATGTAATTGATCCACAGTCGCGTATATTTCTGTACGATTACAAGTAGATACAATAACATTTTCAAGTATGCTTTTTTGTCCTTGTAGTGCCCGCATTGCGTTCGGCAGCTCTGTTTCGACAAAAGATAACTTTTCTCGAATTTCAACTGGAGCAGTACGGTAATTGACACCTACCACGATTGTATGCATGGAATCATGTCTCCCCTTCACGTTCATTTCATTAGCCCTATTATAGCATAGCCCATCCACATGTTTTAAACCATTTGTGAACAAGCTATGAAATGTTAATTAGAATGATTATAAAATAATATTAACAAACAACCTTCCCTATTTCAAGGCAATAGCTCGTAATCGAAATTTGCAGAAAATTAGCAACAAAAAAGATTATGTAGAGATATATTACCCTACATAATCTTTTTTAATCACCTATGCAATCGGACTAGTACAAATGGATTACATTCTGCTTTCAATTTCTGCCCAAGCAGCGTCAAAGCCTAGTCCTGTTTCAGAAGAAAATACGACAAGCGGATCACCTTTTTCCATTTGTAGTTCTTCTTTAACGATTTTTTTATGCTTGTCCCATTTACCTTTAGGAATTTTATCGGCTTTTGTAGCAACGACGATACATGGAATATTATAATGCTTTAAAAAATCATACATCATACAATCATCTGCTGTTGGAGGATGACGTAAATCTACAAGTAGCACGACTGCTTTTAACACATTGCGAGAGGTAAAATACGTTTCAATCATTTTACCCCACGCTGCACGTTCCGATTTAGATACTTTCGCATAACCATACCCAGGTACATCTACAAACAGTAAATCTTCCTCTAATTTATAAAAATTTAATGTTTGTGTTTTCCCTGGCTTGGATGATATACGCGCCATGCTTTTTCGACCGATCATTTTATTAATGAAAGATGATTTCCCAACATTCGAACGTCCTGCTAATGCGAATTCTGGTAAATCTCCTTCTGGATATTGCGCTGGTCTTACAGCACTTATAAGTAGCTCTACATTGTTTATTTTCATTTTATTGTCTCCTCCAATGCTAATTGAAGCACCTCTTGCGCATCGGAAACAAAATGAAATGTTAATACTTCACGAACACTTTCTGGAATATCTTCAATATCACGTTCATTATCTTTTGGGCAAATAATCGTTGTTAACCCCGCGCGATGTGCGCTTAATGTTTTTTCTTTCAATCCACCAATTGGTAATACTCTTCCTCTTAATGTCACTTCTCCAGTCATTCCAATTTCTCGTTTAATCGGACGTTTGGATAAAGCAGAAACAAGAGCCGTAACAATTGTAATTCCAGCAGACGGGCCATCTTTTGGAACTGCTCCTTCTGGTACGTGAATATGAATATCTTTGTTTTCATGGAATGACGGATCAATACCAAATTCCTCTGCTTTCGAGCGGACATAAGATAATGCCGTTTGAGCAGATTCTTTCATGACATCCCCGAGCTTCCCAGTTAGTTGAAGTTTTCCAGTTCCTGCAGACAAAGATACTTCAATTTGTAATGTATCGCCACCGACTGTTGTATATGCTAGTCCAGTTGCTACACCTATCTGATTTTCAGTCTCTGCTAAACCGTATCTGAATTTTCTTTTACCGATTGTATCTTCTAAATTTTTCGTTGAAATAGTTATCCGCTTCTTATCACCAGAAACGATTTGAAGTGCCGCTTTTCGGCAAACATTTGCTAGTACACGATTTAACCCACGTACACCCGCTTCTTGTGTAAAATGGCGGATAATATCAATAATTGCATCATCTTTCAATTGAAGCTGGGATTTAGTGAGGCCATGCTCTTTTATTTGCTTTGGTAGTAAATGGTTTTTGGCAATAGAAAGTTTCTCCATTTCCGTATATCCAGCCAGAGAAATAACTTCCATACGATCTCGTAATGGACCTGGTATCGTACTTAAATCATTGGCAGTAGCTATGAATAATACATTAGATAAATCATAGGTTTCTTCAATATAATGGTCACTAAATGTATTATTTTGCTCTGGATCTAACACTTCTAGCATTGCAGCAGAAGGGTCACCTCTGAAGTCATTTGACATTTTATCGATTTCATCTAACAAAAATAACGGATTGATCGTTCCAGCTTTTTTCATCCCTTGAATAATGCGGCCTGGCATTGCACCAACATACGTGCGGCGATGTCCACGAATTTCAGATTCATCGCGAACCCCACCTAATGAAATACGAACAAAGTTACGACCTAAAGATTCCGCAATAGACTTGGCAAGGGAAGTTTTCCCTACTCCAGGAGGTCCTACTAAACAAAGGATTGGCCCACGTAAAGATTTTGTCAATTGGCGAACAGCTAAATATTCTAAGATTCTTTCCTTTACGGACTCTAATCCTTCATGGTCTCGATTTAAAATTTCTTCCGAACGTTTAATATCCAATTGATCTTCTGTGGATTTCGACCAAGGAATGGAAACAATCCAATCGATGTAATTTCGAATAACGCCACTTTCTGGCGCCTGAGATGGTAATTTTTCATAGCGATTTAATTCTTTTAATACATTTTTTTTCGTTGTTTCAGGTAGACCCGCTTTTTCAATTCGTTTTTTCAACTCTGCAACTTCACCAGTTTTACCTTCTTTTTCCCCAAGCTCGGTTTGAATCGCTTTCATTTGCTCCCGAAGATAAAACTCTTTTTGTGTCCGTTCCATCGCATGTTTGACACGAGTATGAATCTTTTGTTCTAAATTTAATATTTCTTGTTCATTGTATAACCGGGCGATTAATGTTTCTAACCGCTCTTTTACATCCATTATTTCCAAAATCTCTTGCTTACCGGTAATTTTTAGAGGTAAATGAGATGCAATCATATCCGCTAAGCGACCAGGTTCCTCTATATCCACAACGGCATTATATGTTTCTTCGGAGACGCTTTTAGATACTTTTGAATACTTTTCAAAATTATGTAGTAACGTACGCATAAGCGCTTCTTCTTCTTGATCTGCTTTTTCCGGTTCAATATATGCAGACACAGTTACTTCATCAAACGTATCTGTTTTTTTATAATCATCCCAAATCGCACGTTGTACACCTTCTACTAAAACACGCATTGTTCCATTTGGGAGCTTCACCATTTGTTTAACAGTTGCAATTACACCCACATCATATAAGTCTTCCATAATTGGTTGTTCTAAGGTCATATCTCTTTGTGCCGATAAAAACAATTTTTCTTCACGTAACATCGCTTCGTTTAAAGCTGCAATAGAACGCTCGCGCCCAATATCGATATGAAGAATCATTGTTGGAAATACTAATAACCCTCTTAGAGGCAGTACTGGATAATATGTCATATTTTTGTTTGTCATTTTGGGAAGTCACCTCCAACTTATTCTGTCCGAATCGTATAATAAAAATACGGTTCAATCTCTCTACATCGGTCTTCCCTATTTTCCCAAAAGAAAACGTAAGAAGAAAAAGCTGACATCCTTGCTTGCGCTAAGCACGCGCAGATTGGAAGCCAGCTTATATTAACACTCCGTTATGCAGATGTTTTTTCGTTATCTTTTTCTAATTCAGTGCCGTCTTCTAACAATAGTCTTGGACGTGCTTTTTCTGTAATAGCTTCTTTCGTGATGACACACTCTACAATATCTTCACGTGATGGTAATTCGTACATCACATCTAACATAATATTTTCAATGATAGAACGAAGACCACGTGCACCAGTTTTACGCTCAATTGCTTCTTTGGCAATTTCAATTAATGCATCATCTTCAAATGTCAACTTCACATTATCCAATTCAATCATTTTTTGATATTGCTTCACAAGTGCGTTTTTAGGCTCTGTTAAAATTTGTACAAGTGCTTCATTGTCAAGCTGCTCTAAGCTTGCAAGTACTGGTAAACGGCCGATAAACTCTGGAATTAGTCCAAATTTCAGTAAATCCTCTGGAATTAACTGACTAAGTACTGAACCTGCTTCTATTTCCACTTTGTTCGGATCGGCACCGAAACCAATTACTTTTTCACCTAGACGACGTTTTATAATTTGTTCGATTCCGTCAAATGCACCACCAACGATAAATAAAATATTCGTTGTATCAATTTGAATGAACTCTTGATGTGGATGCTTACGACCGCCTTGTGGTGGAACACTTGCTACAGTACCTTCTAATATTTTTAGAAGTGCCTGTTGAACACCTTCACCTGAAACGTCTCTAGTAATAGAAGGATTTTCAGATTTACGTGCTACTTTATCTATTTCATCGATATAAATAATCCCTTTTTCTGCTTTTTCAATATCGTAATCCGCAGACTGGATAAGTTTTAACAGAATGTTTTCAACATCTTCCCCAACATAGCCCGCTTCCGTTAAGGAAGTCGCATCTGCAATAGCAAATGGTACATTCAAAATACGTGCTAATGTTTGAGCTAGTAATGTTTTACCACTACCAGTAGGTCCTATTAGAACGATATTCGATTTAGAAAGTTCTACTTCATCGATTACACTATTTGAATTGATCCGTTTGTAATGGTTGTACACTGCAACAGCTAGTGATTTTTTTGCTCTTTCCTGCCCAATTACATACTCATCTAAAATAGATAAAATTTCTTTAGGTTTTGGAACTTCTTTAAACTCTACTTCTTCCTCGATACCAAGCTCTTCCTCTACAATTTCAGAACATAAATCGATACATTCATCACAAATATATACGCCTGGTCCTGCAACTAGCTTACGAACTTGTTCTTGTGGTTTTCCACAAAAAGAACATTTTAAGTTCCCTTTTTCATCATTGAATTTGAACAAAATATTCACCCCTATTCAAGCAATTATCTTACAAGATTCTCATTAAGTAATCAAATAATACGTTTATGTTTTATATCGCTGCAACCTATGTATGGTATAAAACAAGGCACAGACAAATTGCTGTACCTTGTTTTATATTATAACGCTTTCTTCACTTATTATGAAATTTTAGCGTTTTCTACTAAGAATTCAACTGTTTTTTGGAAACGAATGTCGTTTTCAAGTACTGCTGTACCACCAAGTGCGTTTTTAATATCCCCGGCAGCCATGTTGAATTGTGCAGCCATTTTTTCAAGCTCTGCATTTACATCTTCTTCAGTTGCTGTCAATCCTTCTTTTTCAGCAATTGCTTCAAGTGTTAAAGAAACTTTTACTCGGCTGTCTGCATCTTCTGCCATTTGAGCACGTAAAGCTGCTTCATCTTGACCTGAGAATTGATAATAAAGATCTAAGTTCATTCCTTGTTGCTCTAAACGTTGTCCAAACTCTTGAAGCATACGATCAGTTTCTGTCGCAATCATTGCTTCTGGAATGTCGATTGTTGCATTAGCTGCAGCTGCTTCTACTAAGTTGTCGCGAAGTGTTTGTGCTGCTAATTGTTTTTTCTCTTCAGCAGTAACTTCTTTTAGCTTTGCACGTAATGCATCGATACCTTCTACTTCTGCGTCGATTTCTTTTGCAAGTTCGTCGTTTAGTTCAGGAAGTTCTTTTCCTTTAACTTCTTTCACAGTTACTTTGAAAATTGCTTGTTTACCAGCTAGTTCAGCAGCATGGTATTCTTCTGGGAAAGTTACTTCTACGTCTTTTGACTCTCCAGTTTTTACACCTACTAATTGTTCTTCGAAACCTGGAATGAATGAGTTAGAACCGATTTCTAGTGGGTAGTCTGTTCCTGCTCCACCTTCAAATGCAACCTCATCAACGAAACCTTCAAAGTCGATTACAGCAGTATCGCCATCTACGATCGCATCTTCTTTTACAACTAATTCAGCTAAACGAGTTTGTTGGCTTTTTAGTTGCTCTTCGATTTCTTCGTCTGTAACAGCCTCGTCTAATTTAGTTACTTCTAAACCTTTGTAGTCTCCTAAAGTTACTTCTGGTTTTACAACAACTTTTGCAGTAAATACTAAAGGTTGTCCTTTTTCCATTGTTACGATATCGATTTCTGGTTGATCTACTGGGTCAATTCCAGCATCTTCAACTGCATGCCCATAAGCATGTGGAAGAATAATATCTAATGCATCTTGGAATAATGATTCCACACCATACATTTTTTCAAACATTTGACGTGGCATTTTTCCTTTACGGAAACCAGGTACATTAATTTGTTTTACTACTTTTTTAAATGCTTGGTCTAAACCTTTCGTAACTTCTGCTGCAGCGACTTCTACAGTTAATAAACCATTATTGCCTTCTTGTTTTTCCCATTTTACAGTCTGATCCATTGACATATATTCTACCTCCAAATAATAATTTACAATAATTTAGCACTATGCATATACGTATACAGCGCAGTTTTTCACTAATTATATTGACAACTTGTATATTATAGCATAGATGAATAGACTTTCAATACTATTAATACTCAGGTCCCTTCAGTCGAAGCTTCCAATAATTGAATCAACTCGTACAACTTATTCGGTTGTATACTTCCGTTTCCAAATAAAGAATCCACAAAATTTACATACGCTTGTGCAACTGATTCATCGCTATATCCTGCCCAATCGAATGGAAATAATGCATATGCATGGCTATGTATTAATCCTACCGTTAACTGCAATTTGGAAGGGTCTTTTTCTAATATGTTATGGAGATAACTTTTGACAAACTCTATTCGTTCCATCGCATTAGGACTCGGAGGCGAAGATGGATTCACTTTTTCTTTGAAGCCAAACTTTTCAATCAATATCTCAGTAGTCTCCCCATTAGAACCTAGAAGTAATAGTGCCAGCGTTTGAATAGCAGGGGGTACTTTTTTGCTTTGGGCAATTTCTATAATGTTAGGTATTACTTCAGTTACATCTTTGTGAAAAGCTTCTTGTAACAATGCTTCTTTCTCTATGAAGCTTAGTTTTAAGTACTCTTCTATTGCAAATTTTTGTTTATCGACACTGGGGTTAATATCATTGTCGTTTGTAAGAAAGTCCTCCTGCTCTTTCGCCAAACGCCCACTCAATTCTTTTAATTGCAGGAAATTTTTCTTTCTTTCATTCGTAAATCTTTTATCCACTAGTAATTTGTTTAATACACGATCAACTTCATAATAAGCCTTTAGGTCGAGTAAGATTGTTAAGTAAAGTTCCACGATTTGTTCGAATAAAGGCGATCTTTTTTTCAGCAAATTCTCACATATTTCTTTTGCTTCCTGTTGCCGATTAGTTTCCAACAAAGATAGTATGTATACACTTAATATCGCATCGTCTAGCTCAATATGTTCACTCGCCTGATCGAAGCAATTGGCTGCTGCTACATGATTATTTACTTCTGCAAAGGCTAACCCATCCGCAATTAACTTTTCAACCATTCCTGGAAAAAAGATAATATTTTCTTTTGTTTTTKGATTATGTTGCCTTTTTTTCATTTTACTCGCCTGCCTTTCTTTTCAATATATACCTATATACTATATCATGTTCACTTATTTTTCTATATCTCGTTAACTTTTATCTGAAAATTTCCACACTATTTTCCATTGAAGACGGACGCTTACTTACCACTAATATCAATCAGGTGAGTTTAAATTTTATAAAAAATAAAACATTGCATAAAAATCGGACCAACTGGATAGTCATAATCCAGTTGGCCTTTGATATCGTTTAAAGATGAAAATAGAAACTTTTAAGCAATTTGAGCACTTTGTGAAGCCACTAGTTCCTCATACAAGTGTAAATCTTCTTCATATAATTTTATATATGTTGAAAGGCTATGAGCTTTCACGGCCTCATAACTTTTTTCATCTACTATTTGAAATTTTTTATTAAGTAGTTCGGCATTTTCCCAAGCATTTTCTTCGAAAGTTATATTCATTTTATGTTCTTCAATAAGCATAGCAAGTAAATCTAAATTGTTATATAGCTCATATATTGAATGACTTTTTTTGGTATTATAAATCTCCAACGTACGTGACATTGAATCTAATAAAGCATGGCGATCCATTGCATGCCCTAATTCATGTATAGTAATTATTTGGATATATGATTCAAGTGAAATCGGTGTTCGCATTTCTTCACATACTTCGAGCAAACGATTCACATCAAACCCAACATAGTTTCCAATAAAATTATAGCTCATATTTATCCCTGAATTATCTTGTTTCAGTTCAACATCCATCCGAACATCGTGCATCGTGGAACTAATCAACTGGCAAATATATTTTTTTATATCTTTGTTTTTCATTCGTCTCTCTGCTTCTCCTCGCTCTTGGTGTAATAAACTTTCTCTAGTATATGTTAAAATCCAAAGTAAAATTTTCGACAAAAGTAAATATATAATAATATTAATTTGAATTCAAGAGAGACGTACTGAAATCTAATAGCCATCTTTTCTTTGAAACCAAAAACACTCTTTAGTCGCCACTACGACTAAAGAGTGTTTTCTTAAATATTCTATTTAACTGTAATTCTTCCATTTAAAATGTAGCTTTAATTATCCTTATTGTTATTGTTCCGTTGTCTGCTACGGGCTTCTCCGCCCTTACGACCAATTTCCTCGTAAAAGTCTTGGTCATGATTTTCGGCAGTAGCCTCTCCGCCTTTACGTCCGATTTCCTCATAAAATTCACGATTATGATTTTTGGAGGTAGCTTCTCCGCCTTTACGTCCCGCTTCTTCGACAGTCATGTTTTCATCATTGTTTCTGTTGCGATTGTTCTGCTTGTTAGCCATTAAATAAATTCCTCCTCTAAATTTTTATCAAGCTTGAAGTAAGATCAAGCTTACTTTTTATATTCCCAGTTCATATAATGTTAAACATGCTATTTTCATATTTTCAAGATTGTTGATAAGACAACTTTTATCATTAAAAATATCATAAAAAATGTGTAGGAATACGACAAAGCCGCATCTCTACACATCAAGGAGTAACTGTAATAGTGTAAAACTCGTTCAGTTCAAAATACTTGTTCCTTATCTTTCGTCCATTTTAATAATAATACGCGAGGCATCACCTGTAGCAAGTAAATCAAATCCTTCATTGATCTCTTCTAAGGAAATAATATTGGAAAGAAGCCGATCAACTGGTAATCGTCCTTGCTCCATTAAGTTTATATAATTCGGGATATCTCTTTTAGGAACACTGCTTCCTACGTAAGATCCCTTTAGCGTTCGTTCTTCGGCGGTTAAAGTAACATAAGGAAATGCAAATTTATGCTCAGGATGGGGTAGTCCAGTCGTCGTAGTTACTCCACCACGTTTCGTTACCCCGTACGCAACTTCCATTGCCGCAACAACTCCTGCCGTTTCAAAAGCATAATCTACTCCACCATTTGTGTAGGCACGTACTTGTTCCACAACATCTGGATCTTTTGAATTGAATATAGCGGTAGCACCAAGTTCTTTTGCTTGTTCCAACTTTTTCTCGTTAATATCAATAGCAATGACCTCATTAGCCCCTGCTGCAATGGCACCAATAAGTGCGCTCAAACCGATACCACCAAGTCCGATAACAGCCACTTTACTTCCTAATGTAACTTCCGCAGTATTTACAACCGCACCAACACCCGTTATTACCGCGCAACCAAATAAAGCCATCTTTTCAAAAGGCAAATCCCTTTCTACTTTCACTAGAGAATTCTGTGAAACGACCGCATATTCAGAGAATGCGGAAACTCCAACATGGTGTCCGATACTTTCTTCCCCATTATGAATACGCATGCCTCCTCCGAGAAGCGTGCCAGCTCCATTCGACTGTGCACCCGGTTCACATAAAGCTGGTCGTCCCTCAGCGCAAGGAATACATTGACCGCAACTAGGTACAAATACACAAATAACTTTGTCACCAGGTTGGAAACTTGTTACACCTTGTCCCGTTTCCATAACGACCCCTGCAGCTTCATGACCAAGCGCCATAGGAAGTGGTCGCGGTCTGCTGCCATTTATCACGGATAAATCAGAATGACATAGGCTCGCGGCTTTTATTTGTATTAAAACTTCTCCAACTCCTGGTGAATCTAAGTCGACTTGTTCAATTTTTATAGGTTTACTAGATGCATAAGGCCGCTGGGCGCCAGATTCACGTAAAATAGCAGATTTAACTTTCACAAAGCCTACTCCTCTATGATAATATTTTCATTCCAATAAATTTAAGGTCCGTCATTTCTTGGATTGCATAGTGAATACCTTCCTTGCCAATACCACTTTCTTTCACACCACCGTACGGAATATGATCATATCGTTTAACAGAAACCTCATTAATCCATACCCCACCTGTTTCTAAAGCTTCCGCCATTCGCATTGCTAGGTTAATATTATTCGTAAATACCCCTGCCTGTAGACCATAGCGTGAATCATTTGCATAGCTAATTACTTCTTCTTCCGTATCAAAAGGTACTACAGCAATTATTGGAGCAAAAACTTCCTGACAAACAACCTTCATCTCAAAATCAACGTTTTCTAAAATCGTTGGCTCTAAGAAAGTACCATTTCTTGTCCCGCCCGTACGAATAAGAGCTCCCGATTGAACGGCTTCATGAATCCACGATTCCGCTTTTTTAGCCGCCTCTTCTGTAATCATCGGTCCTAACTGAGTCGATTCTTCCTTAGGATCACCCATTCTCAAAGCAGATACCTTCTCTGTAAGTTTGTTTAAAAACTCATCATAAACTAATTGATGAACATAAATACGTTGTGCCGAAACACATGCTTGCCCTGCGAATGTAAAGCCTCCCATCAGTATGGAAGATACGGCATTATCTATATTTGCATCATCAAAAATAATATTTGGGGCATTGGATCCTAATTCAAGTGTCACCTTTTTCCCTTTAGCCATTTCCTGAATATGCCATCCTACTGCTCCACTTCCAGTAAAAGTTACTTTTTTGACAAGTGGATGAGTCACAAGAGGCTCAACTAGTTTCTTCCCGACACCTTKAATAAGGTTAAGCGCACCAGATGGCAAACCCGCCTCATGAAATAATTTATATAAAGCAACTGTAGAAAATGGTGTTTTTTCCGCAGGTTTTATAACAATTGTATTTCCTGCTGCAATTGCAGGAGCAATTTTATGCAATGCCATATTTAACGGGAAATTAAAAGGTGTTATRGCAGCGACAACACCTAGTGGAACGCGCATGGAAAAACCAAATTGTTGCTCTCCACCGATTGCATTATCCAGTACGATTTGCTCCCCATGGAGATTTTTCGCCCCCTCTGCAGCGAAATGCAGAACTTGAATCGCTCTAACAACTTCCCCTCTTGCTTCTACAATTGGTTTACCTGCTTCTAATGTTAAAATTCGTGCAAATGCTTCTTTTCTTATTTCTAACAAATCCGCTACATTTCTTAAGATTTGACTTCTTTTATGTGCTGGCATTTTCTTCATCGTATGTTGAAATACTTCATGCGCATTTTCCACTGCTTGGACTACTTCGTTTTGAGTAGCGCAGAAAATTTGTCCTATTTTTTCTTGATTATAAGGATTGAGTACTTCAATTATATCTCTGTCTCCCGCTATCAATTCTTCCCCATCTATAAAAGAACCATTTTTTAACATGTGATTATCTACCTCCAAAAGTTTATCCTTTATTCGTAGTACCCCTCAGTAGACTTAATCAAAGTTTTAAATTGTTTTTCATCATGACCAAACCAAATTGTTGAGTTATTCTCTTCAGCAAAACTTCTAATACGCTCAACTGTGGAATTGTAACCAACCGAATCATATAAAATCCCTGGTGGTTTAACTGGCGGCCCTAAACTTTCCGCAGTGTACAATGCATCCGAAGCCAGTAGCAGATTCCCAGTGCCAGGCAATTCGATATGCAAACCAAGCATCCCGTACGCATGTCCTGGTCCAAAGTTTATTATTTTAATGCCTTCTACTAAATTGACTTCTTTTTCAGTCGGTTTGATCGTTCGCCAGCGTAGCTCATTCTTAATCCACGCCATCACGTCTCCCCAAATATAAGCACCCATATTACGAGTCATCGCAAAGGTTTTCATCACATTTTGTAACTCTGAATCATGTACAATAATTTCTGCATTTGTAAATAGTTCTAAGCATCCAGCATGATCTAAATGTAAGTGAGAAGCTACTACATATTTGATATCTTCAGGACGTACTTTTAACTGTTCTAATCGATTGATTAAATAACATTCTTCATTTTGAAAGGCAGGGAAAAGTTGCTGAATTCCTTCTGGCCAACGCCCATCGTCTCCCATACCTTCCGGGTTACAACCTGTATCAAACAAAATTTTCCCTTCCGGATGGTCGATTAATACAGCAAAAACCGGAAACTCCACAAATTCTGATTTTGGACTCGGATCGGATACACTAGCAGGATTATGCATTGAAATCATATAGTTTTTATCCATCTTCATCGTACCCGTATCTAGTACGTAAACTTTTTTAGAATTACACATAATATATTCCTCCAATATTTTATATTTTCTTCATTCAGTCGATCAACTCTCTATTCTTCAATTGGCGTATTCAATTCCAATTGATGCTCGCGTCACTCCACGATTAAAGGAAGCATCCAATGCTTTCGACAAATCTTCTAATGTAAAATCACAAGCAAGAATTTCACTGAATGGATATTTGTTAATATTCAAATTCAAAAACTTTAATGATTTATATAAATACCAAGGTTCATAACGAATGAGCCCTAATATTGAAATATTTTTTCTTGTCATTAATCCCGGATCGAACTCGGTTAATTTGCCAGGAGAAATATTACCAATAGAAATATATTTTCCTCCCGATTTAATGAGATGGATCCCTTCAGCTAAAGCCACTGGTACCCCCGTTAGTTCCATCACAACATCCGCTCCAACTCCGTTTGTTAGCGACATTATTTTCTCTGTACGTTCCTCAACCGTCTTATACTCATCCATCGAAAGTATCTCGTCAGCGCCGAATCTTTTTGCTAAAGCAAGACGATTTGGTACGGTGTCAATGACAATCACTTTAGCTCCAAACATTTTTGCAACTGCAGTAGCATTCAAGCCAAGCCCACCGGCACCTTGGATAACAACTGTTTCCCCATATTTTAATCCGGATTTTTCAATGCCAAAGTACACTTGTGACAGGGCACAGTTTGCACCAGCTGCAACTTCATCTGGAACATTGTCCGGTACTTTATAAAAATATTGATTGGGATGGATATAGTAGTGCGTAGCAAATGATCCATGAAAATGGGGATACTCATGCGCTTCTTTGCTCCAATACTCATATGCGTTTTCACATAAATTCAAATACCCTTGCAAACAGTGTTTACATTTCTTGCAAGTCAAAAAATAAGCTGCTGCAATTCGATCACCCACCTGTACTGGTTGTCCAGCATAATCAGTTGTGACGCCTTCACCTAGCTCAACAATTTCCCCTACCATTTCATGTCCCATTACCCCGGATTTTTTCGTAGGATGTAACCCTTTCCAAATATGCAGTTCCGACCCACAAACATTTGTCCTTTTAACACGAACCAATATGGAATCTTTTGCTGCCTTCGGTAAATCATACTCTTCAAAAACCATCTGTTCTGGTTCTGTCATTACCGCGACTTTCCCCTTCACCCAATAACCCCCAATATTATTATAAAAATTGCCAAAACAAATTATGAATGCATGGCTATTTCATAATCTATTCGTAAACTCATGAAAATATTTCTTTTTTCGGGAGATAGTTAATCTTCTTGCTCTCTATAGGAAATCATTCCTTGCTCTGTACCTAAATCGAAAAAAATAAAAAATCTCGTGAAAACTTTGATCAAAGTTTTCACGAGATCCAAAAGACTTTTCATTAATAAGATCCTAATTTTTTTAGAGATAAAAAAAAATGGAATCAATTGAGTTTTATAGAAAGAATACAAACATTCTCGCTCTCAAATAAAAAAAAGCAGTAAATGTTGAATATCAACATTTACTGCTTTTTTATGAACGTCCCAGGAGAGATTCGAACTCCCGACCGACGCCTTAGAAGGGCGTTGCTCTATCCAGCTGAGCTACTGAGACTTATGTATAAAGGAAGTAATTAGATCGAAAACCAAAATTACCTTCTTTATTTATTATATAGGAAATTTATCAAAATTCAACCTTTTATTGAAATTTTTTTCAGGTATTTTACTGGTTCTGTAATATAAAACTAATATAACCTTATTATCTAAAAAATCCCTTCTAATAGAAAATTAGAAGGGATTTCTAATACGTCCCAGGAGAGATTCGAACTCCCGACCGACGCCTTAGAAGGGCGTTGCTCTATCCAGCTGAGCTACTGAGACAAGAACTCCCCCACCACACAGATAGGAAAGACAAGATTTAGTATATAATTAAAATTGAACAAAGTCAACGATTTTTTAAAAAAGATATATTTTATTCGATTTCGTATAAGGCTAATGAATTAAATGCTTTTACTTCACTCTACCTAAGTTGACCTTTGCCAAATAAAATCAAAAACGTATACTTTCTAGTATCACATGCTCCGAAGAGTAAAAGTTTACATGCCATGAATGTTCCATTTTTTCAACAATTGCATAACTCTTTTCTTTACGTCCACGCGGCTTATGCAAACTTCCTGGATTAATATACAAAATATCATTCTGCAATTCCGCACCGAGCATATGCGAATGACCGAAACAAACGATGGTAGCTTGTACTTCATCTGCACGATACTTAAGTGGCATAAGTGTCGTTTTTACATGATGCTTATGCCCATGTACAACTAATATTTTTTCGTTCTCTAGCTCCGTTATTACTTCCTCGGGAAAACCTTCATCAAAGTCACAATTCCCTCGAACAATATGAACTGGTCTATTTTCGAAATAAGAAGCGGGTAATTCGCTATCACCACAATGAATTACCGCCTCCACATTCGTCCAATGCTCCATCACTCGTTCCAATGTCTCTGCATCCCGATGTGTATCACTCATCACTAATATTTTCATCGATATATCTATGCTTTCCCAACTAAATCATCTAAATTCGTAGCAAGTAATTGGAGTGCATTACCGCGATGGGAAATAGCGCCTTTTTCTTCGGCTGATAGTTCCGCCATCATTTTGTTTTCTGCAGGAACAAAAAAGATTGGATCATATCCAAATCCATTCGTGCCTTTTCTTTCTTGAGCAATAACCCCTTCACAAGTCCCTCTTACAGTAAATGGATCGCCTTTAGGAAAAGCTACAGCGATCGCGCAAACGAATCTCGCTGTTCTTTCCGATTCTTTGATGTCTTTAAGCTCTTCTAGCACTTTATCGATATTTGCTTCGTCGCTCTTCTCTTCCCCCGCATACCGCGCAGAATAAATACCTGGGCGACCGTCTAGTGCATCAATTTCAAGTCCACTGTCATCTGCTATAACCATTGTTTGTAGATGGTTAGCGAGTGCCGTTGCTTTTAATAATGCATTTTCCTCAAAAGTTGTACCTGTTTCTTCTACATCCATATCATTTGCTACATCATGGAGCGTCAATACCTCATAGCCAAGCGGGCCAAATAGTGCCTCAAAGTCTTTTGCTTTTCCTTTATTTTTCGTTGCAATAATTATTTTTTTCATACAGTTTCAGGACCTCCCCCGCCAATTTTAGTCGCTAATTCGCCTAGAGCCGCATGTTGGATATCCATTAATCGCTTAATACCAATTTCTCCTAAATCCAACATCTCCATTAATTGTTTTCGAGAAAATGTTGCTTCTTCTCCAGTACCTTGCAGTTCTACATATTCACCACTGCTCGTTTGAACAATATTCATATCAACGGAAGCAGTAGAGTCTTCTTCATAATTTAAATCTAGTACGCCTCCAACGTTTTCCAGCACCCCAACACTTGTTGCAGCTAAATATTCACGAACTGGAAAATAGGCCAATTGTTTTTGTTCAAATAATTTTCCAAGCGCAATCGTCAATGCCACAAAGGCACCTGTAATACTTGCCGTTCTAGTACCACCGTCTGCTTGAATAACGTCACAATCAATCCAAATTGTTTTTTCTCCGATTACTTCTAAATCGACTACCGAGCGAAGTGCTCGTCCGATCAAACGTTGGATTTCCATCGTACGACCAGTCACTTTCCCTTTAGATGATTCTCTCTGGTTGCGTGATTCCGTCGCCCGCGGCAGCATAGAATACTCCGCAGTAATCCAACCTTTACCTTGTCCTCTTAAAAACGGTGGCACTCGGTCTTCAATAGTCGCATTACAAATGACTTTTGTTTGTCCAACCGTTATTAATACAGACCCTTCTGGATGAATTAAATAATCTGTTTCTATATGTACATCTCTTAGTTCATTTACTTTTCTTCCGTCAGTTCTAATCATATATTTCTCCTTTAGTCTATTCATGCAAAAGAAGACCCCGTTATTTAAGGTTTCTCAAGCTAACAGGGTCATTTGAATGAAATTGTTCGTACATCTGCATTCGGTAACTCTAGCCATTTTTCCACAATCGTTTTAAAAATTGGCACTGATCCCGTCGTATAAAAAACAGGGTTTTTCTTCTCTTTTATCGGATGATGCATCTGATGATAATTTAAATACTCCATTACATCTTGGGCTGTCTCTTCAGCAGAGGAAAGTACTTTTACATTGTGGCCAACTGCCTCTTCAATATGCTTTTGTAGTAATGGATAATGCGTACATCCAAGAATAACTGTATCAAATTGCTCATTTTTTAAAGGCAATAATGTTTCCATTACCATATTCCTTGCGAACTCACCTTCATATTCATTACTTTCAACGAGTGGAACGAATGTTGGGCAAGCGAGTGGAATAACTTTACTGGATGTATTTAAAGCCGCAATTGCCTTCTCATACGCTCCACTTTTAACCGTACCGCTTGTACCTAGCACTACGATTTCATTCTTTTTTGTTGCTTTAATCGCTGCTCTCGCTCCTGGAAAAATAACACCAATCACAGGGAAGGGCATTTTTTTACTTAGTGAGTTCAATGCCACTGCCGTAGCTGTATTGCAAGCAATGACAAGCATTTTTATGTTCATTTTGGCAAGCGTCGTAGCGAGTTGCCATGTGAATTTCCGTACTTCTTCGCTTGACCTTGGTCCATACGGACATCTAGCTGTATCTCCTATATAAATTATTTCTTCATTAGGTAAATGTCGCATAATTTCCTTCGCGACGGTCAATCCACCTACTCCGGAGTCTATAACACCAATTGGGGCTTTCACGTTAATTCCTCAGTTCTTTTTCATCTCTTGATGTAATTTTTCTAATAAAATCGATAAATTTGCTACTTCTTTTTCATCAAACTGCCCGAGGATTTCTTTTAAATATTGTTGTCTTTTATCAATAACCTCTTCAATAATACGTTCACCTTCTGCTAGTAAGTGTATACGCACAACACGGCGATCCTGCTCATCTCTAACTCGTTGAACTAATTCACTTCTTTCCATACGATCGATTAAATCAGTCGTTGTACTAAAAGCTAAATACATTTTATTGGAAAGATCACCAATTGTCATATCTCCTAGTTCTAAAAGCCACTGTAGAGCTACAAACTGCGGTGGTGTTATTGTATAAGCATTTAAAATTTGACGGCCTCTCTGTTTAATAATACCCGATATATGTCGAAGCTCTTTTTCTAAAAAAGCAACATCTTTTTTATTATGTTCCATATCTTTTATTTCATCTGCCATATAATCCTTCACTCCTCAAAACAATTCTTCTTATTTATTATTGTGACGTGTTCTGAGGAAAATGGCAAGGATTCAAGTTAATTCAACGATAGTTCACCTAGTCTTAATAGTTCCACAATTGCTTGTGATCGGCCCGATACTCCTAATTTTTGTATCGTATTAGAAATGTGATTTCTTACCGTTTTTTCACTAATTGATAACTGAATTGAAATTTCTTTTGTAGAATTATCTTCTACTAGTAACTGAAAAATTTGACGCTCTCTGTTTGTCAATATTGATCGATGCTGATTGTTATCGTACAATGCCTTAGCCCCCTATCCACTCTCCTACTAACGTATGTAGCATCGGGATAGTAGGTGACGGCTAGTTGGCACTGTTTTTAAAAACTTCTCGTTCTTTTTCGTTCCATTGAGAAGCTTTCCCCGTTTTTTTGTCGATTTGCACGATGGTGCCCCTTCCAGTAAAGACCATTTCGCCTTTTTCGTTTTTAGCCATGTAATGTATATCAACGGACGAAGAACCAATTGTAGAAGCTTTTACATAAATCCGAAGTTTTTCGTCAAAGAATACTTGTTGGACATAATCACATTGTAAATCCGCGACAACTGGAATTTTTTCACCATTTGGATTTAACCATTCATTCATAAAGTTTATGTGTTTAAAGTACTCAATACGTGCATATTCAAAGTAAGCAAACGTTACCGTATTATTCAAATGTCCGTACATATCCGTTTCTGAAAAACGTACGCTTACTTCCGTGTAAAAAGAAAAATCTTGTTCCCAACTCGCAACATCTTCTATGTAACTAGCTCGCATCAAAATCATCCCCCAGTAAATGAATATTTATTCATTTATTGTAACAGAGAAACAAAAAGTCTGCATAGAACATTATATTCTACGCAGACTTTTCATGATGATCCAAGAGAAAGTGTTAACTTCCCTACTTAGTTATTGTCCAGCTGCAGCGCCTTGCTCCTGCGCACAGCTCGTCGCAGAAGAACGTTGCCCCTCGGGGTCAAATGTGAAAAAGCTGTGGTGGCTGAAGAGCTGCCTCCTGGGCCCGCACGATGCGGGTCATGTCTGCTTTGCCACAGGATGTGGCGCACTTTGCAGACCTACCACATCCCAATTTGCCTGTCGGAGGCCTGCAGGATGCAGGTCATGCAGTCGTTGCGACACGATGTCGCGAACTTAGACTGTATTCCTTTAACATAGGCGCTTCCGCATTTCTTTATTAGTCAACCATATGGTCGCTTCCGAAGAAGTTTTTGAACATTTGCACTGTTGTATCTCGGTTTAATGCAGCGATAGAAGTTGTTAAAGGAATACCTTTTGGACATGCAACAACACAGTTTTGTGCGTTACCGCAGTTTGCAAGGCCTCCGTCTCCCATAATCGCATTTAAACGTTCATCTTTGTTCATCGAACCTGTTGGATGCGCATTAAATAGACGTACTTGCGAAAGTGGTGCAGGTCCCATGAATGATGAACCGCTATTAACGTTTGGACATGCCTCCAAACAAACACCACAAGTCATACATTTAGATAATTCATAAGCCCATTGACGTTTACGTTCTGGCATACGTGGTCCTTCCCCAAGATCGTATGATCCATCGATTGGAACCCATGCTTTTACTTTTTTCAATGAATCGAACATACGTGTTCTGTCTACTTGCAGATCACGAACTACAGGGAAAGTTTTCATTGGTGCTAACTGAATCGGTTGCGTTAATTGATCGATTAATGCAGAACAAGATTGACGTGGTTTACCGTTGATAACCATCGAACAAGCTCCACATACTTCCTCTAAACAGCTCATATCCCATGCTACCGGAGTAGTTGCTTTCCCATCCGCATTGACAGGATTTTGACGAATTTCCATAAGCGCTGAAATCACATTCATATTAGGACGATAATTTACTTCAAACTTTTCCCAATATGGAGTAGATTCAGGTGTATCTTGTCGAAAAATTTCGATTTGAACTTTTTTTGTTTCAGTTGCTATTACCATGATTAATTTTCTCCTTTCGCAGAATAATCACGTTTACGAGGTGCAACAAGCGATACATCGATTTCTTCATAATGAATAACTGGAGCTCCAGTTACAGGATCGAATTTCGCCATCGTTGTTTTCATGAATTCTTCATCATTACGTTCCGGGAAATCTGGTTTGTAATGCGCTCCACGGCTTTCGTTACGTTGAAGTGCACCTATTGTAATAACGCGAGCTAACACAAGCATGTTTTTCAACTGTCGAGTAAATGATGCACCTTGGTTAGACCATTGTTGTGTATCATCCATGTTGATATTTTCATATCGTTCCAACAGTTCTTGGATCTTTTTATCTGTTTCTTCTAGTTTATCATTATAACGAACAACCGTTACGTTGTCAGTCATCCACTCACCTAATTCTTTATGAATTAAATAAGCATTTTCCGTACCTTTCATCGCTAACGTTTTGTCCCATTTTTCTTGCTCAAGTTTCACTTCAGCTTCGAATAGGGCATCATCCATATCAATTGCATGTGTTTTAAGTTTACTCATGTAGTGAACTGCATTAGGTCCGGCAACACTTCCACCAAATACAGCAGATAGTAATGAGTTTGCACCTAAACGGTTGGCACCATGTTGAGAGTAATCACATTCACCTGCTGCAAATAATCCAGGGATGTTCGTCATTTGATCGTCATCCACCCATAGTCCACCCATTGAATAGTGAACAGCCGGGAAAATTTTCATTGGAACTTTACGAGGATCATCTCCAGTAAATTTCTCATAGATTTCGATAATTCCACCTAGCTTAACATCAAGCTCATGCGGATCTTTGTGAGAAAGATCTAGATACACCATATTTTCTCCGTTAATACCAAGTTTTTGGTTAACGCATACGTCGAAAATTTCACGCGTTGCAATATCACGAGGCACTAGGTTACCGTATGCAGGATATTTTTCTTCTAGGAAGTACCAAGGTTTTCCGTCTTTATATGTCCAAATACGTCCGCCTTCACCACGCGCTGATTCTGACATTAAGCGTAGTTTATCGTCACCTGGGATTGCAGTTGGGTGAATTTGAATAAATTCTCCATTTGCATAATATGCACCTTGCTGATAAACGATAGAAGCTGCAGAACCAGTATTTATAATAGAGTTAGTTGTTTTTCCGAAAATAATTCCAGGACCACCAGTTGCCATAATAACAGCATCCCCGCGGAAAGCTCGAATTTCCATTGTTTTAAGGTTCTGCGCTTTAATACCGCGACAAATGCCTTCACTATCTTTTATAATTCCAAGGAATTCCCATCCTTCGAATTTTGTAACTAGACCGTCTACTTCAAAACGACGAACTTGTTCATCTAAGGCATACAGTAATTGTTGACCAGTCGTAGCACCAGCAAATGCTGTACGGTGCATCATTGTACCGCCAAAACGACGGAAATCTAATAATCCTTCCGGTGTACGGTTGAACATAACACCCATCCGGTCAAATAAGCTAATAATTCCAGGTGCAGCATCTGTCATTGCTTTAACTGGCTTTTGGTTTGCTAAGAAGTCTCCACCATAAATAGTATCATCTAAATGTACTGCTGGTGAATCTCCTTCTCCTTTTGTATTTACAGCCCCGTTAATACCGCCTTGTGCACAAACAGAGTGTGAGCGTTTTACAGGAACTAATGAAAATAGATCTACGTGCGTGCCATCTTCGGCTGCTTTCATTGTTGCCATTAATCCAGCTAAACCACCGCCGACAACAATAAGTTTACTTTTTGCCATGCTATTCTCACTCCTCGATTTTATGGTAGTTGGTTGTATAAAAAGATTTTAAACGAATGCTAAAAGAGCTTGTACACCAACTACAGATAACGCTAAGAAGATTACTAATGTTACATATGTAGCGATTCGTTGCGATTGTGGAGATTGTGTAATCCCCCAACTAACTAAGAATGACCAAATACCGTTAGCTAAGTGGAATGTTGCTGAAATAACCCCAACGATGTAAAAGCCTAACATCCAAGGATTTGCTAAAATCTCCGCCATCATGTTAAAATTAACTTCTTTTGCACCAATTGCAGCTTGGAATCTTGTCTCAAATACATGCCATGCGATGAAAACAACAAGGAAAATCCCAGTAAATCGTTGTAAAATGAATAGATAGTTACGTAATGTACCAAAGTTTTTCGGATTATTCTTTGCGGTAAATGCAATATAAATTCCGTAAAAAGCATGGAACATTAATGGTAAATAAATGATGAAAATCTCCAACAAAATAACAAACGGAAGACTTCCCATGAAACCAGATGCTTTATTAAAAGCTTCTTCTCCTCTAGTAGCAAAATGGTTTACTACTAAATGTTGCGCCACAAATAATCCAACAGGAATTATACCTAATAAAGAATGTAAGCGGCGCCAATAAAATTCGCGATCTTTCGACAAAACAGTTACCCCCCTCAAATTTACATTTACTCGATATGAAAACTATTCTAATAGAATACTTTTCATAACTTGTTCACATCATCATGTTACGAATTTATGACATATCCATTGTACTCTCATCATTTTAGAGCGTCAAGGTATCTTTAGACTTTTCAATAATCTTCTAGATGCATATTTAAATAATGATTCGATTATTTTTTCACAAACTATTCCATTACCACCAAGAAATAATTTATGCTAAAATAGACAAGGACAAATGATATTTATTTTTTGAAAGAAGGGTTGCTACTTGAATGATAAGGAACATTCACATGTAACTTCCTTTGGATATGAATTACTTAGAGACCACGTGCTTGCTTCTATTCTCGGAAAACATGAAAAAGATATTTTATATTGGGCTGGAAAAGACCTTGCTCGCAAGTTTCCTCTTTACTCGATGGATGAAGCCATCACTTTCTTTCAAGAAGCGGGTTGGGGAACGCTTGCATTAAATAAAACAACGAAAGATTCTGCGTTTTATATCTTACATACGTACAATTTACCGAAAAGCGGAAAAATGAGAAGCCACCGATTAGAAGCAGGCTTTTTAGCGGAGCAACAACAGAAAATCGGCGGTTATTTAACAGAATGTTATGATGAAGAGCCAGATAAAAATGGATTTGTGTCATTACAGGTAAAATGGGATGTACGAGATACAAAATAAGCATTGACCGGCCGCTAAAGCCAGTCAATGCTTTTTCTTTTAAGTTCAGCAGATAGGAGAATGCATCCTAATCATCGCCGTCTCAATCCGAGTAAACTTGCTATTTTATGAAACGGTTGCTTTCATTGGCGATTTGGGTGCTCTCGTATAGATCTGGTTGCTTTCGCGTTGATTTAGTTGCTTTACGAATAGAACTGGTTGCTTTCAATGCTGGATTAGTCGCCCTTAGCCATTTATTGGATTTATTGCGTTTGCGCAAGACGCATTGTCCCTATTCCGCGCAATACAAACAAGGGACGTAACAAAGTTACGTCCCTTGAGATTGGTATTTTTGTTCAGTTATTGCTTTATAGCCAAGTCGAATTCATCATGCAGCGCATTGGCGGCTGGAATCATGTCAGCTTGAGGAATAACAACTGAAACTTTTATTTCCGATGTACTTACCATTTTTACCGGAATATTCTCTTTACTTAATCGATCAAACATTTGCGCGGCAACCCCCGGATTGGAAACCATACCTGAACCAACGATAGAAACTTTCGCTAACCCTACCTCGAAGTCAGCAAATGTAAAACCGAGTGTTTTTTTATGCGTTTCTAACACTGTAATAGCTTCCGCTAACGATTCCTTTTTAATAGAGAACGAAACGGCAGGTCTTACGCCATCTACAATAGATTGCACAATAATATCTACATTAATATGATTTTCTGCTAGTGTCGTAAAAATCGATGCCAATGATCCATTAAACGGGACATCATATTCAATCGTTAGACGCACAATATCTGATTCAAACGCTACCCCACGAACTACTAAATTATTTTCCACATCTACTTCCTCCTTTAAAATTGTTCCTTCACTTTCTTCATAGCTTGACCGCACTCTGAGTGGAATTTTATAATTTTTTGCAAATTCTACTGCTCGAGGATGTAGTATTCCAGCACCTAGATTAGCTAGCTCAAGCATTTCGTCATATTCCAACTGTTCTAGTTTTCGGGCATTCGTAACGTATCTTGGATCAGATGTAAATACTCCCTCTACATCTGTATAAATATCACAAATTTCCGCTTCAATAGCTACTGCAATTGCTACTGCGGTCGTATCTGACCCACCTCTTCCAAGAGTAGTGATTTCATTATCTTCGGAAACCCCTTGAAAGCCAGCGACAATGACGATTTTATCTTCATTTAATAAGTTATTTATTTTAGAGCCATCCATTCTTTCCACTCTTGCATTTTTATGTACATTATTTGTTATTAAACCTGCTTGCCAACCCGTGAGTGAAACTGCATTTAATCCAAGTGCATTTAACTGAATAGCTAGTAATGCCATCGTCACTTGTTCTCCGGTTGAAAGGAGCATGTCCATTTCGCGTTTGGATGGACTTTCTGTTATTTCATTTGCTAAATTCACCAGTTCATCTGTAGACTTTCCCATTGCTGATACAACAACTACAATATCATGTCCCTTTTCTTTTTCTTTACTTATTCTTTTTGCTACACTTGCGATTTTTTCTGTAGTCGCTACAGAAGTACCGCCAAACTTCATCACAATTTTACTCATGCATATCTGCTCCCTTGTTTATCTGTCAGGATAAAAAAATGCTTTTCACATATTGTGAAAAGCATTGTCTCATACACGGTCAATTAATGTCCATGTGAGATAGCCCTCCAGAATACTGAATTCTGACAATTCTACATTTATTCAATGCAGAACCAACCTAGAATAGGAAAAGCTATTCTACGTTTCGGCGAATGACCCTTTCCATTAGCGATAATCGGATCTTTTCACCCTGTCGCTAAGTACTCTTGTCAGTTCGCACCTCTATCTTCACTTTGAAATAGTGAATATTAAATTGTATCAACCATACCACAAGAATATTCAGAAGACAATCACTTTTTCTGAAAATGCTCCACCATCGTTTCAGCAAGTTTACTAGAAAGCCCGGCTTCTATAAATTCTTCCTTTGTCGCGATTTGCATTTTCTTGATAGATCCGAAATGTTTTAATAAGGTTTTTTTCCGTTTAGGGCCAATTCCTTCGATTCCATCCAAGGAAGAAGCAATCGTATGTTTTCCTCTTTGTTGACGATGGAATGTAATAGCGAATCGATGCACTTCATCTTGAATACGTTGCAATAAATAAAATGCTTCGCTTGTTCGCTTCATCGGAATAATATCAATTGGATTTCCGTATAAAAGTTGAGATGTTTGATGCTTCCCATCTTTTGCAAGACCAGCAATCGGTATTTCTAATCCTAACTCGTCTTCCAAAATTTCTCGAGCCGCTTCTATTTGTCCTTTTCCTCCATCAATGATAATTAAATCGGGCAAAGGTAAACTTTCTTTTAATACTCGTGTGTATCTTCTGCGAATGACTTCTCGCATTGCACCGTAATCATCGTGTTTTGCAGCGGTTTTCGTCTTGTATTTTCGATAATCCTTTTTATATGCTTTTCCATCCACAAATACAACCATCGCTGAAACGGCGTCGGTACCATGAATATGGGAATTATCAAAAGCCTCCATTCGATTTGGAGTTGCAATCCCTATTAAATCACCTAATTCCTCCACTGCCCCTATCGTCCGCTCTTCTTGTCGTTCGATCAAATGAAACTTCTCACTTAAAGCAAGCACAGCATTTTTCTCGGCAAGCTTAACTAAGTTTTTTTTCAATCCTTTTTGAGGAATGGTCACTTTCATTTCTAACAATTCAGAAGCTAAGTGGATGTCCGTATTATTAGGTACGTACACTTCTTTAGGTTTAATATGTTCCGGTTTTGCATAAAACTGACCTAGAAATGTTAAAAACTCTTCTTCCGGATCACGATAAAGAGGAAAAAGAGAAACATCCCTTTCGATTAGTTTTCCTTGTCGGATAAAAAATACTTGGACACACATCCAGCCTTTATCCACGGTATAACCAAAAATATCCTGACTGGTAAAATCGTTTGTTGTAATTTTTTGTTTTTCCATGACCATTTCAATATTGGAAATTTGATCTCTATATTCTTTTGCCCGTTCAAATTCTAGATTTTCTGCTGCTTCATTCATCTTTTCCATTAGTTCTTTTTTTACATGTGTATAGCCGCCGTTTAAAAAGCTCGTAATTTCATCCGTCATCTTTTTATAAGTGGAATCCTCTATTTCCTTTACGCAAGGAGCTAGGCATTGCCCTAAGTGATAATATAAGCAAACACGGTCGGGTAATTTCGCACACTTTCTTAGTGGGTATATACGATCTAATAGTTTTTTGGTTTCATTTGCAGCATGTGCATTTGGATAAGGACCAAAATATTTTCCTTTGTCTTTTTTCACTTGTCTTGTAATGATTAATTTCGGATTTTTTTCCGCTGTTATTTTAATGTATGGATACGTTTTATCGTCTTTTAGCATGATATTGTATTTTGGATCATGCTTTTTAATAAGATGAAGCTCTAGGATAAGTGCTTCTAACTCTGACGATGTGACGATATATTCAAAATCGACTATTTCTTGTACTAATCTTTGCGTTTTCCCATCATGCGATCCAGTAAAATAAGAACGTACACGATTTTTTAATATTTTCGCTTTGCCGACATAAATAATGGTTCCTTGCCGATCTTTCATCAAATAACATCCAGGATCATCTGGTAAAATGGCACATTTTTGTTGTATCAAATCATTCATTTCATCACCCGTTTAAAAAAGCCGGGCACCTTTAGAGGACCCGGCTTTATATTATGCGTTTTTTTCTACAAATTGAACTAATGCTTCTTTTGGTTGGAAACCAACTGCTTTGTCCACTGGTTGACCATCCTTAAACAATACTAATGTTGGGATTGACATAATACCAAATTGACTAGCAGTTGCTTGGTTTTCATCCACGTCGACTTTTACGATTTTTACTTTATCGCTCATTTCAGCGTCCATTTCTTCTAATACAGGAGCAATCATTTTACAAGGACCACACCATGTTGCCCAAAAATCTACTAATACTAATCCTTCCTCAATTTCTTGTGAGAAAGTCTGATCTGTTCCATGAACTATTGCCATTAAAAATTCCTCCTTTGGTTAACTCTAAATAGATTATAGCAGACTCATATTGCTACATCTACATATTAGCTTACACGAAAAGCGCAAGCGCCTATTCTGCCCCGACAGGCAAATGAGGAAAAGCGAGGAGGCAGCTCCTCAGCCACCACAGCTTTTTCACATTTGACCCCGAGAGGCAAGGCGCTGGAGCTAGATCTATAAAGTAAAAAACTCGGCTCTAACAAAAGAGCCGAGTTGCTTTTAAGCATTTACTTTCAACTGTTTAAATTCTTCCGTAAGCATTGGGATAACTTCGAATAAATCGCCAACAATACCGTAATCTGCCACTTTGAAAATATTTGCTTCTGGATCTTTGTTGATCGCTACAATTATTTTCGAGTTCGACATACCCGCTAAATGTTGAATCGCTCCAGAAATACCTGCTGCAATATAAAGGTCTGGAGTAACTACTTTACCAGTTTGACCGATTTGTAGTGAATAATCACAGTAATCAGCGTCACAAGCACCACGAGAAGCTCCAACCGCTCCACCTAGCACATCTGCAAGTGCTTTCAATGGCGCAAATCCTTCTTCGCTCTTCACTCCACGTCCACCAGCGATGACTACTTTTGCTTCAGATAAATCTACACCTTCAGATGATTTACGAACTACTTCTTTAATAATTGTACGAAGGTTTGTAATATCCACCGATAATGAAGATACATCCGCTGATTTGCTGTCGTCTTTTGCAAGTGGTGCGATGTTGTTTGGACGAATAGTAACGAATTCGATACCATCTTTTACTTTCACTTTTTCGAATGCTTTACCAGAATAGATCGGGCGAATGTAAACAGCCTTCTCGCCTTCTCCTTCAATTGCAGTAACATCAGATACAAGTCCAATTTGCAGTTTACTAGCAATTTTTGGAGAGATATCTTTTCCTAAAGCTGTATGTCCGAAAACGATCGCTTCTGGATTCTCTTGTTCAATAACAGCTAGCAATGCTTGTCCATAACCGTCTGATGTATATTGTTTTAAATGTGGATGTTCTACCGTAATCACACGATCTGCACCATATTTGCCAAGTTCCAATGCTAGATTTTGCACTGAATCTCCTAATAGAACACTAACAACTTCTCCGCCATTTGAAATTTGTTTTCCAGCAGCGATTGCTTCATAAGAAACATTACGTAGTGCACCTTCACGTGCTTCCGCAAGTACTAATACTTTTTTAGACATATTCTTTTCCTCCTAATTTAAGTTAATAATATTCGCTTAAACGACTTTTGCTTCCGAATGAAGTAAGTGAACTAACTCTTTCACTTGGTCAGCTAGCTCGCCTTCTAATACTTTTCCTGCTTCCTTTTTAGGAGGTAAATAAATTTCTAGTGTTTCTGTTTTCGCTTCTACATCGTCTTCATCTATATCTAAATCATCTAGTTCTACTTCTTCTAATGGTTTTTTCTTAGCTTTCATAATTCCTGGAAGTGATGGATAACGAGGTTCGTTAAGCCCTTGTTGTGCTGTAACTAAAAGTGGTAATGATGTCTCCAGAATTTCTGTATCCCCTTCCACGTCACGTTTGATCGTTACAGTTGTCCCATCAATCTCAAGATTTGTAATCGTTGTGACATAGTTAATACCTAAAGCTTCTGCGACACGTGGTCCAACTTGTCCAGATCCACCATCAATAGCTACATTACCAGCTAATATTAAATCAGGATTTTTATCTTTTAAGTATTCGGAAATGATATGAGCAGCTGTAAATTGATCCAATTCTTCTACATCATCTTCCACATTAATAAGAACAGCTTTGTCAGCTCCCATAGCAAGTGCTGTGCGAAGTTGTTTTTCCGCATCTTCTCCGCCTAATGTTAGAACAGTCACTTCCCCACCTTGTGCATCGCGAACTTGAATTGCTTCTTCGATCGCATATTCATCGTAAGGATTGATGATGAATTCTGCTCCGTCTTCTTGGATTTTACCGCCACTTACTACGATTTTTTCTTCTGTATCAAATGTACGTTTCACTAAAACATAAATGTTCATTTAGTTATCCTCCCCTAGCGTAATATTTATTTACCTTTAAAAACTGGTTCTCTTTTTTCTAAAAATGCAGAAATACCTTCTTTTGCATCGTCTGAAACAAAAACGCTTCCAAAAACATTTGCTTCTGCTCGAACGCCTTCATAGTAAGAGGCTGGTTTTATATATTGGAGCATTTCTAACGCCGCTTTTACAGCAACTGGGCTTTTCTTTGCAATTTTAGTTGCAAGTTCTTGTGCACGGCTAAATAATTCTTCTTCTGGATATGCATGATTGGCTAAGCCAACTTTCACCGCTTCTGTCCCACTGATTGGTTCACTCGTTAACAGTAATTCTGCTGCTTTTGCAAATCCAACATAGCGAGGAAGTCGTTGCGTTCCAGCAAAACCAGGGATTAGACCTAATTGTAGTTCTGGAAGCCCTAGTTTAGCGTTTTCTGACACAAGTCGTATATGACAGCTCATCGCTAGCTCAAGGCCCCCACCAAGTGCAGCTCCATGAATTGCTGCGATAACTGGCTTTGAAAATCTTTCTAATCTTTCGAAAATGAGTTGTCCACTTTCAGCTAATTCAGAAAATTCTTCACCTGAAGAAACGGAAGTAAATTCTTTAATATCTGCACCAGCAGAAAAGAATCTCCCTTCTCCTTTAAGCAGTAGAACACGAACAGCATCATCGTTTTCAACTGCATCTAAAAGATCATTTACTTCTAAAATTACCCCTCTTGCTAGTGCATTTGCTGGTGGACGATTCAGTATAACCGTAGCTACACCATCCTCAATTTCCCATGACAAGAATCCCATTTACACAACTCTCCCCTTTGTTATTCTTTTATAGCATTTAATAACAGACGATGTACTTTTGGGGTCAAATCTATTAAATTATATTTATATTCATTCATAACCCAAGTTGTTGTCGTCTCATCTATTGTACCAAAAATCATTTGTCTTGCTAAGCGAATATCTAAATTTTGCTCAAATTCTCTATTTTCAATACCTTCTTTTAATATGGAGTCTAGTAGGACTAAGTAATTTTTTAAAATGGCATTAATACGTAAACGTAGGGCCAAATTTGACTGTCTCAACTCTAACTGGGTAACAGTTGCTAAGTGATGATCACTTGCAAGTACACTAAAGTGATTTTCTATCATCTTTAATAGTTTCTCCGAAGCGTTCGCATCTATTTCAATTATTTGCTTTAAGTTTTCTGCGAATACTTCCATTTTTTCTTCAAATACGGAGATTAATATGTCTTCTTTGTTTTTAAAATACAAGTAGATTGTCCCATCCGCCACACCAGCTTGTTTTGCAATTTTAGAAACTTGTGACTGATGATATCCATTTTCTGCAATAACTATAATGGCAGCATCTATAATTTGCTTATATTTTGGCTTTTCTTTTTTCAATGTATTCACCACCAAATGATCAATTACTTGCGAATAATATAAAAATATGAATGATTACTCATTCATATTTTTATATTATATTTAATTTTCAGTACTGTCAATATACAAATCAAATTTATCCTAACAAATCGGAAAAGTTAACCTTCCGCTGCTTGTTTTAACTTTTCTTTTTCTTCCTCTATTAAAGTTCTTCTTAAAATTTTACCGACGGCTGTTTTTGGCAACTCTTTTCTGAATTCATATATTCTTGGTACTTTAAAAGCAGCTAAATTTTCACGACAGAATTTATTTAACTCCTCTTCTGTCACTGCTACTCCCTCTTTTAATACAATATACGCCTTTACCGTCTCTCCACGATATGCATCTGGCACCCCTGCTACGACGCATTCTTGAATGGCAGGGTGTTCATATAGCACTTCTTCCACATCTCGCGGGTAAATATTATAACCCCCTGCAATAATCATATCTTTTTTCCGGTCCACCACATAAAAGTAACCGCTTTCATCCATATAACCTAAATCACCTGTAAGTAACCATCCGTCACGCATGGTCATTTCTGTTTCTTCCGGACGATTCCAATAACCTTTCATGACTTGAGGACCTTTAACTGCTATTTCTCCAATCTCCCCCGGTGGAAGTGGTGTTGTTGACTCTAAACTAAAAATTGCTGCATCTGTGTCTGGCCAAGGAATACCAACAGTTCCCTTTACCCGGTGGTCACTATAGATTAAATTGGCAAGTGCTACAGGAGAAGTCTCCGTTAATCCATACCCTTCTACTAATCTACCACCCGTAACTTGTTCAAACTTTTCTTGAACTTCTACAGGTAGCGCAGCGGATCCACTTAAACAAGCTACAATAGATGATAAATCATATTTTTGTACATCCGGATGATTTAATATGCCAATGTAAATCGTTGGTGCACCCGGAAATAGTGTTGGCTTTTGCTTATCGATGGTTTTAAGTGCTGTTTCCACATCAAACTTTGGTAGTAAGATCATTCTATTTCCTAACATAACAGCTAATATCAATACCGTAGTCATCCCGTACACATGAAAAAATGGTAAAATGCCTAGTATGCTTTCTTCACCTTTTTTACATTTATACAACCACGCATCACACATCGATGCATTCGATATCAAATTTTTATGCGTAAGCATAACACCTTTTGGGAATCCAGTAGTGCCGCCTGTATATTGTAAAAGTGCAATATCTTCTTCAAAACTAAAAGGCATTTCGATCGGATTTGCTTTGGCCACTTTCATAATTTCGGGGAATAAGTGATTGATTCCTCGATGTTCTACCTTCACACTGAATCCATATTGTTTCTTTTGAATGAAAGGATATACTACATTTTTAGGAAAAGGTAAAAAGTCTTTAATACCTGTAAGAATTATATTTTCAAGCTGTGTTTCTTTTATTACTTTTGAAATACGTGGATATAAAATATCTAATGCTAAAATTACCTTTGCTCCTGAATCTTTCATTTGATAAGAGATTTCACGTTCTGTATATAATGGATTTGTTTGCACTACTATTGCTCCTGCGTATAATGCACCGTAATAACCAATAACTCCTTGTGGACAGTTTGGTAGCATAATAGCCACCCTGTCTCCTTTTTGAATGCCTATCATTTGTAAATAGTTTGCAAATTTTAAAGAAGATTCATAGAGTTCTTTGTAAGTGACGTCTTTGCCCATGAAATGTATGGCTATTTTTTCTGGGAATTTGTTATACGATCTTGTTAAATATTCTTGCACTGGTATAGATTCATAGGTAAGCGTATGCGGAATTTCAGGTGGATATTGGGAAAGCCAAATTTTCTCAGTCATTATTATACCCCCTTCTATCGTAATAATTGGAACATTCACACTTTTATTATAAATATAAATGAATGACAATTCAATTTATATTTATATATAGAAAAAAAAGACTGTTGTGAATTGTTTTTCTCAACAGTCTCTAAAATGAGCTGTTCACTCATTCTATTAATTCATTACTACATATATTATTCCTACAAGGACAAAAAGTATGCCTACAGCAACTAAAACTTTCGACAATTTTTCCATTACGATCGCTCCTATGAAATACTTGCTCCTATAACAAATGATAAGCCCACTGAAATAATGAGGGAAATAAATCCGACAGAGCGATTATCTTGTTCTATTTCTTTATCTACATTAAAACTTGGCGTCAAAAATTCAAATAACCAATAGGCAATGATAAGAAGAGTAAATCCGAATAAGCCCCAACCAATCATTTGGAATAAGGAGTTATGTTGTTCGATGGAATATTTAAAAATATTACATACGCCAAAGATTTTTCCGCCAGTGGCCATCGCAACAGCGACATTTCCTTTTTTGATTTCTTCCCAGTTTTTATACTTGGTAACAATTTCAAATATAACCATGGAAACAACTAAACATAAAATAACTACACTAAAATAACCAGCTGACTCCACAAGTGGGTTTGACCAAAAACCAGAAAGCAACATGTTAAAAACCCCTTTAAATTTTTCTTACTTTACGTGTGAGTAGTTAAAAAGTTTCAAATTCTTTTTACCTATTTTAATTCGACTACCGTAACTCCGTAACCACCTTCTCCGGCTTCACCGAAACGGTAGCTCTTCACACGAGAATGGTTTTTCAAATATTGCTGAATGGCTTGTCTTAATACACCTGTGCCTTTTCCGTGAATGATCGAAACACGTGGGTAATTTGCTAAAATAGCATCATCCAAATATTTTTCTGTTCGAATTAGTGCATCTTCGTATCGCTCTCCGCGAAGGTCAAGCTCCAATTTCACATGGGAATCCCTGCCACGAACTGCATTGACAGAAACCGTTTGCTTTTGTTTTTCCGGTTTAATATATTCTAAATCAGATTCATCCAATTTCATTTTTAGCATACCAATTTGAACTGACCATTCAGACTTGGAAAGTTTATCCAATAAGGTCCCTTTTTGCCCGAAACTTAGTACTTTTACTTCATCTCCAGCTGTTAACTCTTTTGCACGTTCGTTTAATTTCTTTTGTTTTTTTAATACTGGATTTGTTGGAAGTGCTGCGTCCAAACGTTTTTTCGCATCAATCAGTTCATGGTCTTTTACAAGTTTATGTGTATTTGCTTGCATTTTACGAAGATCACTTATGATTTCATCTGCTTCACGTCTAGCGTCTTCAATAATTTTTTTTGCTTTATCTTTTGCTTTTTGTTCTAATTGCTCTTTCTTTTGTTCCAGGTCTGCTAGTCTTTGTTCTAGATCTACTTTTACTTGTTTTGCTTCTTCTAACTGCTCTTCTGTTTCTTCTGCATCTTTTTCGGCTTGTCTTCTACTAGCTTCTAAAGAGGCAATCATGGAATTGACTTCCCCACGATCAGTTCCCGTGTATGTTTGTGCTTGAGAAATAATATAGGCTGGTAAACCTAGTCGCTCGGAAATTTCAAAAGCATTACTACGTCCTGGAACCCCTATAAGCAATTTATACGTAGGGCTTAATGTTTCGACATCGAATTCCACACTTGCATTCGCTACACCTGGTCGATTATAGCCGTATGCTTTTAGTTCTGGATAATGCGTTGTGGCCATTACACGTGCGCCCGTTCCATGCACAGCATCCAAAATGGAAATAGCAAGTGCCGCTCCTTCTTGTGGATCAGTACCAGCACCGAGTTCATCAAAAATGATTAATGATTTTTCATCATATTTTTTCAAAATATCTACAATGTTCACCATATGGGAAGAAAATGTACTCAAGCTTTGCTCAATCGACTGCTCATCGCCAATATCCGCAAATACCGATTCAAATAGTGCTACTTCGGAACCGTCTAATGCGGGAATTGGAATACCACTTTGTGCCATTAATGTACATAGTCCCACCGTTTTTAGTGTCACTGTTTTACCACCTGTATTTGGTCCTGTAATAACGATCGCCGTAATATCTTTTCCAAATTCGATTGTATTGGTAACTGCAGTGTCTATCGGAATAAGCGGATGTCTTGCTTTTACTAAACGAATATACCCATCATTATTAATAATTGGCATCGTACATTTCTCTGCTTGTCCATATTTAGCTTTTGCTAGAACCACGTCGATTTCGCCTAATATATTTACTAATAAGAAGATGTCATGTCCGACTATTTCTACTTCTGCTGTCAATTTGATCAGTATGCGTTCGATTTCTTCTTGTTCTTTTACTTTTAAACTGCGGATTTCATTATTGATTTGGACGACTGCTGACGGTTCGATAAATAAAGTTTGACCCGAAGACGATTGATCGTGGATAATCCCACCATAATGACTGCGGTATTCTGATTTCACTGGAATTACATACCGATCATTTCGAATCGTAATAATGGAATCCGAAAGCATTTTAGATGCATTTGCACCTCTTGTATAGCTTTCGAGTTTTTCTCGCACGCGGCTAACTTGTATTCGCAATTGCTGACGGATTGAACGTAGTGTACTGCTTGCACTATCTAGTACAGCTCCATTTTCATCGATACAATCATTTATCTCATGTTCTAATGCAGTAAGTATAGGCATTGCTTCTTTTTTCTCTAGAAAATGGGGTATTGCTACATCTTCTGATTCCACTACATTTTCTAAAAACTGACGTAAAATTTTACTCGCCCGAATCGTACTTGCCGTTTCCATTAATTCGATTGGACTTAGCATCCCACCAATTTGTGCTCGTTTTGCATGGGGACGAATATCTGTAATGCCGCCCATTGGAACATTTCCCCGTAATCGAAGAATAGACAATCCCTCATCCATTTCTTCCAATAGCTTAGTGACTTCCGCAAAATCTACTGAAGGTACTAGTTTGTCCATATGGCTTTTGCCAACAGAAGAAGTACAATATTTTGCCACTTCTTCTCGTATTTTATAATATTCTAACGTTTTCAGTGCTCTTTCAGCTATCACCGTGGCACCTCCTCATTATTTCTTAATAAACTGTTTAAACTGTTCTAACGTCCAAGTGTTTACGATTGACTCTTTGTGTAGCCATGCTTTTTGTGCGTAGCGTACACCGATATCCATATATTTTAGTTGATCGATATGATGGGCATCCGTATTGATCGCAATAGGTAGACCTTTTTCTTGTGCCAGTTTTAAATATTCTGTTTGCAAGTCCAGTCGATATGGGTTTGCATTTAATTCAAGCATTTTACCGTATTCTTTTGCCCATTCGATTAAGGTTGGCACATCTGGATTATATCCATCCCGTTGTTCAATAATTCGCCCTGTTGGATGCGCAATCATATGAACATAGGGATTTTTGACCGCATTATGTAATCGTTCCATAATTTTTTCTTGAGGTTGACTAAAACTGGAATGGATGGAAGCAATGACAAAGTCTAATTGTTTTAATAAGTCATCATCAAAATCGAGCGATCCATCTGGAAGAATATCCATTTCGGTACCTGCGAAAATTTCGATATCTGTGTATTGGTTATTTAATTCGTGAATTGCTTCAATTTGTTTTAACAAACGTTCTTTAGAAAGTCCATTTGCTACTTTTAAATAATCGGAGTGATCCGTTATAACGATATGTGAATACCCTTTAGTCCGACTAGCTTCCACCATTTCCTCGATGGAATGGGCACCATCCGACCAAGTTGAGTGCATATGAAAATCGCCTTTTATATCTTCAAGCCTAACAAGTAATGGCAATTGGTCCAATTTGGAAAACTCCGAGCCATCTTCTCGAACCGATGGAGGGATAAATGGTAAGTCGAAATAAGCATAAAATTCCTCTTCGGAGTTAAAATGCTGCATGGATCCATCTGCTAGTTCCACTCCATATTCACTGATTTTCTTTCCTTGTTCTTTTGCGATTTGTCTCATTTTAATATTATGGTCTTTAGAGCCCGTAAAATGGTTTAATGCTGATGCGTATTGATGTAATTCGACTAAGCGGAAATCAACGTCAATCTCATGTTCACCATCCAGTGTAACAGAAACTTTTGTATCTCCTGCCGCAATTATTTTTAACACTGGTAGTTCTTTTAAAAGGCCTTCTCGGACTTCTTGAGCTTTTGTTGTAGCGATGATAAAGTCAATATCTTTACTGGCTTCTTTGACTCTTCTGTAAGAACCGGCAACCGAGTATTTTTCAATCGCCTGTATAGCGGCTAGTTTACTTTCAATCATTTCAACAATCGGTTCCAGTTGCCAAACAGCAGTACGGTCTGGTTTAGATTGTAAGTTCTCAATTTCCGCAAGAATTTTCTGTTCTGTTTTCGCTGCAAATCCAGCCAATGATTGTACTTTTCCTGCTTCGCAAGCTAATTTTAGCGCATCTATGGAATCGATTTGTAATTCTTTATATAACTTCGCAATTTTTTTACCACCAAGCCCTGGTATTTTCATCATTGGAAGTAAACCGCTAGGAACTGAATCTTGAAGCTCTACTAATAAGGAAGAAACACCCGTATTTAGTAAATCTTCAATAACGGCACCGGTTGAAGCACCTATTCCTTTTAAAGATAATATATTATCCATCTCGGCTAAGCTACGCGAATCAAGTTCTAACACTTGTGCAGCTTTTCGGAAAGCCGACACTTTGAAAGAGTTTTCTCCTTGTAATTCCATATACAATGCAATTTTTTCTAATGTATTTATGATTGTTTTTTTATCCATGAGAAGAGCTCCTTTCATTGCAAAAAAACTTCCCTCTAGTGAGAGAAGTCACTTTTCTATATAGATATACCACCAATTCTTCACTAGTTCCGATAAAATCGGCGTATGTTCCAACATCCATCCGGTTAAAATGGAGTTCGATATTAAATTTTGAATAAAATCAATTGGTAATAGGGCTAATACATATAGTAATACGAATACGATAAAGTAAAACTCGATAAAACCTAATACTGCCCCAACAAGATTACTTACAAAGCCTAGTATTGGCAAATACTTTAAGAAATCAAACATGGATGCGATCAACTGTAAGGCAAATTTCACCGCTATAAAAATAAGTACAAATGCAATCACCCGGTAAAAAGTTTGGTCTAACTCCAAATTATCTACTGCAATGGTTAACTTTGACCCAGCTGTTACCGCTGGAAATGGGATCCATAGAACAAATTTATCCGCAAGTGGTTTATAATAAGTGTACGCAACAATAAGTGCAATGATAAAACCAGTCATATGAATAAGTTGGACAATAAGCCCACGTTTTGCTCCGGTGATTAAACCGGCTACTAATAAGATTAATATAAGAATATCAAACATTTTTTCAGTCCTTTAATTTTTTCAATTCTGCTTCTAGTATTTCTAATTGCTCTTTAACTTTTATGTAATCGTTTACGGCATTTACTGCAGTAAGCACCGCAAGTTTCGGAATATCTAGCTGACTATTATGTGCCTGTATCTCTCTCATTTTATCATCCACCATAGAGGCAACAAGTCGCATATGACCAGTAGTTTCGGAGCCTACCATATTATAAGTTTGCCCATATATATCAACAGAAATTCTCGTTTTTTGCTGTTCTGACAAAGCCATACCCTCCTTGCAAAATCCTAATTACAATAATAACACGAAATAGAATACGATGTGAAGAAAGGAACAATGGAATGTCAAACGAAGTATTATTGATGCGACCCGATGAAATTGAAAAAGTAAAAGCATATTATGCTAAATATAAAGTAGAACGATCCGCTCCTGGAGTTATTTTCGCTGCAAAATTAGCAGATACAGCAGTGACCATCTATAAATCCGGAAAAGTCATGTTTCAAGGAAATGGAGCAGCTAGAGAAGCTTCACATTGGAGTGGAACTTCGAATAATCAAACGAAAAAAATATCCACTAGTAACGCAAAAGGCGATACACTGCCAGAAAACTTTGATTCACTTTCTGTCATTGGTTCAGATGAAACAGGGACTGGCGACTACTTTGGCCCAATTACAGTAGCAGCTTGCTTTGTTCGAGAAGACCAAGTAGAGCTGGTGAAAGAACTTGGTGTAAAAGATTCGAAAATGCTGACGGATGATATTATGCGTAAGATAGCTCCCGATTTAATGACCACTTTAACACATAGCGTGCTCGTGTTGAAAAACGAAAAATATAACGATATACAAAGTCGCGGATGGTCCCAAGGGAAAATAAAAGCGCTGATGCATAACCAAGCACTTAAACATGTGCTGAAAAAAATGGCGCCGGAAAAACCAGCCTATATATTAATTGACCAGTTTGCAGAACGTGGCATTTACTATAATCATATTAAAGCGGAGAAAGAAATAATCCGGGAAAATGTATTATTTTCTACTAAAGCGGAGCAACTCCATGTTTCCGTTGCAGCTGCTTCTATCATTGCAAGATATGCATTTTTAAAGGAAATGGACCGGCTGACTGAAATAGCTGGCACAACCATTCCAAAAGGAGCGAGTAGCAAAGTCGATGAAATTGGCGCTAGAATTTATTTAAAGCATGGGGAAGATTTTTTAAAATCCATCACAAAATGGCATTTTGCGAATACTGGGAAAGCGATGAAACTTGCGAACAAGAGAAGGTTTTAACTGAATTGGGTCGTTATTTTCAAATAAATGGTTAAGGGATACTAAATACATTATGTAGGCAATCATTTTGATGATGAAAGCAATTAAATCTCCTATTAGAGCAACTATTTAAGTTTTCAAGCAACCAATTTACCCTTGGAAGCAACCAACTAGAAAAGCTTAAAGGAAAATGACAAATTTCCTTTAAGCTTTCAATTTTTGAAGCTCTTTAATTGATTATGCCAATCCCGTTCTTAATTTGTTTACACCAAACTCTAAGTAGCCTTTTAAACATGTCAACATGTATACCCAACCTTCTTTATTGCCAATTAGCTGCTGAATAAAATCTGGATCGTCTTCTTTAAATCCTTCCTCGCTCACTTCAACTAATGTACTTTCATCACTTTGGGCTGTAAACGTAATTGTGACAATATGTCCTTCTTCATTTGGATCCCATTGATACACAATTTTTTGATTGTCGACGATCTCCATTACTTTAATCTCACCGATTGCATTATATTCTTTGTATTCCAATTTAATGGTCTTCCCTTGTTGCCATCTTTCTGAGCTCGATGAGAACCAAAAATTTCCGATCTTCTCAGGGTCAACAAATGCTTCAAAAACTTCATTTGCAGGCTTTAATATATTCATTTTCGTAAGGTTGTTCATAGTCTAACTCATCCCTCTTTCTGCATGTTTTATAATTCTTTGTATTAGTGCTTCTACGGTTTCATTTTTGGCTAATGTTGGACTTTGACCTGACCAAAGCGACATAAAGTCTGTATTATTTTGGGAAGATGAAGCTTTACGAATTGATTGTGTTAGTGTATTTTGAACCGGGTACATAAGAATTTCTACCTCATCTTCTTGCATTTCAATTGTAAATTTATTTTGGATGCCTCTTGCCCATTTTCCAGAGAATGCACGCGTTAACACGGTATCTTCATCTTTCGCATTTAGAATTGCTTCTTTGTGAACTGGATGTGCTCCGCTTTCTTCACATGTTAAAAAAGCAGTTCCCATTTGAACAACTTTTGCTCCTAAGCTTTGGGCAGCAATTAATCCTCTACCATCCATAATGCCTCCTGCTGCAATTACTGGTATAGTGACTCGATCTGCCACTTGGGGAATTAACGACATTATTCCAATCAAACCTTCTTCATGTCCACTTAAAAAGTTCCCCCTATGTCCTCCCGCTTCACTTCCCTGTACAACGACTGCATCCAGTCCAATTTTTTCGATAGTTTCTGCCTCTACAACCGTTGTGGCAGTGCCGATTAAAATAATAGCATGCTGTTTTAACTGCTCAATAATTTCAATAGTAGGAACCCCGAAAGTAAAAGAACAAATTGGTACTTTTTCTTCTATAATAACTTGTATTTGTTCATTGTACACTTGAAGTGCATTTTCCATACTTGGAAGCATTTTTTGTTCGTTTTCCATGTTTAATTGCGTACGGAATTTCTGTAATAAGTTGCTCGCTTTATTCCATTCATGTTCTGTTACTTCAAATTCGTTTGGCACAAATAAATTAACTCCAAAGCTTCCGGATGTCAGTTGCTTCACTTCTCTAATTTGTTCGCGCAATTGCGCAGGACTTAAATAACCTGCTCCAATCATACCAAGTGCACCATTATTCGTAACAGCAGCTACTAATGACGAAGTCGTAATCCCTCCTGCCATTGGCGCTTGGATGATTGGGTAATCTATTTTTAATAGTTTTGTAAGCTTATTCGTTAGCATATTTACCCTCCGATTTCATCTCAAAAAGCAACACCACTTATGATGCTGCTTTTATCTTTGTACCTCTTAGAGTTTAAAGTGATATATCCATTTTATTCAGTCCACTTTTTTCTAGAATATCGAGATTTTTTCGCGAAGTATGAAAAAAATAAAACTCATGATCCGGCTTTTGTTTGTGCAACTCAGCATGCCTTCTTAACGCTTCCATAGAATCATCGAAACGATCAAGTACTGCAATGTCTTCTACAAATCTCTTATTGTCGTTTGAATATGCACTAATTGCCTCTATAACAACCCATTGGTCTGGATAAGTCTGCCTTACTTCTTCCCATTGCATTGCGCTTCATCCCAATTTATTCAATGTAAAATAATGACCACCTCAGTATAGTGTCATGGTCTGCTTTCTTAATATAATTATACCAACATCAAAACAAACATCAAAGGAACTATATCATGTCCGCCATTTTGAGAACGATTATAAAATTACTCTTCCTCTATTTTCTTCGCTCATTTCCCCGTTTAAAGTTCCCAGTGATTTTTGCTAAAATTAATTGTTCTTCTTTTTCGTTTTCTGCTTCTTCTATTCTTTCTAAAAATTTTTCTGCTTCTTTACCTTTCAAAGTTTTCACACGTTTTCCGTGAAATTCTATAAAAACAGTATCATCTTTCGTAATTCGATAACTAAAAGGTTCTTCATCCAACCTATTCCTTTTATCAATATTACCCATTGGGGGACCTCCATAATTTTTCTTATCATTCACTTTCTCTATAGCGATGGATTTTTCCTCTTTCCTATTCTATAAGCTCAATAATTATGCTATTATATTCCTTCTGAATGCTTTTTCACTACTACAGTCAGATACAATTAAAGGAATCATTCCGTTCTAGGTAAGGAGAATTTATTTGAAAATACAAGTATTGCTAAAAGGGTATAATTTTTTATTTTTCGGTTTGCTGGCACTCTTTATTCCCTTTTTACCGGTATATTTGGGTGAACAAGGATTATCTGCTAGTGAAATAGGTTTAATTATTGGAACTGGAGGCTTTGTGACACTGATTGCTCAGCCATTATGGGGATTAATAAGCGATAAGACCAAAACTATTCGTAAGGTCATGCTATTACTCGTTTTCTTCACTGCAGTTTCGGGTTACTTTTTATTTAACGTAAATAGCTATGTATTACTGGTTGTTTTTGCATTGTCCGTTTATTTTTTCCTCATGCCACTTGACCCGCTTACGGAGAGCTTAAATTTCACGGTTTCTGAAATGGCGCGCATCAGCTATGGTTCCATTCGTACATACGGGGCACTTGGCTATGCAGTTTTATCATTAATTGCCGGGTTTGCAATGGATTATTTCGGGATGGGCAGCATCTCTATATTATTTGTCATGTTGGGACTGATATCATTCGGCATCATTTGGTTTATGCCCAATGTACAAGCTTCATCGAAACCGATCACCATGGCCGGACTGAAACAAGTATTAAAAAATAAAGAAATGCTATTATTTTTAGTATTGGTATTTATAAGTTCTGTGCCAGCACGTATGAATGACACATTTTTGGGGATTCATATGCTAGCACTTGGAGGAGACACTTCACTAGTAGGAATCGCCTTCTTTATAGCAGCCACTAGTGAAATTGTTATTTTTGCGTTAAGTTTTTGGTGGCTTCGTAAGGGCAAAGAGCTTGAGATGATAACGATTGCGACGTTTTTCTACTTCGTCCGCTTCCTAGCATCTGCTTTTGTCACAAGTCCAATTGCGCTGGTAGTAGTTCAACTATTGCAGATGGTCACATTCCCTATTTTTTATACTGCTGCAATTCAATATTTATACCAAATAATGCCGAAAGAATGGAGAGCTACTGGTCAAACCGTTCTTGCTCTATTATTCTTTGGACTGTCTGGTATTATCGCTTCTTATGCAGGGGGTTATATATATAACGAATTAGGTGGCCATACGTTTTATTTCATTAGTTCAATCATGTCATTTGTCGGTGTATTGTTTGGTATTTTCTTAATGATTCGTAAACGGAAAATAAGCTAATAGGAAAGGAGCTTGGCCTACAAATTGCCTAGCTCCTTTTTATTTATCCCATCTCTTCCAAATTCAAAATATTATATCGCACTATTAAAAATATTCTTATTTTTAATCGTAAATCAAATATATTCGTAGTATAATAGAAACTAGATGAAGGAAAACGCTTTCAATCTAAAGGGATTTTATGGGGGGGATAACTATGGAACTCGTTCTCAATCAAAGACAAGAACAAAGCTTAACGATGACTTTTCAACTAAGGCAAGCCATTGAATTATTACAATACTCCACTTATGATCTATATGAATATATAAAAGAAAAAGAATTAGAAAACCCATTAATCGAACTAGAAGAACATACGAAGGATTTTTCATTCGACGAAAGATCCACTAGAAAAGTAGCATCTTCTAGTACCTCTAAACAACTTATTGACTTTGTAAAAAGTCGAGAAATTTGTATGAGAGAAAAGTTATTTAAAGAAGCAAAATTACTATTTAAAAGTAAAGAAGATCTGAAACTTCTCCATTATATTATTTATAATTTAGACGATAGTGGTTATTTTCTGATAAAAGATCATGATGCTTTTGACGAGAAAGCTATTGAAAGAGGCATTCTCCTTCTACAACAGATTGGACCAGTTGGAATCGGTGCTCGAAGCTTGCGGGAATGCTTGCTTTTACAAGTAAAATATGAATTTCCTGAAGAGAAATTAGTCGAAACTTTAATTGAAAATCACTTAGATTTATTAGCAAATAGAAAATGGAATGAGATTGCACGTTATATGAAAATCTCGTTGTCTGACGTAAAAGTGATGTATGATTTTATTCAAACACTTAACCCAAAACCATTTTTCGGTATTTCTGATGGATCGGTGGAGTATTTAAACCCAGATATCATTGTGGAATATAAAGAAGGAAATCTCTCTTATTATTTAAATGACGGATACTTACCTGAAATTCATTTTAATAATGAGTATGCGGGATTACTACAAGAAAAGGATGAAACGTCCAAATACATAAACAATCAATACACGCAATATAAATGGTTGTTAAGTAGTATTGAGCAACGGCGTTCCACGATATTGAAAATAATAAAGGTACTTTTAGACAAACAAAAAATGTTTTTTACAGAAGGACTCGGCGCTTTAAAACCACTGACCTTAAAAGAAGTAGCAGTGGAAATTGACATGCATGAATCTACTATAAGTCGGGCAACAATGCACAAAGTCATACAGACACCACGAGGTACATTCGAACTGAAGTCATTATTCACTTCAAAGTTAGAAACAGCAGATGGAAGTTCCATTTCCCAAACAGAAGTTAAAGAACTTTTAGCCAGTTTTATCAAAAATGAAAACAAAACGAAACCATTTTCCGACCAAAAAATAGCAGATTATTTGAATACCGAAAGAGGGATTAATATATCTAGACGAACGATTAGTAAATATCGAGAAGAACTTAATATTCCCTCTTCTAGTTTACGGAAGGAAATTAGTGTTTAAATATATATAAAGAAGGGACAACGATTTTTATTTCGTTGTCCCTTCTTTTTATATGCCAATACTCTTTAGAACTCCAATTATTTCAAATCATCTGCTCGTAAAATATGCTGTGCAAGTTCTTCCATTTGATCAGAAATAGCACGGTCCGTATCTAATGGAGGGCATATTTTTCTTACTTTTTCTAAATAATTTCTCGTTGCTGGTGCCAATTGATTTTCAGCTTTTTCCAAGTAGATTGCTTGAGAAGCACATATTAACTCAATCGCTATTACCCGTGCACTATTATGAATGATTTCTCGTGCTTGGCGAGATCCGATTGTTCCCATACTAACATGGTCTTCCTGGTTTGCCGATGTCGGAATAGAGTCAACACTTGCTGGGTGTGCAAGTACCTTATTCTCAGAAACAAGTGCAGCTGCAGCATATTGTGCTACCATCAAGCCACATTCTAAGCCTGGATCAACCGCCAAGAAAGGCGACAAGCCGCTTAATTGTGGATTGACAAGTCTTTCCGTTCTTCGTTCCGAAATATTTGCCCATTCAGCTGCTCCTACTTTCAAAAAATCCATTGCTAGCGCAATCGGTTGACCATGAAAATGTCCACCTGAAATGATTTCGCCACTTTCTAAAATAATTGGATTGTCTGTCGCTGAGTTAATTTCAACTTTCAGTCTATCCTCTACATAATTAAACGCTTGCCAAGAGGCCCCATGTACTTGCGGTATACAACGAATAGAATAGGCATCTTGCATTCGGATTTCTCCTTGATGAGTAATCCGTTTACTTCCTTCTAACCATTTTCTCATTCTAGAAGCAACGAATTCCAATTCTGGATGCGGGCGCACAGCCAATAATTCACTATCAAAGGCGGAAATAATACCTTGTAATGCTTCCATCGTTAAACACGCAGCCATATCTGCGGCTAACCCAACACGCTCTGCCTCATTTAGCGCTACTACTCCAACAGCGGACATTGCTTGCGTCCCGTTAATCAAGGCAAGACCCTCTTTTGCTTCCAATGAAACTGGAGTTAACCCAGCGCGTTTAAGTGCTTCTCCACCGGATAGTATCTCTCCTTCATACTCCGCTTTCCCTTCACCTATTAATACGATGGCAATATGAGATAGGGGTGCTAAGTCACCACTCGCACCAACAGAACCTTTACATGGAACAATGGGATGAACACCTTTATTAATCATCTTTACTAATAATTGAAGTGTATCTTCTTTAATCCCAGAGAATCCTTTCGCTAGCGCATTGGCACGAAGCACCATCATCGCTCTAACAACTGCTTTTGGTAATGGATCGCCAACGCCCACAGCATCAGCTCGAAGTAAGTTTAATTGTAATTTGGCAATGTCTTCTTTTTCAATCTCAATATCACTTAATTTTCCGAACCCTGTATTCACACCGTAGATGACTTTTCCGTCCCTTAATTGCTTTTCAATACGTTCGCGACTTGCCCGTACTCTTATTAAGTCCGCTTCAGGTATTACTACTTTTGCATTTCCGTATACAACGTTTTCTATTTTATGTCTATCTAAGGTAAGCCCGTCTAGTTCTACTAATGTGTTTACTTCCGGTCTATCTAGCTCAATTGTTTTTTCAACTTTCATCTTTTCCCACTCCTTCTAATCGTTAAGCTTGTTTATGTGTTGCATACCATTGTTCAATTAATGCTGTTGTAAGTCTACCAGTGTTTATTAAATTTTCTACGCTAATACATTCTCTAAATGAATGAATGTTTTGAAACCCATTACCTAGTGTTAAACAAGTCAGACCATTTTCGTTCAGTACATTTGTATCTGCTCCGCCAAGTGTTTCTGTAAGATAGGGCTTTACATTTATATTTAGAGCAGCCGATTCAACTGTTTTTGTTAGTACGTGATCTTTCGGAATATCAAATCCACTGTATTTATTTTCAATTCTAATGTGGAGRTTTCCGCCATTTTTCTCGGCGGCTTTTTGCATTGCTTCTTCCATATGTTTTAACTGTAGTTCCAATTTCTCTTTTGAAAAACTGCGAACTTCACCTGCTACTTTCACTGAACCTGGTATGATTGATGTTAGCTCGCCACCTTCCAAAATCCCTATATTTGCGAGCGTCTCTTCATCAATCGTGCCAAGTTTCATATTCAATAATCCTTCTGCTGCAATAAGAAATGCACTATTCCCTTCTTCTGCATTCAAGGCAATATGTGCTGCTTTCCCTTGAACTTCCATCCAAATTCGACTACTATATGGCCCTTTTAAAATGATTTGCCCTACATCGCCGCTACTATCAAAAATATAACCAACTTTACTTTTTGCCTTACTATAATCCATATGGGTTGCTCCGACAAGACCTGGTTGTTCATTAACCGTTAATATAAGCTCAATCGGTCCATGCGGAACACCGCTTTCAATAATTGCCCGAACACCTTCTAAATAGGCTGCTAATGCTGCACGGTCATCTGCTCCTAATATCGTCGTTCCGTCGGAATAAATTACACCATCTTTAATAACCGGCTTTAGGTTTTCAGTAGGTAATACCGTGTCCATATGTGTGGAGAAAAATAATGGTGGAATCGATGAATCAGTTCCTTCTTTCCAAGCAATCAAATTACCAACTTCTCCGTTAAATTTTATATGTGCGCTATCAAATTCAAGTGTAAATCCAAGTTCAGTTAGAGCCTTGACTAAATAATCAGCTACAGGTTGTTCCTTCATACTTGGACCATTTATTTTCGCGAGTTCCAGAAATAGATTTAGTAAACGTTCCTCATTTACTTGTTCCACAGCAGTAGAAGCGGATAATTGATTTTTTGTCATTTGATTTCCTCCTATTTTTGAGTTTACCTACTAACAACAACTTTTCCATTTTTAATAACTGTTTCTACTATATTTGTCCCAAGTTCATATGCAACATGCTTATAGGTAGGAATATCCCAAATCTGCAAATCTGCTAATTTACCAACTTGAATCACTCCACGATCCTTCAAATTAAGAGCACGTGCTCCACCGTAAGTTGCCGCTTTAATAGCTTCTTCTACTGTGAATTTATACAATCGGCAAGCAAGATTAATAACAAACTGCATAGACTCCGTATAACATGCCGGACAAAGATCTGTTGCGAGTGCTATATTCATACCTAAGTCAAGCATTTTTCTTGCTTCAAAGGGTTGCTTATGACCCACCGCAAAATCAAGCGCCGGCATTAATACACCAGTTACTTCCGACTTTGCTAGCTTCTCCATCACATCTTCAGGTGTGAAATTCAGATGATCTACAGAAACCATGTTCATCTCCACCGCTAGATCAGAACCACCAATATATGAATATGCATCTGCATGTAATTTCGGTTTCATCCCATGTTGCAATCCTGCTTGTAATATTTTCTTAGACTCTTCTGCTGTAAAATATCCTTCATCGCACCAAGCATCACAAAATTCTGCAAGTTTTAACTCACCAACTTTTGGGATCATTTCATTTATAATGATTTCTAGATACTCACTTTTTGTCATACCTTCTGGGATACCATGGGCCCCCAAAAATGTATTGAGAACATCCACTGGTGTTTCCTTATTAAGCCTTCTTCCAACTTCAAGGATTTTAATTTCACTTTCCGTCGTCAAACCATATCCACTTTTACTTTCGATCGTCGTAATTCCATATTCTAGCATTGATAACATTCTTTTTTTCGATTGTTGAAATAATTCTTCTTCCGATGCATGACGTGTTAGTTCGATTGTTCGGTTCGGACCAGTTGTAATTCCAAGCTCTTTCAAGTTTTCAGCAACATCGCCCGCTAATTTTGCTGCATATTCTTCAACTCTCGAACCATTAAAAACAAGATGTGTATGACAATCAACAAACCCTGGTGCAACAACTTTTCCAAAAGCATCAATACTAGTTGAATTGTCTATGTCAAATTGGTTGTTTATCTCTTCTTCAGATCCAACCCCAACAATTTTGTCGTCATTAATAGCGATCCATGCATTTTGAATAACTCCGATTTCTTGCATACCATTTCCAGTGCAGGTAATTACTTCAGTTGCATTACAAATGACTAAATCTACTTTTGTCTTCACTTTAGTTTCTGTGTTCATTCAAATACCTCCATAAAAAATATTCACCGGCCCATTTTTTTACATTTTGTACTAACTTTCAAAGGAACAAAAATGCAAGTGGTGTAACGATAATAAGTGTTAATGCCGTTCTTAAAAACCAAATTGCCAGTATATGACTCATTTTGATCGGTATTTCCGTAGAAAGTATACAAGGTATCAACGCCGAAAAGAAAAGTATGGTGGAAATAGATAGAGAGCCAATAATGAATCTAGTTTCTAAACTTGCCTGCAAAACTACTAGTGACGGTAAGAACATGTCTATCAAATTAATAGCTGCAGCTTTTGCCGCAAGAAACGGTTCCGGAATTTGAAGTACCCATGTTAATGGATAAAAAATATAACCAAGATAATCAAATACTGGTGTCTGATTGGCCAAGATTAAACCTAATAACCCAATTGACATTATGGATGGTAAAATACCCATCGCCATCACTAATCCATCTTTAACGTTTACATATATGTTTTCCTTCAACTTTGGTGCATTATGAGCAGTAGTCATGGCTTGCTCCCACGCATGCCTAATACGATTTTCCTTGATAATTTCTTCTGGAAATCCTTCTTCAGTATAATAATCATCATTTATTTTATTAATCGGCCAGATTCTCACAGTAATAGCTGTCACGACAAAGGTAACTAAAAAAGTTAGCCAAAAATACAAATTCCAAATATGCATTATATCCAGGGTCTTAGCTACAACAATCATAAAAGTTGCTGACACGGTAGAAAATCCTGTTGCAATGATAATTGCTTCTCTTTTCGTATACTTTCCTTCTTTATAAATTCGGTTCGTTATTAATAAGCCTATCGAATAACTACCTACAAAAGAGGCAACTGCATCAATAGCGGATCTTCCTGGAGTTCGCCAAATTGGACGCATAATCGGTTGCATGAAAATACCGATAAATTCAAGTAATCCATATCCGACAAGCATTGCTAGAAAAATCGCTCCAATCGGTACTAGAACCCCAATTGGAATAAGCAAACTATAGTACCAATAAGGTCCCATGTCCTCAGCCATTAACCATGCTGGACCGATTTCAAATAGCACTAGAAATGCTGCAATCGCACCTAATACTTTGAAACCAGATAGCACCATCTCAATTTTACTTTTTCGCCAAGTTTTTGTGTAAAATGGGTAAACCGCCCCTAAAAGGACAAGAATCATCGCATAGTATGCACTCGCAGTACTCGACAATGATCGAAGCCATGTTACTAGATGATCTAATGGAATAGAACTTTTGCCGTTTAATTCAATAGGAATAAAAAACATAAAGATACCAATTGCACTAAAAAAGAAAAATCTGAAAATATTTCGAAATTGGTAAACACTTCTATCTTCTCTAGTGGCTAATGGAGAATTATCAATTGTTTCTTGAAGATTATTCATTTTTTCACCCCATAGATTGTATTAGCTAATTTAGAAAGAGTGTACTCATTTTCTTGTTTTTTCGAATAGTTTAACTCATTATCTATAAAACTTTACTTAAAAAAGATTTAGTTCGATCATGTTGCGGGTTTTCAAAAAGTTGTTTTGGTTCATTTTCTTCCACAATGTAACCGCCATCCATAAACAAAACTCGATCACCGACTTCTCGCGCAAAGCCCATTTCATGAGTTACAACTACCATCGTCATTCCTTCAAGTGCTAGTTGTTTCATAACTTCCAATACTTCACCAACCATCTCTGGGTCAAGTGCTGAGGTTGGTTCATCAAAAAGCATAATTTTCGGTTCCATTGCAAGAGCTCGAGCAATTGCAACTCGCTGTTTTTGTCCACCAGATAAAGAATCTGGATACGCATCTGCCTTTTCTTTCAATCCAACTTTTCGAAGAAGTTCTAGACCTTTTTCTCTAGCATCTTCTGCGGATAACTTTCTTACTCTCATTGGAGCAAGCATAATATTGTCGATCACAGTTTTATGTGGAAACAAATTAAATTGCTGAAAAACCATACCTACCTCGGTTCTTACTTTATTAATATCTGTTTTCTTATCAGTAATATCAACACCTTCAATCGTAACGTGACCTGCTGTAATGGATTCAAGTAAATTTAGACATCTTAAGAAAGTAGACTTTCCCGATCCAGAAGGGCCAATAACTACCACTACTTCTTTTGGATTTATGAGTGCGTTAATATCCTTTAATACTTCATTACTCCCAAATGACTTTTTCAAATTTTTTACTTCTATCATTCTGTCGCTAACCTTCTTTCAAGACGATTTAATAAGTAACTTAAAGAGGTAGTTAACACTAGATATATAAGTGCAGCTGTGAGATATGGTTCCCATACTCGGAAATACTGGCTTCCTAATGCCCGTCCATAATACATAAGCTCAGGAGCCGCCACGAGAGATGCCAGTGAAGATTCTTTAATAAGAACGATGAATTCGTTCCCAAGGGGTGGAATCATCCTTTTAAAGGCCTGGGGCAAAATAACATCTTTCATTGATTGAACATGATTCATACCTAAAGAACGAGCTGCTTCCATTTGCCCCTTATCAATAGATTGGATGCCAGCTCTAAAAATTTCTGATATATAGGCACCAGCAATCAAGGAAAGTGCTATTATGCTGGCAAGAATCCCATTTGTATTTCCAGTTAAGAGGGGCACTACACCAAAATGAATTAATAGTAATTGCACGTATAATGGTGTTCCACGAAAAAAAGTAATAAAACAACTACAAAGAAACGCAATTGGTTTATTTCGCATCATTTTCCCTAAACCGACTAATAATCCTAGTACTGTTCCAATCAAAATTCCTACTAATGATAATCCGATTGTCAGTAATGTTCCTTTTACAAAGAAAGGAATATATTCTACTACGATATCAAATCTAAAATCCATTGATTTCCCCCCTTATGTAAACCATAATTGCGTAACTACTTATAAAGAGTTACGCAATTTGATTATCCATTTACTCCTGTTCTGCTAGTATCGTTTCTACATCAGGTTCAGCACCAAACCACTCTTCATAAATTTTTTTATATGTTCCATTTTCAAGTACTTCAGTAACGGCTACATCAAAATCTGATTTAAGCTCACTACCTTTTGGAAACATAAGTCCGTAAAATTCTTTTTCAAAACCTTCCTCATCTTTAATTATGGATAATTTTTTATCGGGATTGTTATTTGCATATTCTTGAACTACTGCATTGTCCGCTACAACAGCATCAGCCCCACCACTTAACATCTCCAAAATTGCTAGATTATTATTATCGAATTTTTTAATATCTTTATGATTTTTGCCAAGAATACTTTCAACTGCTTCTTGACCTGTAGTACCTCCTAGAACTGCTACAACTTTGCCCTTTAAATCAGCGGCACTTTTTATATCACTACCTTCTGGTACCAAAATTTCATTTGTTGATAAATAATATGGAACAGAAAAATCATACGTTTGTTCACGTTCGTCATTTATCGTAATTGCACATATACCTATATCGGAAAGCTTATCTTTCACTTCAACAAATAAGGGATCCCATCCAACATGTACAAGTTMGATTTCGTAACCCGCTTCAGCTGCAACAGCATTAATAAAGTCGACATCAAAACCTGTTATTTCCCCTTGATCCAAGTATACAAACGGTGCATAGTTTGCTTCTGTCGCAACTTTAAGTTTTTTCTTTTCACTATTTTTTCCATCGGCCTCGGCATTTGTCCCACTTTGACCACAGGCTGCTAGGATTAGAGAGAAGATCATGACAATGATTAGAAGAGAAAACTTTTTCATTCAATTGTCCCCTTATATTTAATAGTTTTTGATCATCATACTGTTTGTGAGCCATTAAAAAAGGTAGAGAAATAATATCCACTTGTTCTCTACCTTTCCATTTTTCTTACTTACGCATTTACTTCTTTCTTCACATCTTTTGGCCCAAATGTCGCTTCCGGTTTCCACCATAATGGAATTTTTATGCTGTCATTTGTTAGTTTTCCTTTACCGTTCGCAACATCTTGTGCAGTTTCGTACCCTGCTTGTGCATGGCGTACTACACCAATCCCAGAATCTACCGTCATTGCTACTTCAAGTCTCATATCAGATTCTGCCGTTCCATCTGCTACCATTGTTACACCTGTGTGGACAGCTTCTCCCATTGAATAGTTTGCTTGAATAGCGATCAAATCACACATACCAACTGCGTTTAGAAGACCATTCAACATTGGCCAGTCAGAGATTAAGTCACTGCCATCTTTCATATTTTCAGATTCAAATGTTGGATTTACGATTGATCCTGAGTCCAAGTTGTCACGAGAGAAAGCAACCGGTCCAGATAATTCTCCTCGACGAATCATGTCATTTACTTCAAGTGCAAATGCTTTACGTTGACCGAATCCCATGTAACAAATACGTGCAGGTAAAGCTTCAATTGGAATATGTTTTTTCGCTAACTTAATCCAGCGTGTAACAAGTTTATCATCGCTAAATTTTTCTAAAATCATATCGTCAATTTTACGTAAATCTTCTGCTTCTCCAGATAAGCAAACCCAACGGAACGGTCCACGGCCTTCGCAGAATAGCGGTCGGATATATTCTGCTACGAAACCAGGAAGACGCTTTGCTTCTTTTTCATCCATACCCGCATCAATACATTCTTTGCGGTGACTTGTGCCGTATTCAAATGAATGAACACCTAAATCCATGAATTTAATAAGTGCTTTCAATTCACGAACCATCGTTTCACGCGCTTTTGCCAAGTACAACTCACGGTTCGTATCACGAAGCTCTTCTGCTTCTTGCACTGTGTATCCCGCTGGTAAGTAAGAAATAGGATCATGACCTGGCGTCATGGATGTAGAGATATCCGGTAGCCATCCTTTTTCAAGCACTTCCTCATAAATGTCTGCTGCATTTCCTACCACTGCTATACCAAGCGGTTTTCCAGCTGCAGCATATTCTTTTGCTTTTGCTATAGCTTCATCTAGTGAATTAGCTAGTTCATCGATGAATCCTTTTTCAATACGGCGTTGGATGATTTCGACATTTGAGTCACAAAGTATTGCAACACCACCATGCATAGTCATAGCACGTGTTTGGTTTCCGCCCATTCCGCCTGCACCCGCAGTTAAAAGGATTTTCCCAACTAGTGAGTCATTATAATGCAAGCGTGCAATTGCAGAGAGTGTTTCGAAAGTGCCTTGAATCACACCTTGCGTACCGATGTATTCCCATGGTGCCGCTGTATAGTTTGCATAAATTGTTAAGTTTTTATCTTGTAAATCATAGAACGTAGGCCAATCAGCTTTCATAATATTCGTTGTCGCCATTACAACGGTTGGTGCGTATTTATGCGTTTTAAAAATTGCAACTGGCATTCCAGATTGCACTACAAGTGTTTCATCATCTTCTAATTCTTTTAAAGATTTCACAATTGCATGGTATGATTCCCAGTTACGAGCCGCTTTTCCGATACCGCCGTAGATTACAAGTTCTTCCGGTTTCTCAGCATTTTCCATGTTGTTCTCTAACATGCGTAAAATCGATTCTTGTCTCCAACCTTTACAGCGTAACTCTGGACCTCTTTGCGCTTTAACGGAATATAAAATTTCTGGTGTTGTCATTAATAATTCCCCCTAATTCGAATGTAATTGGTTTCACACTTTTATATATTGCAAGTGTCGTGCCAACTTTTAAAAAAAGGTTGTAAATTTAATATTATTAGGAGGAATACAGTGTGCTATCAACAATATTTGTGAAACAAATATTATTGAATCAATAATTTCAACTTTAAGTATCATGATAAAAACGGAATGGATAGCAGATATTTTTTCAATCAATACACCATTTTGCAAGTATATAGAGCAAAATCCCTTGATTTTATTGGTTGACCACCACGCAGATACTTTTTGCATGCAAACTATTCTAAACCATCTGAATTATGATACGATAGTGATGATTTGAGTTAGAGAAAGGAGTAAGAGTAATTTGTCTATTTCGTCAATCGGTTTAATCATAAGAACTTTTGTAGATGGAATTATCGTATTAGATGAACAACACAAAATCCTTTGGAATGATATAAAAGAAGGAATTCCTTTCGAAGTTTCGGTAGGTACTTCGATTTCTAATTATTTTAGTACCGAAAATATAAGTTTTAGCGATAACGAAACGTTTCCGCTTGTGCTAAACGGAAAGCGTTTTTCAGTTGAAGTAAAACTCTATTCATCAGACTGTAGTTATATTTTTTTATGTTTAAAAGAATGGAAAGCAAGTTTAGTAGAATTAGAAGAACGATTATATTGTTTGGAAAAAATTATTGACTCACTTGATGAAGGGGTTATGATGAGCAATTCTGAAGGGGAAATACTTCTTTATAATGAAGCTCAGGAAAAAATGGAAGGATTAAATAGCCAGGATATTATTGGAAAACATTTATGGACTGTTTACAATTATAATCCACAGTATTCTGAGCATAGACATACATTCAATACAGGTAAACCAATATATTCTAGATATCGTGCACACTCTACAGTAAACGGTATTCCGAAGTATGTTAACTATAGTACGTTTCCAATTCAAAAAGATGGTAAAACCATTTCTGTTTTTTCATTAAGTACAAATGAATCAAGACTTAAAGATCGGCTGCACCAAACAATCGAGTTAAAAAGAAAAGCAAATATTACTACTGAAGAGAAAGCTTATTCAAAAAATGGCACAATCTATACTTTTAAAGATATTAAAGGAGATAGCCACGCATTATTAGGTCTTATTGAGGAAGCACAAAACATCGCCATCCATAATGCGGATACTCTAATTGTTGGTGAGACGGGTACGGGTAAAGAGCTTTTTGCACAAAGCATGCATAACCATAGTAAACGAGCAGAAAAATCTTTCGTTGCACTAAATTGCGCTGCAATACCGGAAAACTTACTGGAAAGTACCTTATTCGGCACTGTAAAAGGTGCATTTACTGGCGCAACAGACCAGATTGGGCTATTCGAATATGCACAAGATGGTACTCTGTTCTTGGATGAAATTAACTCGATGCCCATGACCTTGCAGTCAAAGTTAATGCGAGTATTACAAGAACGGTTTGTCCGAAGAGTAGGTTCTAATGAAGTGACCCCTGTAAAGTGTACGGTCATTAGTGCATGTAACGAAGATCCCGAGCTGCTAATTGCTGAAAATAAAATGCGGCTTGATTTGTTTTATCGAATAGCACACACGAGCCTTTTCATCCCTCCTCTTAGAGAACGTACAGAAGATGTTCATTTTTTTATAAATTATTTCCTTACGAATTACCAAACAAAGTTATCCAAAAAAGTTCCAGAACTTTCCGATACTTTACAAAAAAGTTTGCTCCGATATTCATGGCCGGGTAATATACGTGAACTAGAACATTTAATAGAAAATCTAATAATCCGTGTACCAGAACATGCAGAAGCTATTGATGTAGATCATCTACCTTCATACATGCGCACAAAATTAATCCCTTTTCATTCAACTAGCGCTTTCCAAACATCAGATGTAATCCAAAGACCTTTAAAGAAAATTTTCAATAACACGGAAAAGCAATTAATCGAAACGACTTTGAAACTAGTAAATTGGAATGTTTCTCAAGCCGCCAAAAAATTGGGTATCACTAGACAAAGCTTGCAATACCATATTAAAAAACATGAGCTTGAAAAACCTATCATTTAAAAAAATCAACTCGAAAGTTTTTAACAGCCGTGTTGATTAACCAAATGTATCCAGTAATTCGATTGTTAGGAAGGTGATTGCACACAAGGCACTATATATATATTGGTGCATTGGGATTGCTTTGAACGGAACCAGTTCCACACCATTATCGAGATTTCTTTATGTATAGGGATGCGATTACATTTCATCTCATCCCTATACATTTTTTTCGGATATCTAAAAAGAAAAAACGTTCATAAAGTCTCGCAAAAGACTCCATGAACGCCTATTAATATTTTTTATACTAATTGTTTTGAAAGTTTTGTAGCAGCTGCTTTTACTTTTTCTAAGCCTTCTGCAACAATAGCATCTGCTTGATCTGGTGCTGCAGCATGTCCTTCAATTACTACTTCATCCACGATTTGCATACCGAAAACTCCACCTAATACATTTTTCATGTAGTTAACTGCCATTTCCATTGGTGCTGCTTCTGGTGAAGAATAAATACCACCACGAGCATTTAAGATAACTGCTTTTTTATCCGTTAATAATTGTACTGCTTGCCCATTTTCGTCATATTTGAAAGAGAAGCCAGCTTGGTAAATATAGTCGATAAACACTTGTAATGGTGCTGGAATTGTTAAGTTCCATAGCGGGAATGCAAACACTACTACATCAGCAGCAGTTATAGCGTCCATTGCTTTTTGTTTAGCAGCGATTAAACGAGCTTCTAATTCTGTTAACTCTAATCCATCTGATAATTTCCCGAATGCATTAAAAAGGTCTTGTCCAATAAAAGGCATGTCTTCTGCAAACACATCATAAGTTGTAACGTTTGCACCTTCCAAGTTTTCCATAAATGTATCGTACATTCTGCTAGAGATACCTTCTGCAGAAGGGCGGTTGTTTGCTTTCACTACTAAAATATTCATGAGTCATTCCTCCAATGTTTTTATTACATTGGTTATGATAACAAGATATTATGCTACTTTCAATTATTTTGAATTCGAAATGAATGAAATCATTATATTTGTTCACTCATTATTCACAATTACATCGGTTTAGTAGTTTAACCCTCTACTCGGACAATTCCACAGAAATGTAATTATAGAGCAGCACCATTTCTACAATTTGGCTGTAGAAGCATATGCTTTTTTATTGGAAAGTTTCTCTTTTGCTGAGTTGGACCATCTTTTCTAATAGCTGGACAATGGCAAACGAAAATTGGACAATCTCTTAACTTGCATCCGACATAGGGTCATATTTACTTAACCTATTTCTAACTCCAACAAAGCAAAACTTAATGACTTCCCGTGCGTATCTAATGTTAATGAAGTTGTCACACCCGTTGCCAAAGCTTCTGAACAGACAAATTGTAGCGCTTGAATGTTCTGGACGTCATATCGTTTTACTTCTCCTTCCACAATGCCTTTTAAATGGTCCTTCACCACTTCTGCCGTCAATATCTCTTTTAATAACTCATAATCAGATTCTTCATAAGGTATAACAGATAGCGTAATGGTGTTTCCTTTATCTCCTGTGCGGCAATGCGCAATATCATATAGTTTCATTGGCTACATACTCCTTTAACTCGGTTTGAAAGTGAACGAGGTCTCGATCAATAAAGGTGGAAACTACTCCAATTACTTCGTTTACTACTTTTCTAGCCCCCCCACCACCGGCAGGACCATTCGTATAAAGTGCCTCTACCTCTTCTCCAATTATCGCTGCTTCTGCCATTGATTTTGCTTTTCCGGCAACCCTTAAACGCACTTCATAAGGGTCTGTCTCTCGAAAACTTTTTCTATGACAAGCATTCACTCCAATTAAATCAACCCTAAACTCATCATATAAGTGACCAATTCTTTCTTGTATAATGTCACCTGCAAGTCTTGCCCTTCCGCTTGCATTAGGACCTGCATAAGAGATTTCCCCTTCCCCATTGTAGCCAGCTTCATAGCCTATGCTTACTTTTAGGTTCTGCGGTTTAAGAAGTCCTACTGCTCCATGCACTTTTATTCGCCCATTAGATAATTCTTCTAATTTAACCGAAGTAAAATCTGCAACTACATCTGGCGTAATATAGGCGTGTGGATCGATTACTTCATATAGTAACTGTTCTTTCGCAGTGCGAAGTGAGATTCTTCCACCTGTATTTTCTACTTTTCCGAATGTTGCCGAACCATCAGCTAAGATATCTGCAAAAGGAAAACCTAAATATGCCATATCCTTTACATCTTTTTTCCCAGGATCTGCAAAATATCCTCCTGTTAGTTGACCAGCACATTCCAATAAATGACCGATTACCGTTCCTTTAGCCATTAAATCATAATCATCTAATGCCCATTTAAATTCATGAATAATCGGTGCCAAAAACAAAGAGGGATCCGCAATACGACCTGCAATAATAATTTGCGCATCTGATTTTAAAGCATCTAACAAGGCATCTACCCCTATGTACGCATTTGCCGAAACTATTTGTCCATATTCTTCTAGCGGTTTCTCAGTTTCCCAAGCAAGATCATCTGGAGATACTTTCGTCAATACATCGTCCCCTGTTACCGCGGCAACTTTCATGGAGATATTTAGCTCTTTTGCAATTTCTATTATTTTATTTGCTCCAGCTATTGGGTTTGCCGCACCCATATTTGTAATAATCCTTACTTTTTTTCCTGAAATCTTCGGAATAAGAGATCTCATTCGTTTTTCTAGCAACACATCATATCCTGTATGCGCATCTTGTTTTTTTCTTTTTTGCGCTAAAGCAATTGTTCTTTCTGCCAAACATTCTAATACTAAATAGTCTAAATTTGCTTGATCTACTAATATTTCCGCTGGTTCAATACGGTCACCCGCAAAGCCAGCACCTGATCCAATTCGTATCATCCCATTCACCTCAAATTGATATTGCGCCTGTAAGTATTGCAACAATTGTCATAACAATAGTTGTACCAAAGGCCCATTTAAATATAAATTTCTGATGCTCAAATAAGTCAACCTTCGTCAACCCGATTAAAATAAATGTTGCTGCTGTTAATGGACTTAAGGGAAAACCAACCGTCATTTGTCCAAGAATAGCTGCACGCCCAATTTCATGCGGGTTAATCCCTAAATTCGAAGCAGTTTCGCTAATGATTGGTAATACGCCAAAATAGTAGGCATCTGGAGTAAAAACTAAGCTTAAAGGCATACTCGTAATAGCTACGATAGTAGGTAAATAATTTCCTAATGAGTCCGGTATTAAACGAACAAGTGCTGATGCCATCTCACCGATCATACCCGTTCCATTTAAAATCCCTGTGAAAATCCCCGCTGCGAAAATCATTGATGCAACTAACAGTACATTTCCTGCATGACTTAAAATACGTGCTTGCTGATCTACATTCTTTGGATAGTTCACCATTAACGCAATGATAAATGCTAGGATAAAAACAACAGGCATTGGAAGCCAAACAAATAGTAATGCACAAATCATTAGTAATGTAAGTAATAGGTTAAAGTAAAATAATTTAGGACGACGAATCTTTTTCGTTTCTTCATCTAATTTCAGATTAAAATCTATATTCTCTATATTGATAATGCCTAAACGCTTTCGTTCTTTTTTACCGATTAAATAACTCGCAAACAATACCCAAACAATTCCTGCAATCATTGCTGGTATAACAGGATTAAAAATATCTACTGCTTCTGCGTTTAAAGTAGTCATCGCACGCGCGGTTGGCCCACCCCAAGGGATAATGTTCATGACACCTGCTCCGAGCGCAACAACCCCTGCCAAAATAAGTCGATTCATTCCCAACTTTTCATAGATAGGCAGCATAGCTGTAACGGTAATCATAAAAGTGGCAGAACCATTTCCATCTAAATGGACAATCATTGCTAAGAAAACCGTACCCATTACTACTTTTAGCGGGTCACCTTTTACGATTTGAATAATCTTTTTAATCATCGGATCAAATAACCCGACATCCATCATTAAACCAAAATACATAATTGCAAAAACGAGCATAATTCCAGTTGGAGCTACTTGTATTAATCCATCAAGCATTAATCCCCCAATTTCCGCACCAAAACCGCCAATTAATCCAAAAATAATTGGAATAATAACTAATGAAACAATGACAGATAATCTTTTCGTGAAAATAGCTAATAAAAATACTCCAATTGTTAGAAATCCCAATAAAGCTAACATCTAATTTCTCACTCCCTTAATTAATGCACCCCTTCGTACACTTCAAGTATTGTGCAAGTTTCATGCCAACTTGAAAACCCTTTCCTCTAAGCTATTATTTATGTTAGACCCGTCAAGATATTCTAGTTTTTTAGAATGAAAGAAATAGTTTGTTTTCATTTCATAATAAAAGCACAATTTCACTAAGGAAATTGCGCTTCTAGAGTATAATTCTAAATTTGTAGAATAAACAATAATTATTCTATTAATTTAGAATCAATTTTTATTCAAGTTCGTACTTACGTATTTTATTATATAAACTGGCTAAAGAAATACCTAAATTACTTGCTACTAATTTTCTACCTTCTATGTTCTTTTCATATCGCTTAAGCATTTGCTTTATGTACCTAGCTTCCGCTGATTCTACTACTGATTTTAACGTTCCATTTGTTTGAATGGAATCCTCAGGAACCTGATTTTTCATGACTTCAGGTAAATGATTCATCTCAATCAATCCATTATCAGTTAAGCAGGAAGCATAACTTAACATATTTTTTAATTCACGTACATTACCTGGCCAACTATAGGATTGTAAAAACTGCATGACTTCTTTACTTAATCGATAATTTGCCGGTAAAAAGCGTTCTACTAAAAACGGGATATCTTCTCTTCGATTACGCAGAGGAGGAATCGTTAAATGGGCTACATTTAAACGAAAATATAAATCGTGTCTAAATTTATTTTTTTGCGCCAATTGTTTTAAATCTTGATGCGTTGCTGCGATAATTCGAACATTTACTTTTACTTCTTTCGTATCCCCTATCCTTCTAATAGAACCCTCTTGTAATACTCGAAGTAAATTTGCTTGCACATTATAAGATAAGTCACCAATCTCATCTAGAAACAATGTACCTTTATTAGCCATTTCAAATAATCCAACCTTACCGCCCTTTTTGGCACTAGTAAAAGCACCATCTACATATCCAAATAATTCACTTTCAATAAGGGTATCTGGAATTGTCGCACAGTTTATAGCAATAAATGGATGTTCACTTCTATCACTGGCGTCATGTATGGATTGAGAAAACAGCTCTTTTCCTGTGCCACTTTCCCCTATTAATAGAACTGGTAAATTTGATTTCGCTATCTTTTTGGCAATTTTTTTATTGTCAATCATCTCGTCACTTTGCGTAATAATTTGGTCGAACGTATATTTCACGCTCGAAAGTTGCGAAATCTTTTCTTGCAATTCTTTAACTTGCTTTACCTTCTTATTTAGTTCATTTGATAAATCCTTTACTTCATTAATGCCTTTACAAACAGAAACTGCACCAATGATTTTACCGTTATCTTCAATAGGAGCCATATCTACTACGTATGCACAATCATTAATCTCACGATAAACACCAACTCGAATTTTCCCGTCTTTCAACGTTTCCGGTAATTGAGCACCCGGTCTATATGCAGAAAGTAACTTTCCTATTATTTCTTGTCCTACCCCTGTTATTCTAGAATATTCCGGATTAATAAATAGAACTTTCTCCAATTCGTCTATGACTAATATCCCATCATTAATCGATGTGATTACTTGTTCCCACCATTTTGTTGAATAAATTCTCATGATACACCTCCGTACTGCAAATAGTTAACCCATAACAATAATATAGCATCTTTGCAGTGTGCCCGTTAGAACAGTACCAGTTTCTAACACAATTCAGATTTGTGTTAGAAACTGGTACCTAAAGTGCGGGGTCAATCAAGCAGGTTAGAAAAAGTCCGGACATTATTGCTCACTCAGCCTAGTTTCTCGTCACTTGTTTATAATGGGCTCATCTACATCAGATAAGTTTATTTCTGTGATATCTAAATCATAGTTCCATCTAGGATTATCATTACCCTTTTCAATTTGCCTAAAATAGTGCTGATAAATGTATTTAACATATTTAAAAAGAAGCATTAAAGATATAACGTTGATAAACACTATGATTCCTAAAATTAGATCTACAGCTGCCCATATAACATTCAATTCTACAACACTTGCTAATACAAGAATAGCAGCTAGAACGACTCTGAATATTAGAATAGGAACCTTTTTCTTATCTTTAAAAATATAAGTTAAATTGGATTCACCATAAACTATATCTGCTAATAGTGTTGTAAATCCAAATAAAAACATCGCAAAAAACACAATCCAACTACCTAAGTTCCCCAAAACAGATCCGAAAGCAGTTTGTAATAATAATATACCATCCTGACCTGATTCTAATGAGCCCGTCATTAATATGGCCATTGCAGTAGCTGTACAAATAATAATTGTGGTGATAAAGGTACCAATCATCCCTAAAAACCCTTGGTCTACTGGATGTTTAACATCAGCAGAAGCGTGCATTATTGCAGCAGCCCCATTCCCYGCATCATTAGAAAACATTCCCCTAGCTACCCCACTTCTAAATGCCTCTGCAACAGTCCACCCTACTACTCCACCAACTGCCGATTTCCCTGTAAATGCACTTTCAAAAATACCACCAAAGATGGTCGGGATATAAGAAAAATTAATAATTACTATATAAAGCACAACTGAAAAGTAAACAATGACCATAAAAGGAACAATAAAAGTCGATACGTTCGTTAATCTTTTCATTCCTCCAATGGTTACTAAAAATGCCAAAATCACTACAACTATTCCTGGAATAATCGGATGAACGTCAACAACGCCTGTAAAAGCGTTCGCAATTGAATTCGTCTGAATAGATGCTATTGCAATACCAATGCCCAACACATAAAGGAATGAAATCAGAATAGCCAATGGCTTATTTCTCAAGCCTTTTTCAATGTAATATGCTGGTCCACCTTGGTAATTTCCATCTTGATCTTTAACTCGAAAAGCTTGCCCGAGAACTATTTCACTAAAACTTACAATCATACCAAACAACGCAGTCACCCACATCCAAAAAATAGCACCGGGACCTCCTATAAACAATGCGCTGCTCACGCCTACCAGACTCCCTGTACCTAATTGACCACCGAGGGCAGCCATTAAAGCACCGAATCCAGATATTCCACCTCTATCACCTTGTAAACTTTTTTTCATGGTCCGTATCGCTCGGAAAAAATCTTTAATTTGAGGAAACTTTAGTTTAATAGTGAAGTATAGACCAACACCTAGTAAAGCGTATCCTATTACATTTCCCCACAGCCAGTCAGTTATATCATATATTATTTGCATAACAACACTCCGGTCTATTTGTTATTTTTAGGTCACAAAATCAACTTTAGATTCAATATTGATACTAAGATTTACAACACCTCAATATACCAATCATTCAATATTTTCTGATATTCAAAAAGATAAATAGTCCCCTCAGTATGAATACTAATCTTTGTGAAGGTAACTTTTTTAAAGTGATTTGTAACCCCTTACATTTTTTAAATACTAAAATCTCCGAGTTAGCTAATAATTTGATGGACAAAACTAACTCGGTAAAGATTCTATTTATAGCGGTAATTTTAAACGAACGATTTCTGCAAAAAATTCTGCACCACGAACTAAATTTTCATCTTTATAATCAAACTTTGCATGGTGAAGAGGGTATACTTCTTCTCCCTCACGCTTACCACCAAGGAAAACATAGCATCCTGGAATTTTATCAATAAAATGCCCAAAATCCTCTGAACCCATCATCGGTTGTGCATTATCAACGATATTTTCTTTCCCAAGTACATTTGTAGCTGCTTGTACGACTGTATGATGACACTCCTCCCAATTAATTGTTGGCGAAAAGGAGTTTCTATAAGTGAATTCGCAAGTTGCCCCGTTAGCTTCACAAATATTTTTACAAATGGCTTGCATTCTCTCCTTAATAAGAGATTGAACTTCTGGTTTGTAACTTCTACAGTCACCAGTTATGATGACATTAGTCGGTATTACATTAACCGTACCGTCAGTATGAATTTCAGTACAAGAAACAACCGCAGTGTCAATCGGATCTATATTTCTTGCTACAATGGTTTGTAATGCTAGTATTATTTGGGAAGCGGTCACCAATGAGTCTACCCCCATGTTTGGAGCAGAAGCATGTCCTCCTTTCCCTTTTATACGAATTTCAAAGTTATCCTCACTTGCGCAAATTCCTCCTACTTTAGAATGGATTTGCCCCTCTGGTAAACCAGGCATATTATGCAATCCATAAAATTCATCGATAGGGAATCGTTCGAATAAGCCATCTTTTAGCATTGCAAGTGCCMCTTCACCATGTTCCTCTGCCGGTTGGAAAATGAAACGAACGGTCCCGTTAAAATCCTTTCGATCTGCAAGTAATTTTGCTGCACCAAGTGCGGTAGTAACATGCCCATCATGCCCGCAAGCGTGCATCTTACCGGGATATTTTGAAGCATATGGTAGATTAGTTTGTTCCTGAATGTTTAAAGCGTCCATATCAGCGCGGATTCCAATAATCCCCAAACCATCGCCATTTTTTAATGTACCCACAACTCCCGTTTTTCCAATACCAGTGACTACTTCATAGCCCATTTCTAGTAATTTTTCTGCAACAAATCGAGATGTGTTTTCTTCTTCAAAAGCAGTTTCAGGATGTGAGTGAAGGTAGTGCCTCCAATCAATAAGCTGATTCATTAAATTTTCATTGCTCATATTAACTTCTCTCCCTTATTACATTTTTTGTGAAATTCTTTCACTGCAATCCAAACTGTATCAAATAGCTCCGGCCTTACTTAGACGGATGGACATGCCCCATCCCATACTACTTTTCTATAATGATCTGGATCCGTGTCACCTTCTGTGCTGATAATAAGAATTTTCGAATCTTTATTCAAATTCAATGCTTTTTTCATATCATGAAGTATTTCATTTTCAGCCAATATACTAACTAATCCCACACCAACTGCTGCACCAGATTCGCCTGAGATAATACGAGAATCACTGCCTAATGGGTTTGCAAGAATCCTCATACCTCGTGCAGCAACGTAATCTGGACAAGAAACAAAGGTCTCTGCATAATCTTTTAAAATACCCCAAGAAGTTTTACTTGGTTCCCCGCATGCTAAACCTGCCATAATCGTAGTCAAAGCACCAGTTACTGAATGTGGCTCTCCATCATCAACATTAATAGATTTATACAAACATGCTGCTGCACCAGGTTCGACTATAACTGTAGTAGGACGTTCATCTCCTAATCTATCTACTAGATAGCCAAGCATACTACCGGCAAAAGACCCAACTCCAGCTTGTAAAAACACATGTGTCGGTCTGTCATTACCAAATTCAGCAATCTGTTCTAAAGCTTCGTCCAGTAGGGTTACATACCCCTGCATTATCCAAGCTGGAATCTCTTCATATCCATCCCAAGCCGTGTCCTGCACCAAAACCCAACCATTCTCTTTAGCCATTTTGCTTGCCATCCGGACCGTATCATCATAGTTAAGATCTGTTATCGAAGCCTCTGATCCTTCTTTTCGTATATTGTTCAATCTTATTTCTGATGACCCCTTTGGCATATATACTACTGATTTTTGCCCTAGCTGGTTTGCAGCCCAAGCTATTCCCCTTCCATGATTTCCATCAGTCGCTGTTACAAAAGTAATATCTCCAAGATTCTCTTTTACTTCTTTACTTCTTAGTTTCTCAAAAGAAAGAGTTGAAATATCAACATTTAATTTTTCAGACAAATATTTACCAACAGCAAATGAACCACCTAATACTTTAAAGGCATTCAGTCCAAATCTATAAGATTCATCCTTCACCCATATATGGCTAACTCCTAACTGTTTAGACAACTTATCTAAACTGTGAAGTGGCGTTACCTCATACTCAGGAAAGCTTTTGTGAAAATCTCTTACCTTCTTAGCTATTTCACTATTAATAAATTCAACCGAAGCCTTCTCAGTATCTGTGCTTCCTGCATTTTTATTGATAATATAGTTAATTTCCATTAAATTTTTCATTTATAATCTCCTCGTAATTTATTCTAAAATAGCGATAGCTTCTATTTCTATACCAACATCTTTAGGCAACCTAGATACCTCTACACAGCTTCTCGCAGGATAAATTCCTTCAAAAAACTCTCCATATATTTCATTGACCGCGGAAAAATGAGATAAATCTTTTAAAAATACCGTAGTTTTCACAATATTATCCAAAGAAGCTCCAGCTTCCTCAACAATTTCTTTTACGTTTGTTAAAGACTGTTTTGTTTGTTCTTTTATATCTTCTGAAATTTCACCAGTTCGGGGATTTACTGGCATTTGACCAGAAACAAAGATCATTTTATCCTTTTTTACCGCTTGGGAATATGGTCCAATAGCTCCCGGTGCATCTTCTGTGGAAATTACTTCTTTTACCATAATTGAGTTCCTCCTTAAGTTTCCTTATTTTTGTCTAATCAAATTATGCTTCTGCCATCCTTCACGCTCGTCACGGGAAAAAACTGCTGAATTAAGCTAAAATCGGAATGTTTACGCTCCCAAAGCAAGTATCAACTCACTAAAGGTTACAATATTCCAAATTGACTTTGCGTATTTAGTTCTCAAGCTATAATTTAATTTCTTAAGAGTAATATATCACACTTCACATACTAGTCAATATATTTTTTCAATTCTGTGAAATGAGTAAATGATTACCGTTACTTATATTCCCTTTGCGCAATTCTCCCGAAAACTAATAAATTGAAAGAAAATTATGGTATATTACATATTAGAATCAAGTTCGTAGGAAGGTGTTAGTAAATGACTATTGAGAAAAATGGAGATAAATTGAAACGGACGTTTATGAAGGATGAGGTATACAATAAGCTACGGACGTGGATTGTAACTGGGGAACTCGAGCCTGGCACAAAATTAAGAGATTTGGACTTGTCTGAACAGCTGGGCATTAGCCGCACCCCTATCCGAGAAGCTTTACAAAGGTTAGAAAGTGATGGGCTTGTGGTAACTAAGGCTAATAGGTGGACGTTAGTATCTCCAATTGATTTAAATGGGGCTAAAAGTATCTATTCCATTGTATGGACACTGGAGCGCTTAGCTTTAGAGCAGGCCTTTCCTCATTTTTCTTCAAAAGACATCGAAGAATTGGAGCAACTTAATGAAAGTTTTAATGCAGCCATTGCAACTGGAGATATTTATGCAATACTTCAGGCAGATAACAAATTTCATCATAAAATTATTCAGCTATCAAATAATTTAGAATTACCTCAATTACTCTCGAGTTTAAAAGTAAGGATTCAAAGAATAGAAATACATTATTTTAGTCATATCGATGCCAAGTACACGTCCTATCATGAGCATCAACAACTAATTGATGCCATTAAGAAACAGGATTTACATCTCGCAATAGATACGATTAAAGCAAACTGGAAAAATAGCTTAGATCGTATTCAACTAGATAACTGAGCATGAGGGGTAGCTTGATTTATTTTTTGAAAACAACAGGAGTGGGAGAACGAAAAATAGGAGCAGTACCATTCATGGCACTGCTCCTTTTATATTATCCTCTTAACTCCGCCCCTGCTTGTTCTGCAAGAGCTTTTAATACTTTATTATGTGCATTTACAACTTCTTCGTCAGTCAGTGTACGTTCTGGATCGAAATAAGTTAGAGAGAATGCAACCGATTTTTTACCCGGCTCCATTTTTTCTCCTTCGTATAAATCGAATAGATGTACAGCTTTTAATAATCTTCCACCAGATAATTGGATAATTGCTTGTAGTTCCCCAGCCGCTTTTTCGCTGTCTACTACTAATGCAATATCGCGTGTGATCGATGGGAATTTAGAAACTGGAGCATAGTATAATGTTTCGACTTCTTTATTTAGAACTTTTGCTAAATTCAATTCCACTACATACGTTTCTTTCAAGTCACGCGCTTTTTGTTCTGATGGATGTAATTGCCCGATCAGCCCAATTTCTTCTCCAGCAAGTTTAATAGAAGCTGTGCGCCCCGGATGTAATCCTTCAACTACTGCACGTTCAAAAGTAAGTTCATTTGAATGACCAAGTAGCTCCATTAATCCTTCGACGATTCCTTTCAGTACAAAGAAATCAACCGCTTTTTTCTCGCCTTGCCAGCTATGATCCACCCATTTACCAGCAATGACTGCCGCTAAATGTTCTTGTTCATGAGGGAGACCTGATTCTGTTTCGCCTAAGAAAACAGAACCCACTTCATAAAGAGCAACTGTATCTGCTTGGCGAGCAGTATTATACGTGACTGCATCTAGTAAATGCGGGATCAAGCTTTGGCGAAGTGTGCTGCGCTCTTCACTCATCGGCATTAATAGCTCTGTTACCGGTGCAGTTTCTAGTGCAAATTTTTGAGACATTTCTTTGGATGTTAAAGAATATGTGATTGCTTGATATAGGCCTGCACCTTCCAAGTAAGCACGAACTTGACGGCGTTTTGCTTGATAAGATGTTAATCCGCCTGGTTTAGATTCTTCCACTGGTAGTGTCATTGGGATTTCATCGTATCCATACATACGCGCAATTTCTTCGACGATATCTTCTTCAATTTTAATATCTTGACGACGAGTCGGTGCTTTAATATATAAATAACCATTTGCCGCTTGGTGGTCAAATTTTAATCTTGTTAAAATAGAAGTCATGTCTTCTAAAGAAATTTTCATCCCTAAACGATTATTGATAAAATCAGGAGACACCACAACTTCAACAGGTGTTTTGTCTAATTCATCTACAACAACAGATCCCGCTAGAACTTCTCCACCAGCTAGTTCAGCAAGTAGACTTGCCGCACGTTCTGCCGCTAAAATAACACGATTCGGATCTACACCTTTTTCAAAACGTGCGCTTGCATCACTGCGTAAATTTTGGTCTTTTGACGTTTGACGAACTGACCCTCCTGCGAAATAAGCAGATTCAATAACAACAGTCCTTGTGCCATCATGCACTTCTGAATTTGCTCCGCCCATAACACCAGCAATTGCAACTGGCTCTTTGCCATTTGTAATGACTAAATGAGTCGATTTAAGTGTACGTTCTTGATCATCGAGTGTGACAATCTTTTCTCCTTCATTTGCAAGACGAATGACAAGTTCTTTTGTTTCTAAACGGTCATAGTCAAAAGCATGAAGTGGTTGGCCATATTCCATCAATACATAATTTGTAATATCGACTACATTATTATGCGGACGAACGCCAGCAGCCATTAGGCGTTGCTGTAACCAAAGTGGTGATTCTTTAATTTGGACGTTTTTAACTACTTTTGCTACGTACATAGGATTTTCAGAGATTGCATCAACACGTAAGCTTAAGTAATCCGAAGCTTTTTCGCTACTTTCTGTGTACGTTGCTTCTGGGTATTTCATATCTTCCGATAAAATAGCCCCAACTTCGTAAGCAACACCTAGCATGCTTAGCGCATCTGAACGGTTTGGTGTTAAGCCAAGTTCAAGAATCGTGTCATCTAAACCAAGTAGTGTAAGTGCACTTTCCCCAGGAGTTGCTGTTTCTGGAAGCACATAAATACCTTCAGCATACGCTTTTGGTACTAATCTTCCTTCAATACCAAGCTCTTGAAGGGAACAAATCATTCCATTTGATTCTTCTCCGCGTAGTTTTGCTTTTTTAATCTTCACACCACCAGGAAGTACTGCTCCTGGACGTGCAACGATTACTTTTTGCCCTTCTGCTACGTTTGGAGCTCCACAAATAATTTGTGTTGTTTCTTCTCCTACGTCTACTTGGCAAATATTTAATTTATCTGCTTCTGGATGCTTGACGCATTCCTTCACATAACCGACTACTACATTTGTCATTCCATGAGAACGATCAATTACTGCATCAACTTCGATACCGGAACGAGTAATTTTTTCCCCTAAATCTTTTGGATCAAGTCCTTGTGTGTTTACATATTCTGCTAACCATTTCGTAGAAACTAACATATCATTTCCTCCTTACACTTCTGTTCGGTGGAATTGCGATAAGAAACGCACATCATTTGTATAGAAATGACGAATATCTTCCACTCCATATTTCAACATTGCAATACGTTCTGGACCCATACCAAATGCAAAGCCAGAAAGTTTTTTCGAATCATATCCAGCCATCTCTAAAACGTTTGGATGCACCATACCAGCACCTAAAATTTCAATCCAACCTGTTTTCTTACAAACGTTACAGCCACTGCCGCCACATTTGAAACAAGAAATATCCATTTCAACAGATGGTTCTGTGAATGGGAAGAAGCTTGGGCGTAAACGAATTTCGCGGTCTTCTCCAAACATTTTCTTTGCAAATACAGAAAGCGTTCCTTTTAGATCACTCATACGAATATTTTCACCAATAACAAGCCCTTCGATTTGTGTAAACTGGTGTGAATGCGTCGCATCGTCGTTGTCACGGCGGTACACTTTACCAGGGCAAATAATTTTAATCGGCTTGCCTTCTTTTGCTTCCATCGTACGAGCTTGCACAGGTGATGTATGTGTACGAAGTAAAATATCTTCTGAGATGTAGAAAGAATCTTGCATATCACGAGCTGGGTGCCCTTTTGGTAAGTTCAATGCTTCGAAATTGTAGTAATCTTTTTCAACTTCTGGACCTTCCGCAATTTCGTAACCCATGCTAATGAATAAATCTTCAATTTCTTCTACTACGCGAGTTAGCGGATGATGATTTCCAGTTTTCACAGGACGACCTGGTAGCGTCACATCAATCGATTCTTTTTCTAGTTGCGCTTGAATCGCTTGTTCTTGAAGTAACGTCATGCGAGCTTCTAGTACTTCTGTTACTTCTTCACGAACAACATTTACAAGTGCTCCCATTTTCGGACGTTCTTCTGCAGGAAGTTTCCCCATTCCCTTTAGTAAATCGGTAATCGGTCCTTTTTTCCCTAAATATGCAACACGCACATCATTTAATTCTTTGACATTTTGAGAAGCTTCAATTTTTTGTAATGCTTCTTCTTTTAACTGTTGAAGTTGTGCTTCCATGTTCGATATTCTCTCCTTTTCATACAAATTCGCCTTGGCGTATTTGCTCCTGCGCAAAGCTCGTCGCAGAAAACAGTGCGTCTAGATTTTGCATCGAGCTCGCCTCGATGAACTCCTTTACAAAATCTGTGACATCCGCCGGAGGCTGTTTCATTTCAATCAGCATGCTTTTAGCTAATTAAAATGAAACATAAAAAACCCCGCCCCTATAAAAGGGACGAGGACTAATTTCGCGGTACCACCCTGATTATTGCACGATAAAAATGTGCAATCACTCAATTCGACTAACGGCTCTACACCGGCACACCTTTACAGTCAATGACTGGTCCCGGTGGCAGCTAGCGGGGTGAACTTCTATATGCATTCTCTATTTACACTTTCAGTCCAGGTGTAAAATTCCTTTTTTTCGAAACATCATATATACTTTTCCCGATGACAGCTTTTATATATCAAATTATATACTATTATACGAAGTTTTAAACATTTCATCAAGTGTGATTTATTTTATGTTGCGCTAATAGGTCACAATGTAGCACATACTTGGGATAATGCGTCGTAAGCAAACGTAATAAATCCAATAAATGGATAAGAGCAACTAATCGAGCGTTGAAAGCAACCAGTTCTGTTCGGAAAGCAACTAAATCCGCACGAGAGCAACCAAATTGACGGTGAAAGCAATCATTTCTTATAATAACAAGTTTACTTGAGCTGAGACGACTATGGTAGCGACGCATTCTCCCTGTAACAGACATCAATCGCTAACTCGCAATAATATTGTTCATCTACATCCTATAATGCTAATCCGTATAACAGAATTCCTGTTGCTACTGCTACGTTTAAAGATTCGGCTTGTCCTAAAAGAGGCACAATAATATTCTGGTCAGTTTGCTCTAATAGCTCTTTGTTAATGCCGCTTCCTTCATTTCCAACGATTAATGCAAAACTTTTACTTTTTGTCACTTCGTTAAAAGGAGTGGAATTTTCAAATGCTGTACCAAAAACGGTCACTTGTCGATTTTTCAATGCGTCGACCCATTCATGTAAATCCCCTTTTACAATAGGAATATGAAAATGAGAACCTTGTGCAGAACGTAATGTTTTAGAGTTATATGCATCTGCAGAACCTTTCCCTAAAATAACTGCGTCAATTCCTGCAGCGTCTGCTGTGCGAATCATTGTGCCGATGTTGCCAGGATCTTGGACAGCATCTATTAATAACAAACGGTTCCATTTCGATTGTACTTGCTCGTCTATAGTTTGCTGTTTGCAGTGCGCAAATATTCCTTGCGTATGTTCCGTTTCGGCAAGTTCTTTTTTAATTACATCATTTACTTCAACGATTTCTAAATTGTCTACGTCCCAGTTTACAGGAATCTCACTCGTATCACTTAGCATAATGGTAAGCACATTTTCTTTTTGTTTAATCGCTTCTTCGACTAAGTGATAACCTTCTATAATGAATTCACCTGATTTATCTCGTTCCTTTCGAACACTTAATAATTTTTTCCAATGCTTCACAAGGGAATTTTGGGGAGATTCGATTCGTTTCATTTATGGGTAACCGCCTTTTTTCTTTTAAGTGTAACAAAATCATGTATAGCTTGCGAGAGTTTGGAAAAGATAATTACGAGGAGTGATGAAAAATGGATTTTCAAATTAGAGAAGCGATTTCTAACAATTTAAAAGGTAATTCAGCAACAGATATTCGAGATGTAGTAGAAGATGCTGTTCAAAGAGGAGAAGAACATCTTCTACCTGGTCTAGGTGTTATCTTTGAAAAATGGTGGAAAATGGCGGATGATACAAAACGAAATACAGTATTAAACGAAATCGCAACTGCATTTAAATAAAAACAATCCGTGAAGAAATATTACTCTTCACGGGTTGTTTTTATCTTTAAAATAGTTTGTGAAAAAATTCATAAAGTATCAATTGCAATTTGTCGAATTATCTGTATAATTACCCTATTAGAATTGAACGAAGATTTCTAATAAAACATATACTTATATTTTTATAAAGAGGCGAATTGAAATGACAGTATCAACAGAACAAGTAGTAGAAACGTTGAAAGAATTTTTAGAGGAAAGTCAAGTATCGGTTAATCAAACAATAAGAGAACTACATGGTAAAGATGAGTCCTACCATGAGATCAGTCTCCCAGATATTGTTGTATTTCCTAAAACAACAGAAGAAGTAAGTAACATTATGAAAGTCGCAAACAAACTTCAAGTTGCCGTAGTGCCATTTGGAAGAGGTACAAGTCTAGAAGGACATATCATCCCTTACGACAACGGTATTACCATTGACTTTTCATTGATGGATAAAATTTTAGAAGTTCGTGAAAATGATTTACTTGTAAAAGTACAGCCAGGCGTAACAAGAACACAACTAAATAAAGAATTAAAGAAATATGGACTATTCTTTTCTGTAGATCCAGGAGCGGACGCGACTTTAGGTGGAATGGCGGCTACAAATGCAAGTGGTACGACCACCGTCAAGTACGGCGTAATGCGTGATCAAGTACGTGATTTAGAAGTTGTGCTCGCTGACGGTACAATTATACATACAGGGAATTTAGCTGCAAAATCAGCTTCAGGATTTCATTTAAATGGACTTTTCGTTGGTTCGGAAGGAACACTAGGATGCTTCACCGAATTAACATTAAAAGTATACGGTATTCCTGAGTTTACGACAGCAGCAAGAGCAGTCTTCCCTACTGTGAAAAACGCCGTTGAAGCTGTTACATCTATCTTACAGGCTGGTATACCTATTGCTCGAGTTGAACTGGTAGATGAAAGCTCCATTCGACAAGTAAATCGTTTTAGTGAAACGGACTATGCAGAGAGCCCTACCCTTTTCTTGGAATTCGACGGAAACGAGGCAGGCTTAAAACAAGACGTGGAATTTACACAAGAAATAATGGAAGATCACGGCTGTACGGAAATTCAATTCGAAACAGATAACACTGCCCGTACAAAGCTTTGGGATGCACGACATAACCTAGCTTACGCTTATATTCATGGGAATGTTGGTAAAAAAATGATGGTGACCGATGTATGTGTCCCTATTTCAGAACTAGCAGATGCAGTCATTTATGCAAGAACAGAACTGGATGCAATCGGTCTTATCGGAGGAGTTCTTGGGCATGTAGGAGATGGTAACTTCCATGCCTTATTGATGATTGATATGAATAATCCAGAAGAAGTAGCCAAGGCAGATGAATTCAATGAAAAAGTCGTTCAATACGCACTGGAAAGAGATGGTACTTGTACTGGTGAGCACGGGGTAGGTATTGGAAAGCAAAAATACCAAGCTGCTGAGCATGGTGCCGCATTACAAGTAATGGAAAAAATTAAAGTAGCGCTTGATCCAAACAATATTTTAAATCCAAATAAAATCGTAAAAATAGAAAGTTTAGGTGAATAAATTGAAAGTATTAGAGTCTATTAGTAATTTCGCAGGAAAGTATTTTGCATTTTTAGTAGTCGCAGTAGCTGTAATCGCATTTTTAATCCCCGATACCTTCCTACCATTCGGTAAATATATTACTATTTTACTTGGTGTCGTTATGTTCGGGATGGGTCTTACGCTAAAAGCGGTGGACTTTAAACTAATTTTAACTCATCCAAAACCTGTTATTTTCGGGGTTTTAGCACAATTCATCATTATGCCTTTAGCTGCATTTACCATTGCTTATCTATTACAATTGCCAAGTGAGTTAGCAGCTGGCCTTGTTCTTTTAGGATCTGTACCTGGAGGAACTGCTTCCAACGTGATGGTTTATTTAGCAAAAGGAAATGTTCCACTATCTATTACGATGACATCTTTCTCTACAATACTGGCACCACTTTTAACACCGTTGTTACTACTGTTACTAGCAGGTCAATGGATGCCAGTGAATGCTGTATCAATGTTCATGTCCATCATTCAAGTAATCATTATTCCTATAGTTCTTGGATTACTTGTGAAAAAATTATTGCCGAATATTGTAGAGAAAAGCTTAAATATTGTTCCACTTATTTCCGTTTTGGCAATTATCACCATTGTTTCAGCAGTTGTGGCTGGTAATGTAAATAATATTGCTTCCGCTGGTTTCTTAGTGTTTATAGGAGTATTCTTACACAATGGGACGGGCTTATTACTAGGTTACTATGCAGCAAAGTTAATGGGACTTTCTGAATTAGATCGTCGCGCGATTTCTATCGAAGTAGGCATGCAAAATTCCGGGTTAGGTGTCGCACTAGCAACAGCTCACTTAGGACCTTTAGCTGCCCTTCCAAGTGCTCTTGGAGCAGTTTGGCATAATATTTCTGGACCAATTTTAGCTACTTATTGGTCAAAACGTCCTGTAAAAGACAGTGTAGAAACTACAGCAGTCCAAACAAATAGTAAGGTTTCAGAAGTGTAATCATTTGCAATGGGTCTATCTAAAAGATAGGTCCTTTTCTTTTTGAAAAAAATTAAATAAAGAGTGATTCAGCGTCTCCCGATCACTCTTCCTATGTAGCGATGAAGCCGTCCATCTTGACGATCGACATCGCAATATTCTACAAATTGCTAGGCACACCCTGCCGTCACATTTTGTTGTTCATCAAGCCATTACAGAAGCAAGCACCGCTTTTTGTGCGTGCAAACGATTTTCAGCTTGCTGGAAAATGTATGAGTTTGGCCCGTCGATAACAGAAGTTGCTACTTCTTCTTCACGATGAGCAGGTAAACAATGCAAGAACATATAATCACTCTTCRCATTTGCTACAAGTGCATCGTTGATTTGGAACTCTTTAAAGTCCGCTAAGCGCTTTTTAGCTTCCTCTTCCTGCCCCATAGATGTCCAAACATCTGTATAAACAACATCCGCATTCACAGCAGCTTCTATTGGATCATTCGACACGAATAACGAGCCACCGTTTTCTAAAGCAATCGCTTTAGCTTTTTCAATAATACTTTCATTTGCCTCATATCCTACTGGAGTTGCGACGGCAATATGCATTCCCATATTTGCAGCAGCGATAACTAATGAATGTGCGACATTATTCCCATCACCAATATAGGCAATCTTCAATCCTTTCGTATAGCCCTTCACTTCATGAATAGTTAAAATGTCCGCAAGCGCTTGGCAAGGATGGTAAATATCTGTTAAACCATTAATGACAGGAATACTTGCATGCTCTGCTAATTCTTTTACCATTTCATGTGAGTTTGCACGAATCATAATCCCATCCAAATATCCTGATAATACATGCGCTGTATCGTAAACTGATTCCCCACGACCAATCTGTAAATCACGTGCATGCATAAACATACCATTTCCGCCTAATTGCTTTATACCGACTTCAAAGGAAATTCTTGTACGCGTCGAATGTTTTTCAAAAATCATTCCAAGTGTTTTACCTTCTAAAAGTGGCGGGCATTTCCCTGCCTTTGTTAACTTCTTAAGGTCAACTGCAAGCTGAATTAAATCTGCTATTTCCTCTTTTGAGTAATCAAAAAGCGTCAATAAGTCTTTTCCTTTTAAACTATCAACCATTTTTAAATTCGCCCATTCTAATAATTTCATTTATAAAAACTCCTTTTCTCGTATATTTATGTAATGTTTATTATATAAATGTATAAACATTAAGTCAACTGAATTTTTATACAAAAGTAAAAATAAAAAATGTCTAGAAAAGCATGTATTTGCTCTTCTAGACATTTATATTAATCAAAGGTTATTTTATTCACTGCATCGCGGTCTAATTTTTTAATTACTTCTAAGATCAATTTCACCGTGTTTTCATAGTCATCTCGATGAAGAATTCCTGCATGCGAGTGAATGTAACGAGTTGCAATACCTATGGATAATGCAGGAACCCCGTTTAGGGAAATGTGCATAGAACCTGCATCTGTTCCTCCACCTGGAATCATTTCAAATTGATAAGGGATACCATTTTCTTCCGCAGTATCTACAACAAAATCACGTAAACCTTTATGGGATACCATGGAAGCATCGAATAACACAATTTGAGGACCTGCCCCCATTTTGCTAGTCGATTCTTTCGCTGTAATTCCAGGTGTATCTCCTGCAATTCCGACATCCACTGCGAAACCGATATCTGGATTTACTTTTACGGTAGCAGTTTTAGCACCACGTAGTCCAACCTCTTCTTGAACAGTTCCTACACCATAGACAATATTCGGATGTTTTTCATCTTTCAATCCTTTTAATACGTCGATTGCAATGGCACAGCCAATACGATTATCCCATGCTTTAGCAAGTAATAATTTTTCATTGTTCATAACAGAGAATTCGAAGTACGGTACGACCATATCTCCTGGCAATACTCCCCATTCCATTGCCTCTTCTTTAGAAGAGGCACCGATGTCGATGAACATATCTTTTACATCCACTGCTTTTTTGCGAGCATCAGCCGTTAAAATATGAGGAGGTTTTGAACCGATAACACCGGTAATTGTATCGCCTTTACGAGTTACAATTGTTACTCGTTGTGCAAGCATTACTTGCGACCACCAACCACCAACTGTTTGGAAGCTTAAAAATCCTTTGTCATCAATCTTAGAAATCATAAAACCAACTTCATCTAAATGTCCCGCTACCATAATTTTAGGACCATTTGCATCGCCCACTTTTTCCGCGATCAGGCTTCCTAAATTATCGTATTCAATATTATCCGCAAAAGGTGCGATGTACTTCTCCATCACTTCTCTCGGTTCTCGCTCGTTTCCAGGAATCCCTTTAGCATCTGTCAATTCCTTTAGCATCGTTAACGTTTCATCTAGCTTCGGCATTATTTCGACCTCCTAAATATATCTACGATTTAATTATATTCTAAATTAATGACGTTTTCAAAATTTGAACATGAAATACATCAATCAGCTCCCGCTCCACCGCCACCGTCTCCTCCACCATCAGATGAACCTCCCCCGTGAGAACCTCCTCCATCAGATGAAGAATAAACCTTTGTCCACCACCAAGATTTTGTAACGTAATCTATCGGGTCTGAACTTGCTAGTAATAGTGTAGCAAGTGGAATAGAGACCTCTTCAAGTGAAATATCCATATTTTTCTTTCCCAGTAAATAAGCTCTAACTATCCATTTCTCTTGTTCAATATTATTTAAATTAGTTGGTATCCCATCCTTTAATTGTTTTCGATAGAAACGGACTGCATCTTTTGCGCGTACTGCATTCATCGAAAGAATATTTCTAGGTACGACTGAATATAAAATGACAATCAGCAATAACAATCCAACAGTCAAATCGACTATTTCGTCATTTCCAATGGAAAGAGTAAAGAAAAATAATAACACAGCATATATACTAAAAAATAATGTTGAACGTTTTTTTGTCCAAAGTATAACTAAGAAAACAATCGTAAATGCAGCTATACAAGCAATGGCCAAATAGCTTTGTACATTTGCATAATAAGCGAACATAGTAATCAGTGAAACTATAAGGGTAGCAAAAGTTATGATTAGTAAAGGAATTTTACTATTAATAGCTCCCGCCTCTTCAAGCTCTTTTTCTACTAATTGATGCCACTCTATTTGTTTCTTTTTAAATACTTTTATTTTGCTATGAAAGAATTTGGAGTTCTTATTATCTTTTGCAGCCCCTGCAGCATCATGTAAATGAAATGCCCACTTTCTAGAGCCACTTCTAGTTGTAAATAGCCAACCTGTCATATGTTTTTCAAATACTGATGTCGCCAGCCCTCCATTTGTAAGCTGGAAGTCCAAAGTTTCTTCTGGAGCTTTCGGATAGTGTTTAAAACGAAATGCGGATTTTGCTTGTCTAACCTTTACTGCTCCTTTTTCCGCTAATGAGAAGAGACCTGCAAGAAAGGCTTTAGGATGCGGTTTTCCACATTTATCAACAAAAAACAAATACAATACATCCGTATTTAAAACTTCGTCACTATGTCCTTTTCTCCAAAAATGTCTTTGTGGCAAGAAAAATAGGAAGCATAGAATGATGATTAACACTACAAATGCGACTTTCGGTATGAATGAGATAAGTGAATCCATATAGGACAGTTTTTTATTCCATTTTTTTTGCTCTTCTATTTCATTAGCCAAAGCATCTTTATAGGATAATGATGCTTTGGTTTTTCCGGTTAATGTAATTAGGTCTGCAGGAAATATTAAACTCGTCCTCGTTTCGGTATAGGCTTTGGAAATATGAGTGCTAAATMGAATACCAATATTATTTTTTCCTGTTTCCACTTTCGCTTTATTATATAAAACTCCTTCAAATCTATTTGTTTCAACTGTTTCCGGGAAAATATAATCAATCGTTACATTAAAGTAATTCTGGTCATGTGCTTCCCCTTCTTCAAAATAGACAACATCCAGTTTGTTATATTGATCATAAGCAATGACACTATTTTTAAGCGTATATGTATATAAAAACGATACCTGCTGATCAGGTTTATCTATGTTCGTATAGTAAGTGTTGTTATCTTTCGACACTTGCAAGGGGGTCATCATAGTTTGATCAATAAACCCTGGTTCCAAGTTAAATGGAGGTAACTCATATGCATAAAATTGTTCTACGTTTTTCCCATGATCCAGTGGGAAAGAACGACGCAAACTAGAGAAGGATCCGTCAAAATGATATGTAAATACTTCATTTACTAAAAGATCCCCGTTTGGTTGAATCCACGACTTTATATGCACTTTTTCAATAGAATAAGACTTTGCTTCCGCTACTATTCCAAAAGAAAGTGATAGAAATACTAATATAATTGATAATAGAAACTCTTTCATAGATTCCACCGCCATTCTAACATGTATTGTTATTTTTACGGCTCAAATGTGAAGAAGTTTCACTCAAAATCAATAACCATTTTTTTGTCGTTCATAATTCGTTTCATTTTTGGCAATATACGCCCGTAAGACATCCTCACTACTAAAACCTAGTTTTTTAGCGATTGCGCCATACATTTCCCACACTTTTCCGTAGTGAGTTGTTGTCGGTTCATTTAAAAATGTTAGAATGGATTCATTTGTGCTTATGAAAAGTTCAGTTAAATCGCCATCGATAGTTTTATAAGGCCATTCCTCTAAATCTTGAAATCCCTTTTCTATTCCTAACGATAATATAAAGTGAATAGAATCAACATACTCCTCTAAAATAACACTTCGTTCGGATGGTCCCTTCTCACTCCAAAATTTAAAGCATCTCGTTTCGTTCGCCAGTTCCGCAAGCTCAACTATAAGTGCCAATCCTTTTTTCATAAAAACATTTTCGTCCACTTGTTTGTTTGATTGAATGTATTCGTCTAAAGCACGTTGCATCGTAAAAAGTTTTGTTAAATTCATCATTTCCTCCAATAATTTTAAATTATTTTGAAACCAAACTACCTCTTCTATCGTATAGCAATTACTATGTATTTTACAAGGAGGACATTTTTAATGATCTTATTACTTCGATTGCTAATAATTATCATAATCATATATGCTTTTTATAAAATTCTTCGTTATTTGTTTGATCCAAAAAGGAAATTAGATGAATMCTATGAGAAAGAACAGTACTATTTTTATGATGATATAAAAAATGTCCGTAAAAACTTTTTTGTTACGTATAAAGGTGCGTTATTCGAAGGTGAAAAGTATTTAGGTACGACTGAACAAGCGTTTGAAGTAGTATCTATTTTCGTCTGGATAAAAGACCCTTCCAAGCTACAAGGGTTTACAAAAGAAGATTTTCGTTTTTTACAAAATGAAATACGGATGAATTACCCTTCTGCCAAAATCAATTGGAAAAGCCCCATTGAACAACTGATGAAAGAAGAAGCATAAAAATAGCGAACACCCCTTATGTAATCATAGGGTTGTTCGCTTTTACTAACCAAAAAAGTAAAAATGCATATAAAATGAGAAGCATTAAAAAACCAACTCGGAAATTTGTATGCTTTGTTTTGTGACGAAATAGCTGCATACCTAAATAAGCACCAATGCCGCCACCAAAAATGGCAAGTGTCCATAGTATGTTCTCCGGTACTCGTTGTCCGCGTTTTTTCGCTTGTGACTTATCATAACCCATTACGATAAATGAAATAATAGACATGATTAATATAAGAATAGGAATAATTTCAGTCATCTTTAGCTACTCCTTGTACAAAAAAAGCTGATAGAATCTCTATCAGCTTTTTTATCGTTTATTATTTAGCGATTGCTTTTTTTGCTGCATCTGCAAGTTGTGTAAATGCTGCTGCATCTGTCACAGCTAGATCAGCTAACATTTTACGGTTTACTTCGATTTCAGCTAATTTTAATCCGTGCATTAAACGGCTGTATGAAAGACCGTTAAGACGTGCTGCCGCATTGATACGTGTAATCCATAATTTACGGAATTCACGTTTTTTGTTACGACGGTCACGGTATGCATACATTAGTGATTTCATAACCTGTTGGTTAGCTACTTTATATAATGTATGTTTTGAACCGTAATAACCTTTAGCTAATTTTAAGACTTTTTTACGACGCTTTTTTGTTACTGGTGTACTTTTTACGCGTGGCATGATTCATTACCTCCTGCTATTCTTTCAAGATTTAAATTTCTTATTATTTCATGTAAGTAAGTAAAGTTTTGATACGTTTGTAATCGCCTGATGAAGCTACTTTAGTTTTACGTAGTTTACGTTTAGCTTTAGTAGATTTATTAGCGAATAAGTGGCTTCCAAAAGCACGGTCATGTTTTAATTTTCCTGTACCCGTTTTTTTGAAACGCTTTGCAGCTCCACGGTGAGTTTTCATTTTCGGCATGTCGAATTCCTCCTAAACAATTGTACTCTGTTACTGTTTTTCGTTCTTTGGTGCAAGCACTAAGAACATACTACGGCCATCCATTTTCGGTTTAGATTCAACCGTGGATACTTCCGTACAAGCTTCTGCAAATCTATCTAAAACGCGTTGACCAATCTCTTTATGAGTAATGGCACGACCTTTAAAACGAATAGATGCTTTCACTTTGTCTCCTTTTTCAAGGAACTTGATCGCGTTTTTAAGTTTCGTTTGGAAATCATGTTCATCGATTGTTGGGCTCAGACGAACCTCTTTCATCACGATGATCTTTTGATTTTTACGAACTTCACGATCCTTTTTTTGCTGCTCAAATTTGAATTTACCATAGTCCATGATACGAGCGACTGGCGGCTTGGCTTGAGGAGCCACAAGGACAAGATCCAAATTTACACGACCTGCAATTTCAAGTGCTTCGTTACGTGTTTTCAATCCTAACTGATCGCCATTTTGATCAATAACTCGTAGTTCGCGTGCTCGAATGCCATCGTTCACATACATGTCTTTGCTAATAACAATCCACCTCCAAATAGTGTCGCGAATACATGGTTTGGGCATAAATTCCGTAGAAACGAATTACATACGCCTTTTCGATCAAATAAAAAAACGAGCAGACATAAGATGTATGTCTGCCCGCCGATATAAGAACATGTAGATGTCTACATATTACAGTCGATCGTGTGCTTACCAGTCAACAACATAATGTGTCGAACAGGTGAGAAGCGGGCAGCCTCTTCTTATACCACAAACTAGTATTCAATAACCTAAATAACTATACCATGTAGATTAGTACATGTCAACAGTATTTATGATTAATGTTTTGTTTCTTCTTGGATGCGAGCTAAAAACGCATCAAATGGAATACTTTCCGATTGCTGTTCTCCATATTTACGTACGTTTACATTACCTGCTTCTAACTCTTTATCACCTAAAACGAGCATGTACGGAATTTTTTGCATTTGTGCTTCGCGAATTTTATAGCCAAGTTTCTCTTCTCGATCATCCATTTCTACTCGGAAACCTGCCGCTACTAATTGCTCTTCCACTTGTTTAGCATAATCGAAATGTACTTCATTTGATACTGGAATAATTTCTACTTGAACTGGAGCTAACCAAGTTGGGAAAGCACCTTTGTATTCTTCGATTAAAAATGCAACAAAACGTTCCATTGTTGAAACGACCCCGCGGTGAATAACAACTGGACGATGTGGCTTACCATCTTCCCCAACATAAGTTAAGTCAAAGCGCTCTGGTAATAGGAAGTCCAATTGAACAGTAGATAAAGTTTCTTCTTTACCAATTGCTGTTTTCACTTGAACGTCTAATTTCGGTCCGTAGAACGCTGCTTCTCCTTCTGCCTCGAAATAATCTAAGCCAAGCTCATCCATTGCTTCTTTTAACATTGCCTGTGCTTTTTCCCACATTGTATCGTCGTCAAAATACTTTTCTGTATCTTGTGGATCACGATAAGATAAACGGAATGTGTAATCTTTTAAGTCAAAGTCTTTATAAACAGAAATGATAAGCTCTACAACTTTTTGGAACTCTGCTTTAATTTGGTCTGGACGTACGAAAAGATGCGCATCATTTAAAGTCATCCCACGAACGCGTTGTAAACCTGAAAGAGCACCTGACATCTCATAGCGATGCATTGTCCCAAGTTCTGCAATACGAAGTGGAAGATTACGGTAAGAGTGCATGCCATTTTTGAAAACCATCATATGGTGAGGACAGTTCATCGGACGCAGCACTAATGTCTCATTATCCATTTCCATTGGTGGGAACATAGAATCTTGATAGTGATCCCAGTGACCAGAAGTTTCATAAAGCTCTTTAGAACCAAGTACTGGTGTATATACGTGTTTGTAGCCAAGTTTAAGTTCTTTGTCTACGATATAGCGCTCGATCACACGGCGAATTGTTGCGCCATTTGGTAACCAAAGTGGTAAACCTTGTCCTACTTTTTGGGAGTTCGTAAACAATGCTAGTTCTTTCCCAATTTTACGATGATCGCGCTCTTTCGCTTCTTCTAGCATATCTAAATGATGCTTAAGCTCTTCTTTTTTGAAGAAAGCAGTACCGTAAATACGTTGCAACATTTTGTTGTCGCTATTTCCGCGCCAATATGCTCCTGCGATACTTAGTAATTTGAATTCTTTTAACTTACCTGTAGATGGTACATGTACTCCACGGCAAAGGTCGAAAAATTCACCTTGCTCGTAAATAGATACTTGTTCGCCTTCTGGTATAGCTTCTAGAAGTTCTACTTTGTATTCGTCTTCTTTAAATTTCTCGAAAGCTTCCGCGCGGGAAACGTCGTGGCGTACTATTTCGATGTTTTCGTTAATGATTTTTTTCATTTCTTTTTCGATTAACGGGAAGTCTTCTGCAGTAATCGGTTCAGGTGAATCAATATCATAATAAAAACCGTTTTCGATGACTGGGCCAATTCCAAGTTTCACATCTTTAAACAAACGCTTAATCGCTTGTGCAAGTAAGTGAGCTGAACTGTGACGAAGAATTTCTATTGCTTCTACCGATTCTGGCGTAATAATCGCTATTTCCCCATCCGTTGTAATCGGTGTTTTTAGGTCGATTAGTTGTCCACTTAGATTACCTGCTAATGCTTTTTTACGTAATCCAGGACTAATAGATTGTGCAATTTCTTCTGTAGTTATCGAAATCGGAAATTCCTTTACTGCTCCATCTGGAAATTTTAACTTAATAACTTCGGCCATGTTGAACACTCCTTGTAAAATAATTTTGGAAAACGCAAAAAAAACTCATCCCTAAAAAGGGACGAGGTTCAAATCGTGGTTCCACCCTTCTTCTGTCTACCACAAAAATGTAGACGAAGCTCTGCATCGGCTAACGGGCCGGTGACCGGTAATTGCTACTTGAAATTCACAACTACTGCTCGGAGGTGGTAAATCGATTGCCGATACTTAAGAAGCTTACAGCCAAGGCTTCTCTCTCTAAAAAGTCGTACAAACTGATTGTTGTCCTCTTCAACGCATTTACTTATTCTTATAGAAAAAAGTATACTGGTATGTTTAAAAAATTGCAAGTGAATATTACTTATCGGACTTTTTACCGCGTTACTTCTTGTTTGATTGACACACCTAACATATCACAAGGTCTACCAATCTTGACAATTTTCCCTTTATCAATTTTCACAATTCGGTCTGCTAAAGCATGGGCATCATTTTCATCATGTGTTACAAAAATCGATGTAATATTAGCTTTTTTTAATATATCACGTAAATCTTTTCGAATTTTATACTGTAATTCAGCATCCAAATTAGAAAAAGGTTCGTCTAAAAGTAAAAGATTTGGCTTTGGTGCAAGTGCCCGTGCAAGAGCAACCCGCTGCTGCTGACCGCCACTCAATTGATACGGGTACCTTTTTTCAAAGCCTGTTAGTTCTACTAATTCCAAAACTTCTTTTATTCTTTTTTCTTTTTCCTTTTTACTTAATCTAAATAAACCAAACCTAATATTCTCGGTCACTGTCATATGAGGAAAAAGAGCATAATCTTGAAAAACTAAACCAATCCCACGCTTCTCCGGGTGAACAAAAATATTAGAACTAAATAATACATTGTCACCTATCGTAAATGTACCTTTAGTTKGCAATTCTAACCCGGCAAGAATACGTAAAATCGAGCTTTTACCACTACCACTTCTTCCCAAAATAGAAATGACTTCCCCTTTTTCAATTGTCATACTGAACTCATCAATTGCATTTTCTTTTGAGTTGGAATAAGAAAAGCATACATTTTTAATTGCTATAAACATCTTATTTCGGCTCCTTTTCAAGTAAAAAATGAAATACAAAAATTGCAATTGCACTTATCGTAATAATAAATATAGAAGCTTGAGAAGCTTCCATGATTCTTTCATCACTTGCATATTGAAAAGCTTTTGTTGCAAGCGTATCAAAGTTAAAGGGGCGTAATATTAAAGTTAACGGAATTTCTTTCATAATATCAATAAACACAAGGATAAACCCGCTTATTATGGCACCTTTCATCATTGGAAGGTCTACTTTGACAAAAGTTCTCATTAAGCCAGCCCCAAGTATGCGAGATGCGTGACTAAAATCTTTACCAATTTTATCATAGCCAGATTCTATTGCGTTATAACCAATAGCAAAAAATCGGATGATATAAGCAGTAACTAACATGACAATGCTCACACTTAGTACAAGCTTTGAATCTATCCTCATAACTGCATAAAGAGGAGAGAGAAAGCGATCTAAGGCAACAAACGTAGTAACGACTGCAACGGCAATAACTGCTCCAGGAATTGAATAACCTAGCACGGTAATCTTAGGCAGTATTTTTACATACTTCCCTTTGACTATACGACTGAAGTTTCCGATAATGAGTGCACAAAATATGATAATTGCGGCACTAACCCCAGCTACAAAAACCGAGTTTTTAATATGCTGGAAAAATTGATCTGTAGGAATTTTTCCAAAAGTTAATATAAACCAACTCACTAATTGAGCGACTGGTATTAAAAATGCGAAACTAAAAATAATTAATACATAGGAAGTTGCAAATAAAGCTTTCAATCCTCCTAGCTTTATTAATGGTAATGGCTTTACTTTAGTTGAAGCAAAACTGAACTGCTTTTTACCTCTAAGTAGCTTTTCGAAAACTAAAATCAATATAACAAATCCCATCAATGAAGCGGCAAGTTTAAGGGAGGTTTCAATATCTCCAAATCCAAACCATGTTTGAAATATTGCCGTACTAAATGTTTGAATACCAAAATATTTTACAACACCGTAATCATTCAAAACTTCAAGTACTACTAAACTTGATCCTCCAATGATTGCAACTCTAGAGATTGGAATTACTATTTGAAAGAAAATTTGCCAAGGTCCTTTCCCAAGAATCTTAGCACTTTCGATCAATGAAGCAGATTGATTGGATAAAAAAATACGTGTAATGGTGTAAACATAAGGATACAAAAATAACGTATAAATAAATATTGCACCTGGAATGTTCATTATATCAAAATAAACTGGGTTAACTGTAATATCAAATTCATTGCGCAGCGTCTTTTGTATTACTCCAGTATAATTTACAATTCCGTGATATGTATATGCTCCAATAAATGGAGGTATGGCTAAAGGCAAAATTAATGCCCATTTAAAAAAGTTTCTTAATGGAAATTGATATTGCGCAATAAGCCAAGCAAGACTTAATCCTATTACAATACTAAAAATTGCTGTAAAAACTACTAATATTACAGATGTTTGTATGTAATCTTTTAAAACGAATTCTTTCATATGCTCCCAATTTTCATTAGAAGGAGTAATAATACCTTTCAAAATTGTTAAATTAGGTAAAAATAATAAAATAATTATGCACGTCGCTGAAACAGTCCAGCTATTTACATTTAGCATAAGCCTCTTCATGGAAGAAAACACCTCAGTTTATAATAGCAAGAAACCCCTTGCCGAATATATCAGCAAGGGAGTACTCTTTATTATTTCCAACCAACCTCATTGAAAATCATAATAGATTTAGCGTTATTGTCACCTAAAACAGAAAGCTGAATATCTTGTTCTTTAAAATCCCCCCAAGACTTCAGAAGATCTGAAGACTCAACATTAACGTTTACAGGATATTCAAAGTTTGCAGTTGCAAATGTTCCTTGTGCTTCTGGAGCTGACAAAAACTCTAGAAGCTTAATAGCATTATCTTTATTTTTGGAATGCTTTACAATTCCTGCTCCACTAATATTAACATGCGTTCCTGTAGTTTCTTGGTTTGGGAAGAAAACACTTAGTCCTTCCGCAACTTTTACTTCTTCCGGATCTTCTGAATTCAGCATTTGACCGTAATAGTAAGTATTCATTATAGCAACATCACCAATTCCAGCAGCAATCGCTTTTGCTTGGTCGCGATCTCCCCCTTCAGGGTTACGAGCTAAATTAGCAACAATTCCTTCTGCCCATTCTTTTGCTTTTTCTTCCCCATTAATGTCAATGAAAGAAGCAAGTAAAGATTGGTTGTATACGTTTTCCGACGAACGAATAAGCACACGGCCTTTCCATTTGTCTTCCGTTAATGCTTCATAAGTTGATAATTCTTCAGGTTTAACTTTGTCTTTATTATATATAATAACACGGGCACGTTTCGTTAAACCATACCACATTTGATCATTATCTTGAAATTTCTTTGGAATTTGTTTGTCTAATAGCTCACTTGAACCAGACTGTAGAACTCCCTCTTCTTTTGCGCGAAATAGACGTCCAACATCCGCTGTATACAGAAGATCTGCTTGTGTAGCATCTCCTTCACGTTTAATACGTTCTAATAACTCGTCCGCTTCGCCTTTAATTACATTTACTTTGATACCAGTTTCTTTTTCAAAGTTAGCGTATAACTCATCATCCACATCATAATGGCGACTAGTATATAAATTGACTTCTTTACTCTCTGTACTTTCTGTAACTGATTCCTCTTTTTTTGTAGTACTAGTTGTCTTTGCAGGTTCACTTGTCTCATTTCCACAAGCTGCAAGGATAAGCAATAAGCTCATCACCAATAAACTAATTATTTTTCTCATTCTTTTCTCTCCTTAATAATAATTGAAACTCAAGATGATAACGATTATCAATTTCATTTATAATTATAATTGATAATAATTTAAAAGCAATAGAAATTATTATCGATTATAAAATTTGAGTTAACAGTCAGAATAAAATAGAAAAAAGAACGAAGAAATATCCTCGTTCTCCAATAGTTCCTATCATTTTTGGTTTGAAAGAAATATTATGAATCTCTCCAATTCTTGCCTTGAAGTGAAATTGGAATCGTAAGTGTACGAATTCGTTCCATAATCCGTCCAGCTTTCACTACTTCTTTTTCTCCTCGTTGCGTAACCGATAGATGATGTTCTAACTCACTATAATTGAAATTGGACGTCATAAATGTAGGTAGCTGTTCCGACATTCGATAATGCAAAATAGTCCCCAAAATTTCATCTCTTGTCCAGCTTGACATAACTTCTGCCCCAATATCATCTAACATTAAGACAGGTGCATTTTTGACGAACTCTATCTTCTCGGAAAGTGAATGATCTTGAATGGATTGTTTCATCTCCCGCAAAAATTCAGGAACGTAGACAACGACAGAATGAATATGTCTACTCGCTAATTCATTGGCTAAAGCACCTAGTAAATAGGATTTCCCTACACCGAACTTACCGTGAATATAAAGTCCTTTTTTAGGTAATGAATTCGTTCGACCCCATTCCTCCAAAAAGTCAATAGCAGCCCGAACGGCAACTACTCTACTATTATCATTCACGTCTACGTTGCTAAGACGTGCTTCCATGACCTCTTTTGGCATATGTATGCTATCAATCATGGATGTCACTTTTCTTCGCTCATCCTCTATAACTCCTCGGCGACAACGAATATACTCTAAATCAATTAGGCCACGCTCTAAAACTAGTTTCGGCTCATAGCCTTTCATATAATTCTGGCATTGCTCTAAAGATTCACAAGAACCGCAATCATGCGACTGTGATTTATATTCATATAACTTACTTAATCCCCGATCTACGATACGTTTTGATATGTCGGATGCATTTTCTTCTAAAAATTTTTGTACACCTGGATCTTCCAACACTTCTTGTTTCATTTCATCTAGCCTAGTTGAAAATTCCGGTGTTTGTACCATTCTTTTTAACGTTTCATTTATACGCTCCATTTTTTCCACCTACCTCTTCAATGCATTCAAATCCGCCAACAGTTTTTGTCTTTCTTCATCTATATTTTGAATACCATTTGTTTCATTGCCAGATAGCTTTGTTTCTCCATCTTTTTTATAAAACCAATCCGGCACTTTTTCTTCGCGCACGGGTTTTTTCGAATAAGATTTCTGCTTAGACCCTTCACTTTTCCATTTTATATATTGTTCATGTTCGCTTCTTGCAAGATCCATCGCCTGTTTTGCTGTTTTCACGTCTTTTCGCATCCAATGGGAAGCAATTTTTTCTGCATAATTTTTCGTTAGTTTCATATCCGTTCGAAGTAGTACATATTGCAACAACACATTGACAACACCGATTGGCATTTTAAAATGGGTGACAAAATGATTAGCCAACTGTACATCTGCTAAAATAGGTTCTTTACCGTTCGCGATATCTTTTAATACAATTACTGGAGCAGTAGTTTCTAAATAATGGATAAGTTCTTCTTCTTTCGATATGGGCTGGCTCTTTTCAAGTTCCGGTTTAGTTAATTGTTCGATTTTCTCAATAGCGGGAGCGGTTTTCGAAACAGTTAATTTATAGTAATCAGCACATGCTTTTTTTAACCTTGCCTCAGACAGGTGAAGTTCATCATCTAATGCTAGTATAACTACTTTTTGCATTTCCACTGGATGCAGGTTGTATAAAAAAGCTAGTTTTGCAATTACTTCTTTTGCCTCTATCGTCATCGCCGATTTTGGTACAAGTTGTTCCGACAACCCTTCTTGTAATAATGCAAAATCAAATTGATCGAAGTAAAAAGGAAGAGAATCCATTCTTTGTTTAGATTGGAATTCATCTGCATATGAAATAGCATTCCCTGTTTTGGATGAGGGTTTAAAGACATCCATAAACGTTCGGGAAACATCTGTAAATCCATCACGCCAATTCGAAGGTTGGATAAATCTGCTGCGTAATTGTTTATATGCATTTTCCCCAATTTTCCCTAACAAAAACATCGATAATAATGGATCCTTTAAAAAAGACTCTGCATCAAGCGGGGCAGTTAACTCATAATAAAAGACCCGACCATCATTCTCTGACTTTTGCCAAGTACGAAGTAATCCAATTGCTTCTAATGCAATTCTCGCATGAAAAATTTTGCCGATGGAAACACCTAATACATTCATTAGTTGATAATGGGGTAATCCTTCGTTCTTTTTTGCTTCTCCATCTGCCCATAACGTTAAGTATAGGCTGATGCTTTCTGCACCAACTAGTGGTTGATAAAATAATGTTAATAATTGGCGATCATAATCTGAAAAAGAATATGGCAAGCGAATCATATACATGTCTGCTGGCTGAAGCTCCTTATATAACATGGACTGTTGCACCTACTCTCTTGCTACCTATAATGTTGGATTCTTTTTTATTATTTCTTTTAATTCTTCTATAAAAACAGTTATATCTTTAAATTGACGATAAACAGAAGCGAATCGAACGTAAGCGACTTCATCTACTTCAGCAAGCTTGTCCATTACTTTTTCGCCAACTTCCTCCGATTTCACTTCGGAATTTCCCGCTCTTCGCAATTCTTTTTCTATCGAAAACACGATATCTTCCAGTTGATCTAATGCGACTGGTCTTTTCTCACATGCACGTATCAGACCTCGAAGTACTTTCTCGCGACTAAATTCCTCACGTGAACCGTCTTTTTTCACAACGATTAAAGGAGTTTCTTCTACCTTCTCAAAGGTTGTAAACCGAAATCCACAATCTTCGCATTCTCTTCTTCTTCTAATCGCCTTATTATCATCGATCGGTCTAGAATCAACCACTTTCGTACCATTATATTGACAGGTTGGACATCTCATATTAGTTTCACCTAATTCCTTACATGAATTTGTATATCTATTATAACAATATTCTCTCATCAATTACGACTTGGCGTAATTGCGTCCAAATTTTGAATTGCGTTCGAGGTCTACAGGATGTAGGTCATGCTCCTGCGGTTACTCGTCGCAGAAAGACATTGCAGTCGTTGCGACAAAAGTTCTTTTGCGACGAGCTTTGCGCAGGAGCAGGAAGTCGCGAACTTAGACTGCCTTCCTCGACACMTTACAAAATTTGTGACATCCGCCGGAGGCTTTAACTTGCTTCACAAGGGAGCTTGGGCTCCCTTGTGAAGCAAGTTAAAGTCGAAAAAGCAGAGGAATCGCTTCCTCTGCTAAGTCATCTTGGCTAAGTTATTACGCTTGAACTGTCATGCGTGACTTAGGTACATTAACTGGACCCATACCACGAGGCATTTCAATCGTTTCGCGTATTCCAGCATTAAGAGCATCTGCAATATAGCTAGCTGCAATTGATGGATCTAAATCACCACATGTATACACATCAATGCTCGCATAACCATGCTCTGGAAAGCTGTGAATCGTTAAATGTGATTCGGAAATTATAACGACTCCACTTACACCTTGTGGTGCAAATTTGTGAAATGCAACTTCTCTGACTTCTGCACCAGATTTCAATGCAGCATCAACAAATGTTTGCTCGATAAATTGCATATCGTTAAGTTTGTCGAAATCGCATTCCCATAGTTCTGCAATAATGTGACGTCCCATTGTTTCCAATGTCCGTTTCCCCCTTTGATAAGTTTTAGTTTAGAAAATAACAATCAAAGTTGACTACCACGGGGGAAAGTTAGTCCAAAGAGGTCCTAACCCTTTAAGTAGTCCATGTACGTGAAGTACACGATTATCATTATATGACGTATCGATAAAATAAGCAACAAATAAAAAATTCTCTTTCTAAAAAAATTTAGAAAGAGAATTTTGTTCTTATAAACTTGAAACTACTTTAAGACCAGACGCTACTTTTTTCGTCAGATCAACTACACGTGCAGAATAACCCCACTCGTTATCATACCAAGCAAGTACCTTTACTTTACGATCACCAATAACCATAGTAGTTAATCCATCGACAGTTGAGGAAAGAGTAGATGTATTAAAATCAATAGAAACTAAGGGCTCAGTCGTAAACCCTAAAACTCCTTCCATAGCCCCCTCAGAAGCTTGGATAAATGCTGCATTTACTTCTTCAACCGTAACATCTCTTTGTAAATCTACGACTAAATCAACTAAAGATACATTCGGAGTAGGTACACGAAGTGCCATCCCGTGAATTTTGCCTTCCAATTCTGGCAACACTAATGTAAGCGCTTTTGCTGCACCTGTAGAAGTTGGAATAATAGATTGCCCACATGAACGAGCGCGTCTCAAATCCTTATGCGGATTATCTAAATTGTTTTGATCATTTGTATATGCGTGAACCGTCGTCATTAACCCATTTTCAATTCCAAATGTGTCATTTAATACTTTTGCAACTGGTGCTAAACAATTTGTTGTACAACTTGCATTAGATATTATATGGTGCTTTGCTAAATCTAATTTTTCCTCATTTACACCCATCACGATCGTTGCATCTTCGTTTTTAGCAGGAGCAGTGATGATTACTTTTTTCGCTCCAGCTGCTAAATGAGCACTTGCTTTATGTCCATCATTAAATTTCCCCGTTGACTCGATTACGATATCGACATTCAACTCTTTCCAAGGTAAATTCGCTGGATCACGATCATTCACGATTTGTACTCGTTTGCCATTTACAACAAGCGCATTTTCTTCTATCGTTACTTCTCCAGAAAAAGTACCATGTGTTGAGTCATATTTGATTAAATGTGCTAATGTTTCTAAAGGATACCTTGCATTAATTGCCACAACGTTTAATTCTTCCTGTACAATCGCTTGGCGAAATACCATTCGTCCAATACGTCCAAAACCATTTATTGCAATTGAAGCTGTCATGTGAAAATCCTCCTGTAACTGTGTGATACTTTATATTTTACAACTTGTAATTAGTATAACACATTATCTCAATCATGTAGCCCCTGTTTAAAGAAAGATTTTTTTATTTACTATGTGGTTGTATGCCGTGTTCGCAAGTTGGATTGTACGAACACAAACAAAAGTGCTAAGGTGTCTGTTTCTGGTCCGATTTAGCAAATGGGGACGGGAACAATGAATGGAATGACACACATATTAGGGAAACTGCGACGTAGTGAGTTGAATGAGGTATCCGCTGGGATTTTCGCTGCAGGTCGGACGCTTTCCATGGGATTAAGCTGAAATTAATGGAAACTACAGACTTATCTGTGCATACCAGTTGAAAAAACAAAATTTTAACCAGTTTTTCCATTGCATGCATCCAGTAAATGGATTAGGGCAACCAACCGATGACTGGGAGCAACCAGTTATACTAAGAAAGCAACTAAATCAGCACGAGAGCAACCAAATTACTCGTGAAAGCAACCAATTCTCAAAATGGCTCTTTACTTGATGTGAGACAATTATAATTCCGATATATTATAGGAATTATATGTCTTAAAGCCCGTCGAACACGCCTGGCCGGCATCCACTCGACTAGTTTGTCGTGTTCAAAGGCAAGATTGTCGCGTTCGCAGTGGATATTGTCTCGTTCAACCATTTATTGTTAATATGGGATCTCAATAATTTAGCCATTTCCATTGATTTTCGCTACAGGCGGCGACTCCAGTGGAGGCCAACACGATGTTGGTCACGAAGGCGTTGCCACACGATGTGGCGTTCTTAGCCTTTGTTCCTCTGCCTGAGTAAGATGAGACTTCACAACGTACGCGCAAGYGGCGGTGAAGGCTCATCACTCACCCACTCACCC